>NC_005085.1:3900000-4200000 GCF_000007705.1 Chromobacterium violaceum ATCC 12472
GCCGCGCCGAAGGCACCGGCCTGGGGCTGACGCTGGCCCAGGCCTTCGTCCACCAGCACGGCGGCAGCATAGAGTTCGATTCGCGGCCGGGCCAGACCTGCTTCACCGTGCTGCTGCCCTTCGGCGGCGAAGCGGGATAACGACAAGAGAACACGAGGAGAAACGCCATGGCCAAGCCGGTCTGGATCATAGACGACGACAAGGCGATACGCTGGGTGCTGGAAAAGGCGCTGACCCGCGCCGGCATCGGCTTCGACA
Source organism: Chromobacterium violaceum ATCC 12472 (assembly GCF_000007705.1). Classification (NCBI taxonomy): domain Bacteria; kingdom Pseudomonadati; phylum Pseudomonadota; class Betaproteobacteria; order Neisseriales; family Chromobacteriaceae; genus Chromobacterium; species Chromobacterium violaceum. Next base: position 3,900,259 of record NC_005085.1, read on the forward strand.
GCTTCGCCAGCGCCGACGACGCGCTCAACGCGCTATACGACGACAAGCCGCAAGCCATCATCTCCGACATCCGCATGCCGGGCACCGACGGCCTGAAGTTCCTGTCCAAGGTGAAGACCGAGCATCCGCAGCTGCCGGTCATCATCATGACCGCCCACTCCGACCTGGACTCCGCGGTGTCGGCCTTCCAGGGCGGCGCCTTCGAATACCTGCCCAAGCCGTTCGACATCGACCAGGCGGTGCTGCTGATCGAGCGCGCGCTGGCCGAAAGCGAGGCGCAAGGCGGCGGCGCCGACAGCCCGGAAGCGATGCCGGTGCTGCTGGGCCAGGCGCCGGCGATGCAGGACGTATTCCGCGCCATCGGCCGGCTGGCCCAATCCAACGTCACCGTGCTGATCACCGGAGAATCCGGCACCGGCAAGGAACGGGTGGCCGAGGCGCTGCACCGCCACTCGGTGCGCGCCGGCAAGCCCTTCATCGCGCTCAACACCGCGGCGATACCGAAGGACCTGCTGGAATCCGAACTGTTCGGCCACGAAAAAGGCGCGTTTACCGGCGCGCTGGCCACGCGGCGCGGCCGCTTCGAGGAAGCCGAAGGCGGCACGCTGTTCCTGGACGAGATCGGCGACATGCCGACCGAGCTGCAAACCCGGCTGCTCAGAGTGCTGTCCGACGGCCATTTCTACCGCGTCGGCGGCCACACGCCGATCAAGGCCAATGTCCGGGTGATCGCCGCCACCCACCAGAACCTGGAGCAACGGGTGCGCGACGGGCTGTTCCGCGAAGACCTGTACCACCGCCTCAACGTGATCCGCCTGCGGCTGCCGCCGCTGAGGGAGCGGCGCGAGGACATCCCGCTCTTGGCCCGCCACTTCCTGGCCAAGAGCGCCTCCCAGCTGGGCGTCGAACCCAAGCGCCTGTCCGAGGCGGCGATGGCGCTGATCCAGCGCAGCGCTTTCACCGGCAACGTGCGCGAGCTGGAAAACCTGTGCCAGTGGATATGCGTGATGGCGCCGGGCCAGACCGTCGAAGTGGCCGACCTGCCGCCGGAGCTGCGCGAGCCGCAAGCCGAGGCCGCCGGTTGCCCGCACGGCGACTGGGACCGGATGCTGGAGGACGAGATCCGCCGGCGTCTGCGCGCCGGCGAGGTCGGCATCGTCGATGAGCTGACGCGCCGCTTCGAAACCACCTGCATCCGCGCCAGCCTCGGCCATACCGGCGGGCGCCGGGTGGAAGCCGCGCACCTGCTGGGCTGGGGGCGCAACACCCTGACCCGCAAGATTCAGGAACTAGGGCTGGAGCACGACGCTCAGCACAGTTAATTGTTAATCAAATAATTCCAAAACAATCAGCATATTTTTAATCATTTTGATAAAATGGGCAGACCTTTCCCAGCCTGAATGTCCGATGTCCCGTCTGCCCATCGCGCTGGCCTGCCTGTTCCCGCTGTCCCTGCCCGCCGCGGAGCCGCTGCGCGTCGGCATCAGCGACGCGCTGACCAGTCCCTACATGATCGAAGATCCCGCGGCCGACAGCCTGCCGCGGGGCCGGGCCATCGATCTGGCCCGAACCGCGTTGCGGCGCTGCGGGCTGGAGGCGCGCTTCCTGCGCCAGCCCGGCAAGCGCCTGGTGCAAAACCTTGGGCTGCATAGGCTGGACAGCGCGCTGCTGCTGTCTTACCAAGCGCCCCGGCGCGACCTGATGGCCTATCCGATGCGCGGAGACAAGCCCGACGCCAACCGCCGCATGGCCACCTTCCACTACGTTTTCTATGTGCGGAACGACAGCGCGCTGCGCTGGGACGGCGCGCGGCTGAGCGGTCTGGACGGCGCGGTCGGCATCAACCGCGGCTGGTCGATCGGCGGCGATCTGGCGGCGCTCGGCATCGCCGCCGAGAACGGCAGCACCATCGCCGACAATTTCTCCAAGCTGAAAGCCGGCCGCATCCAGGCCTACGCGCTGCACCGCCAGGCCGGCGATCTCTACCTGCGCCACCATCCGGAGCTGCAAGTCCGCCGGCTGTCCCCGCCCCTGCTCAGCAAGACCTACTACTGGGTATTCAGCCGCGACTACGCGCGCCGCCATCCGCGGCACGCGGAATGCGTGTGGCGGCAGCTGCCCGGCCTGCGCGCGCGCTATCTGCCGGAAGGCGGCGGCTAGGGGCTGTTGACGTTTGGTGAGCGGATCGCGTTTGCGCCGATTTGGGACGGAAGCAAGGCGCACAGTCCGACGCATAGTCATGCTATGCAAGGGCTGGGCAACGCGGCTTCCGTCCCAAAGCGGCCAAACCCGCGGGCCGGGCGCGTTTCGCGACGACGCTTCGTTGTGCCGCGCTGGCAGAGCATGACTATGCGGCGCGCGAAACGCCTGGATTCGCCGCAAAACGCATCCCGGCGCGACCGCTCGGCAAACGTCAACAGCCCCTGGGCCTCAGGCGAAGCGCGCCAGCTCGCGCGCCCAATCCAGCCGGCCGTCGCCGGGCTCGCGGTCGCGCGCGTCCATCCTGTCCTCGGGCACGAACCAGCACACCTCGAACAGCAAGCCGTCCGGATCGTGGCCGTACACGCTCTTGTGCACGCCGTGGTCCTCCTCCATGCCCAGCTTGCCGATCTCGGCCAGATGGTCGCGAATCCGCTTCAATTCCTGGATGGTATCCACCTCCCAGGCCAGATGGTACAGACCTGCCCTGGGCTGGTGCGGATCCGGCGTCTCTCCGCGCGGACTGAAGGGGCCCGAACGCTGCTGGCCCAGATTGCGCTGGAACAAGGCCAGATCATGGTCGTTGTCGGAATGCGCCGCCTGCGCGAACACGGCGCGGCCGGATGCCGCGTCGCCTTTGGGGCGGAAGCCCAGCACGTCGCGGTAGAAAGCCGCGCTGTCAGCCACGTCGCTGACGTAGAGCACGGCATGATTGAGTCGTTTGATGCCCATCGATCACCTGGTTTCGAAAGTCGCCGCCGCGCCTGGAAAATTGGGAGGAGCGGCGCAATTTAAAACATAAATAAAAAACTTTATAAATGGTTTATTATTAAAAGCGCCGACACGCGGCAGACAGCCGCACGCAGGCGCCATCCAAGCCTACAGGAGCCAAGCAGCATGGACACACGTCATATCGGAATCGGATTCTCGCTGGGCACGCTGATCGCGGTCGCCCTGTCATGGTCGGCCAACCATTCCATCCTGTGGGCGATCATTCACGGCTTTTTGAGCTGGCTTTACGTCATCTACTACGTGGTGACCCGCCTGCTCTGAGCCTGCGCCCGGGCGTGTCCGGCTGGCGCTCTGCCGCGGCAGACTGCCATGCTTTCGGCATTTCGCCAAGCGCCGCCTTCACGGCAGCGCTTCGCACACCTCGGCCAGCACCCGGCCCTCGCCGTCCAGCATCCAGTGGCTGCGCCCATAGTGCCGGTCGCAGCACTCGCGGTAGGCGATGCCCCCGCCGGCGGCGAACAGCCCGGGCAACGCGAAATACCGGCGGCCGGAGAAGGACGGCTGGATGCCCGCCCGCGCCAGTATGCTGCCGAACGGCAGGTCGGACTCGATCAACTGCCGCTTGAGCCTCGGTTCGAAAGCCAGCAGCTCTATCCGTATCCAGGCCGCCACGTGGCAACGCTGCGCCTCGTCCAGCAACAGGATGCTGCGCTCCAGCCTGCGCGCGTCATGCCGCTGCCACAGCCGGCGGATGCGCAGCATGCAGCCACGGCTGGCCTGCAGGGCGCCGGTCATGTATCCGTCGTGGACCAGCGCGCCGCGGCTGCACGCGCAGATCTCGTCCGGCGACACCGGCCAGGCCTTCTCCCAGGGAATCGTGATGGCTGGCCGCGCCTGTTCCGCGTCCGGCAGGAACGGCGGGAGGCGGACGCCCCCCGCGCTTGCCTGATGCAGCCTCACAGGCTGGTGGCCATGTGAGAGGAGCAGACCGCGGCGATGTCGCCGTCCACGCCCTGCCGCCGCAGCGCGCGCGCGGCAGCGATGGCGGCGCCTGACGACGGCCCGACCGGCTCGCCGCAAGCGGCCAGCGCCTCGCGCGCCGTCGACCAGGCCAACGCCGACGCCACCGGCACGATGCCGGCCACGGCCTCGCGCCGGAATAATTTCGTCGGCGCCGGCGGCGCCAGGCCGGGAATATCATGCGGACGCCACGGCTCGCCCGACAGCACGGCCGCTTCCGCAGGCTCCGCCGCGTAGACCGGGATGCCGGCCGGCGCCAGCGCCTCGGCGATGCCCATCAGCGACGCGCAAGTGCCGGCCGGCACCGTCACCGCCGCCAGCCCGGGCGATTGGCGCAGCAACTCCTCGCCCACCGCCCGGTAATGGCCGATCAGCTCCGCGTCGCTCAACTGCTCGACCACATGGCTGTCCGGCATGCCGCGATGCGCGTCCAGCAGCTCCTGCAACTGCGGATGCGGGCGGCGCTCCACCGCGGCGCCCAGCCAGCGCGCGTAATTGACCACGCTGTCCGGCGCGCTCTCCGGCATCAGCAACAGCGCCTTGCAGCCTATCTGGCTGGCGGCCCAGGCCACGCTGACGCCGGCGCTGCCGGCGGTCATGATCGCCAGCGTCGTGCCGCGGCCTATCCGGCCCGCTTCCGCGCGCGCCAGCAGCGTCTTCGGCAGCGAACGGTGCTTGATCGACAGCGAGGGATTCAGGTATTCGAGCTTCAGGCTCAGGCCGGGCATCAGACGCGGCGCCTGCAACAAGGGGGTCATCGCGCATCCCTCATAGGTAGGCATGGACGGGCAGCGGCAGCTCGATGAAGCGCGGCACCTTGACGCCGTTGCCGCTGGCCATCTTGTCGCGCTTCAGCTTCTGGATCAGCTCGGACGGCACCAGGCGCAGCGGCGGCGCCACCGCCAGCCGCTGCAACAGCAGTTCTCCGACCCGGCGGACGATGTCGGCGCCGCCGTCTCCCGCCGACAGCCATACCTCCACCCGCTGGCCGCCCTGCTCGTCCGGACAGCGCACCACCAGTTCGTTGTCTATGCCGGCCACGCCGCCCAGCACGTCGAAGATCAGATCCGGATAGACCGTCTGGCCCTGGATTTTCAACTGGTGGTCGACCCGGCCGATGATGGCGCCCAGCCGCGGGCTGCGGCGGCCGCAGTCGCAAGGGCTGTCGTCCAGCCAGCTGGCGATGTCGCCGGTCGCGTAGCGCACCGCGATGAAGCCGCGCGGCAAGGTCAGCGAGGTGACCACCACCTCGCCCGGCTGGCCCGGCGCGGCCGGCAGGCCGGTATCGGGATCGATCAGCTCGACGTGGACCGCATCGTCGTTGATGTGGAAGCCGCGATGCTGCAGGCACTCATGGCCGACCGAACCCAGTTCGCTGCAGCCGTACTCGTTGAGCGCCTCCTTCAGCCCCCACAGCTCCATCACCTTGCGCGCCACCGGCGTCGGCCGGTTGTCGGCGTCGAAAGCGCCGCAGGCGCCGAAATAGGCGTAATCCGGCAGACACTCCGGCGCCGGGAAATCCGCGCCCATGGTCTGCGCCAGCTCCAGCATCACAGCCGGATTGCCGACCACGAAGGCCGGCTGGTGGTAATGCACCACGTCCAGGATGCGCCGCGTGCGCTGCGGCGAGCAGCGGAACGGCCCCAGACCCACCTTCTTGGCCGCCTGCAGCACCAGCGGCCCCAGCGTGAACATGTCGTTGTTGCTGAGCAGATGCAGCATGCGGTCGCCCGGCTTCGCGCCCAGCTCGGTGAGCACCCGCGCCACGCAATCGACCCACACCATTTCCTGCAGCCGGTGCACCGGCAGTTCCACCGGCCGTCCGGTGGTCCCGGAAGAGCTGACGACATCGGTGAAGTCGCCGTACTCCATCAGCTCGTCCCAATGGTTGGACAGATCCTGCTTGCGGATCGCGGGCACGCGGTGATACTCGCCGTCGCGCAGCCATTGCATGATCTGCTCCCGCTCCACGCCCCAATGGCGCGGGTAGTGCGGACGCAGCGACGCCTGCTCGACGACGCGAGCAATCCTTGCTACAGGCAACATGGTTGGTTTCCTCGTTGGACGGATGATCAGACGCCGGCCCCTCGGGCCGGACACGACGCCGCAGCGGCCGCTAAGTCATGGCGGGCCCCAGGCGGCTGTTCAGATAGCGCTCGCTGGCGCGGCGCAGCGGCGTCGGCACGCAGGCCAGCCACTGGTTGAAATGGATGCCGAGCAAAGTGTTGTTGCCGGCGCCGCTGGCCACGGCTTCGGCCAGCGAGGGGAATTCGAGGTTGTCGGGCTTGAGATTGCCGGGCTCGGCCTGGGAAAACGCGTCGCCGCGGCCGCTCCATTCGCAGACCGCGCCGCGTCCCAGCCCGAAGCCGCGCTCCCACCCCGCGGCTTGCAGCCGCGCGCGCTGCTGGCGGAAACCCGAGCGGTCGAAAATATAGCTGTCGATATTGCAGCGCAAGCCGCCCAGCTTAAGCTGCGTGACCGCGTGGAACAGTCTGGAGGGCAGACAGAACAGCACCGGCGCCGGCACCGCGTGGCGCAGGATGCGCTTGTCCAGCGCGACGAAACGCAGGCTGGCCTCGAATCCGGCGCCGCGCAGCAAGGCGCACAGCAGGTCGGCCTGGGCGTTGCAATGGCCGCGGCCCAAGGCCAGCGTCTGCTCCGGCGTGACGCGCTCGAAACCGGCGGTGAAGCCGAAACGCACCCGGTCGCGCACGTAGTCGTGCAGCGCGACGCAGAACTCCCGGTCGTCGGCCGGCAAAGCCTGGCGGCGCACGGCCTCCAGCACGCCGGCTATCGTCCTCTCGCTCATGCCCATGCCCTCCTCGCCATCGCGATGGAACGGCGCTTGAGCAGCAAGGCCGCTGCCGCCAGCAGCGCCGGCAGCGACAGCAGCGCGAAGAACAGCGGCAGGCCCAGTTGCAGCTTCAGCAGCGTCGCGCCCAGCATCGCGCCGGCGATGCCGCCGAAGCGGCCCATGCCCATCATCCACGCCACGCCGCTGGCCCGGCCCGCCGTCGGGTAATAGCCGGCGGCCAGCGACGGCATCGATGCCTGCGCGCCGTTCATCGCGATGCCGGCCAGGCAGATCACCGCCGCCAGCAGGCCGTGATTGTTCAGCGCCTGGCCGATGCAGAACACCAGCGCGCCGGTCAGCAGATAGGCGAGCGCCAGCACGCGGTGCGCGTCGCAGCGGTCCATCAGCCAGCCGGTCAGCGTGCTGCCCAGCAGGCCGCCGAACGGGAACAGCGCGGTCAGCAACGCCGCTTGCCGCAAATCCATGCCGCTGTCGCTGATCAGGATGGGCAGCCAGCTGGTCAACAGATAGAAGATCAGCAGGCCCATGAAATAAGCCAGAGCCAGCAACAGCGTGCCCGTCCGGTAATCTGCGGACCAGACCAGCCGCAAGCCCGGCATCCGCTCGGCCTCGCGCAGCACCAGCCTGTCGCCGTCGCGCAACGGCGCGTCGGGCAGCAGCCGCCTGAGGATGCGGCGGGCTTCGCCCTCTCTGCCGCGCAGTATCAGAAAACGCAGCGACTCAGGCAGCGACAGCCACATCGGCGGCAGCAGCAGCAGCGGCGCGATGCCGCCCAGCAACAGCACGCTGCGCCAGCCGGCATGCGGCACCAGCCACGACGCCAGCAACCCGCCGCAGGCCGCGCCCAGCGGAAAGCCGCAGAACATCGCGCTGACGATGAAGGCCCGCCGCGGCTCCGGCGAATACTCGGACGTCAGCGTCACCGCGTTGGCCATCGCCGCGCCCAGGCCCAGTCCGGTGGCGAAACGCAGCCAGGCCAGCGCGGCCAGATCGGCGGCGGCGGAGGTCGCGACGCTCATCGCGCCGAACAGCAGCACCGCGCCCAGCAGCACGCGCTTGCGGCCGATGCGGTCGGCCAGCGGCCCCGCCAGCAGCGCGCCCGCGGCCAAGCCCCACAGCGCGGCGCTCATCACCGGCCCCAGTTGGGTGCGCGCCACGCCCCAGTCGCGGATCACGGCCGGCGCGATATAGCCGATGGCGGCGGTATCGAAACCATCGCACAGCACGATCAGGAAGCACAGCATCAGAATGCGCCATTGCCGCGCGGAAAAGCGCTGGCGATTGATCAGATCGCCGACATCCAGTTGCCTGGCCGACATCGACAGCTCTCCCATAGAATTTTGATTCATAAAAATATATTGATTTCAAATATATGGTGCGCAACAATGCCCGCCGAAGTCAAACAAAATATTCATTATGGAAATAAATTAATTATTCATTTTCCTATGTCATTGATGTCGATCAAGCCATAACCCTGGTCAAAACGCGCCATCCCGTGCTTCAACGCCATGTCGCTTACGGGAAACAGACCATTTGCAAACCACATCCTGATCATGACCTCATGGAAACGAGACTTGGAAATCTGCGCCCCATCATCCTGGTCCGGGACGGAGAATGCCTGAGACAAGCCCTGGATCACGGCCGCCACCCTCTGACAGCCTGGCTGAGCCGGCAGCGACAATGCGGCTGGCTGCTGGAGTCGCTGTTGCCCGAGATCCGCCTGCTCGCCATGCTGCTGGCCGCCCGCCGCGCCGGCTGCCGTCCCACCCCGCCCCGCCTCAGCGACGAAGCAGACTGGCTGGCCGCCCGCATCTACCTGCTGCGGCTGGAAAGAGTGGAAATGGCGAAGCTGGAAAACGACATTCTGGAACAAGCGAACGCGCGCCTGCGCGAGCTATGCGGGGCCGCGGCGCCCGAGGCTGCGGCTCTCCCCGCCTCTTTCGGCCCCGTCCCCTGGCTGCTGGGCGGCTGGGCGCCGTTCCAGCAGCCGGTCCGGGACGCCGGCGGGGCGGCCGCGATGGCGGCCAACAGCCGGCGGCTGCGTCCGCAATGCCGGCAACGGCTGGACGCGCTGCTGCCGGCGCTGCGCTCAAGCCCCCGCCAACGGGGATAAGCCCGGCAGCGTCGCGAAGCTGCTGTCCCGCACCGTCTGCACGAAATCCTGCATATAGGCGCGTTCGGCATCGTCCGCGCGCAAGGCCGCGTACAGCTCGCTGCGCAGCTTGTCCTCCCCGACCTGGCTGGCCGCGACGTAGCCGCGCTCCAGATAGGGTTGCACCGCCCAGTACGGCAGCACCGCCACGCCGCGCCGGCTGGCCACCAGCTGGATGATGGCGATGGTCAGCTCGGCGGTGCGCCGCGCCGGATTGACGCCGGCCGGCAGCAGCAGCTTGCGCAGCAAATCCAGCATCTCGTCCGCCACCGGGTAGTGGATCAGCGTCTCGGCGGCGAAATCCTCGGCCCGCCACACCGCTTTCGCCGCCAGCGGATGCTCGCGCGCGGCGATCCCCACCATTTCGTAGGAGAACAGCGGCAGGTGGACGATGCCGGCCTGCGGCTCCGCCTCGGACACGATGGCGAGGTCGGCGCGGTCGCTGAGCAGCAAACCCACCGGGTCGGCATGAAAGCCGGACACGATGTCCAGCTCCACCGCCGGCCAATGCTGGCGGAACCGGTCCATCGCCGGCATCAGCCAGTCGAAACAGGTGTGGCATTCCACCGCCACCCTGACCTCGCCGGCCTCGCCCTGGCGGATGCGCGCCAAATCGCGCTCCGCCGCCGCCACCTGGGCCGGCAGCTCCCGCGCCAGCCTGAGCAGCCGCTCGCCGGCCGGCGTGAAGCGCAGCGGCTGGGTCTTGCGCTCGAACAGCGTCAAACCATAAGCCGTCTCCAGCTGTTTCAACTGATGCGACAACGCCGACTGCGTCAGACACACCCGCTGCGCGGCCAGCGACACGCTGCCGGTTTCGGCCAATGCCAGCAAGCTTTTCAGATGCCTCAGCTCCAGCACGCTCATCATCGATTCCATTCATGTTGAACAACAAAATAATGAGTTTGAATCATACACCGCAATGACAGATGCTTGTTCCATCCCGACAAGAACAGGAACGCACCCATGAGCCACGCCACCCACCTGCTGGGCTTCCCCCGCATCGGCGCCAAGCGCGAGCTGAAAACGCTGCTGGAGCGATACTGGAAACAGGAACTGGACGAAGCCGCGCTGTCGCAGGGCGCGAAAGAGCTGCGCCAGAAGCACTGGCTGCTGCAGAAAGGCGCCGGCGTCGAACTGAGCCCGGTCGGCGACTTCTCGCTGTACGACCACGTGCTGGACGCGCAGCTGCTGGTCGGCGCCGCGCCGGCGCGCTTCGGCTTCGACGCCGCCGCGCTCACCACCGGCCAGTATTTCGAACTGGCGCGCGGCAACGCCGTTCAGCCTGCGATGGAAATGACCAAGTGGTTCGATACCAACTACCACTACCTGGTGCCGGAATGGCATGCCGACACCGCCTTCTCCGCCCAGCCCGAGCGGCTGCTGTCGCAGTTGCGCGAGGCCCGGGCGCTGGGCGTGGCCGCCAAGCCCGTGCTGCTGGGGCCGCTCAGCCTGCTATGGCTGGGCAAGGCCAAGGGCCGGCCTTTCGACAGGCTCGCGCTGCTGCCCGGCCTGGTCGCCGCCTATCGCGAGCTGCTGTCGTCGCTGCGCGCCGCCGGCGCGGAGTGGGCGCAGATCGATGAACCCATCCTGGCGCTGGACCTGGAGCCGTCGTGGCTGGACGCCTTCGCGCCAGCTTACGCGCAATTGAGCCGGCATGCGCCCAAGCTGCTGCTGGCCACCTATTTCGGCGATGTGTCCGAACACGCGGCGCGGCTGAAGTCGCTGCCGGTGGCCGGCCTGCACCTGGACCTGGTCCGCGCGCCGGAACAGATTTCCGCCTTCCTGCCGGACTATCCGGCCGACAAGGTGCTGTCCGCCGGCATCGTCGACGGCCGCAACATCTGGCGCGCCGACCTGTCCGCGCTGCTGGACCGCCTGGCCCCGCTGGCCCAGCAACTGGGCGACAGGCTGTGGCTGGCCCCCAGCTGCTCGCTGCTGCACAGCCCCTTCGACGCCGCCGCCGAAACCGGGCTGGACCCGGAGCTGAAAAACTGGCTGGCCTTCGCGGTGCAGAAACTCAACGAGCTCAAGACGCTGAAGCGCGGACTGGAGCACGGCCGCTCCGCCATCGCCGGCGAACTATCGGGCAGCGATTTCGCCCGCGAGCAGCGCCGAGCCAGCCCCCGCATCCATGACCCGGCCGTCGCGCGGCGCCTGGCCGCGCTGCCGGAAGGCACCGACCGCCGCGCCAGCCCCTACCCCATCCGCGCCGAGCGGCAGCAAGCCTGGCTCAAGCTGCCGCCGCTGCCGACCACCACCATCGGCTCCTTCCCGCAAACGCCGGCCATCCGCGCCAGCCGCGCCGCGTTCAAGAAGGGGGAACTGTCCGCCGCCGGCTATCGGCAGGCGATGGAGAAGGAAATCGAGCTGGCGATCCGCCGCCAGGAGGCGCTGGGGCTGGACGTGCTGGTGCATGGCGAGGCCGAGCGCAACGACATGGTGGAATACTTCGGCGAGCAGCTGGCCGGCTTCGCCTTCACCGCCGGCGGCTGGGTGCAGAGCTACGGCAGCCGCTGCGTGAAGCCGCCCATCATCTTCGGCGACGTGGCGCGGCCCAAGCCCATGACCGTGGACTGGGCGCGCTACGCGCAAAGCCTGACCGCCAAACCGGTGAAGGGCATGCTGACTGGTCCGGTCACCATCCTGCAATGGAGCTTCGTCCGCGACGACCTGCCCAGGCGCGAAGTCTGCCGCCAGATCGCGCTGGCGCTGAACGACGAGGTGCTCGACCTGGAGGCCGCCGGCATCCGCGTGATCCAGATCGACGAGCCCGCCATCCGCGAAGGCCTGCCGCTGAAGCGCGCCGGCCGCGACGTCTACCTGGCCTGGGCCGGCGAGGCCTTCCGTCTGTCCAGCCGCGGCGTGGACGACGCGACGCAGATCCATACCCACATGTGCTACTCGGAATTCGGCGACATCCTGCCGGCCATCGCCGCGCTGGACGCCGACGTGATCACCATCGAAACTTCGCGCTCGGACATGGCGCTGCTCGCCGACTTCGGCCGCTTCCGCTATCCGAACGCGATCGGGCCCGGCGTCTACGACATCCACAGCCCGCGCGTGCCGTCCGCCGCCGAAATCCGCGCGCTGCTGGACAAGGCGCTGCGGGTGATTCCGGCCGAGCGCCTGTGGGTGAATCCAGACTGCGGGCTGAAAACCCGCGGCTGGCCCGAGGTGGAGGCCGCACTGGCGGCGATGGTGGCCGTCGGCCGCGAGCTGCGCGAAAAGCTGGCACAGGCGGCCTGAGGCGGAAACGAAGACGCCCCGGCATGCCGGGGCGTCGGACAGGGACAGGGGGAAGGTTCGGGACTCACGGCTCGAGCATCCCCGGCGTCAGCATCAGCTTCAGCCTGACCTGCTCATAACCGTGGCGCTCGCGGCGGTTCAACCACCACACCGAGCCCTTCTTCACGCTCCACAGCTGCTGCTGCTCGGACAGCAGGCGCGCCGCCAGCCAGCCGATGTAAGGCTGGTGGCCGACCAGCACCACCGGACGTCCCGATTCCGGCCAGCCCACCGCCTGCAGCACCTCATCCACGCTGGAGCCGGGGTTCAGCTCCGGCATCACTTCATAGCTCTTGGCCAGATAGGCGGCCGTCTGCTGCGAACGCCGGGCTTCGGAAGCCAGCAGCAGGTAATCGTCCGGCAGCCTGTCCCGCAGCCACGACGCCATGCGGCTGGCCTGCTGCTGTCCGCGCCGGGTCAGCGCGCGCGCCAGATCGTCGGCGCCGTCTTCGGCCTCGGCGTGGCGCCACAAAATCAGATCCATATCATTCTCCTTATGCGACCGCGCGGCGGTTTGTCTTCATGCCAAACCAACCGCGCCCCCGCATGCTAACCGAGCCCGAGCGCCCGCACCAGCCACGGCAGCGCCAACGCGGTGAACACCCCGTTCAGCCCCATCGCCAGGCCGGCGAAGGCGCCCGCCGCCTCGGACAGCTGGAACAGCCTGGCGGTGCCGATGCCATGCGCGGTCACGCCGGTGGCCACGCCCAGCAGCATGTCGTCGTCCCAGCCCAGCAGCTTGAACAGCGGCGGCGCCATCACCGCGCCGACGATGCCGGACACGATGACGAACATCGCCGCCAGCTCCGGCGAGCCGCCCAGGCCCCCGGCCAGGCTCATCGCGATCGGCGTGGTCACCGCCCGGGTGGACAGCGCCACCAGCACCGGCTGGTCGAGACCCAGCCACCATCCCAGGCCGGCCGCGCTGGCCATCCCCACCAGACCGCCGATCGCGATGCTGGCCAACAGCGGCGCGGCGGCTTTCTTCAAACGCGCCAGGTTGCCGTACAAGGGCACCGCCAGCGCCACCGTCGCCGGCCCCAGCAGCAGCTGGATGAAACGGGCGCCATTCATGTACTGCTGATAGCTGCTGCCGCTCAGCCACAGCCAGGCCAGCACCAGCAGCACGCCCAGCAGCACCGGGTTGGCCAGCGGATGGCCATGGCAGCGGCGGTGGCCCGCCAGCGCCAGCCGATAAGCCAGCAGCGTGACGAAGACGCCGGTCAGCGGCGAATCCAGCCAGGCGGCGCTCAATGCCGCCTCCCGCGCAGCAGCAGTTTCAGGACCAGCCCGGTAGCCAGCAGCGTGGCCAGCGTGGAGCCCAGCAGGATCAGCGCCAGCTGCCAGCCATGCGAGCGCAGCAGCGGCGCGTAAGCCATCAGCGCGCCGCCCGCCGGGATGAACAGCAGCGACATGTGGCCGAGAAAGCGCGGCGTCTCCCGCTGCAGCGTCTGCGGCGCCGCCCGGCGCAACCACAGCGTGGCGAACAGCAGCAACAGCCCCATCACCGGCCCCGGCATCGGCCAGCCCATGCCGCGCACCAGCGCCTCTCCCGCCAGCTGGTAGCCCAGCAGCCACAACAGCAGATCCAGCATATGCCCTCCCGTCCAACGCGCTCTGGGCATGATAACGGCAAGTCGCCGCCTCCGGGTATCGCCGCAGGCGACAAGCGCCGCCGGCTTTTGGCATAATGCGCGCCATGGTAAACGATGTCCTGTGGCGCGCCGCGCCCCCCGCCCTGCCCGACTCCATGCTGGATTGCCTGACCGAGCCCGCCTCGCTGAGCCTGAGGCTGCAGGCGGGCGGCCGCCGTTTCGCGGTGTCCGTGCTGAGCCAGGGCGAAGACCGCGTGCTGGCCGACGAGGCCGAGGCGCTGGGCCTGCCGGAAGGCCAGCCTATGTACGCCCGCCACGTGCTGCTGACCCTGGACGACATGCCGGTGGTGTACGCCCGCAGCGCCGCCCGCCCCGACTGTCCGGCCTGGCTGCCGGTGCTGCGGCGCGGCAGCCGCTCGCTGGGCCTGACGCTGTTCGGCGAGCTGCCCGAGCTGGACCGCGAGCCGCTGCGCTACGGATGGCTGGCCGACGGCCATCCGCTGGCCGCCGCCGCCACCCGGGTCCAGCCCGCGGCCGGCTATCCGGCCCGCCGCTGCCGCTTTCTGCTGGGCGGCTCGCCGCTGCTGCTGACCGAGCTGTTCCTGCCCGCGCTGGAGGATTTCCTGTGATTTCGACCGCCACCATCCGCGACCGCTACGAAAACTATCGGCAACTGATGCGCTGGGACAAGCCGATCGGCACTCTGCTGCTGCTGTGGCCGACGCTGTGGGCGCTGTGGATCGCCACCCATGGCGCGCCCCGCCTGTCCATCGTCGCCATCTTCTGCCTGGGCACCTTCCTGATGCGCTCGGCCGGCTGCGTGATCAACGATTACGCCGACCGCGACTACGACGCCCACGTCGCGCGCACCAGCCAGCGCCCGTTCGCGCGCGGCGCGGTCAGCAAGAAGGAGGCGCTGCTGCTGGCCGCCCTGCTGGCCGCCCTCTCCTTCCTGCTGGTGCTGCCGCTGAACAATCTGACCAAGCTGCTGAGCGTGCCGGCGGTGCTGATCGCGGCCAGTTACCCGTTCACCAAGCGCTTCTTCCCGATGCCGCAGGCCTACCTGGGCGTCGCCTTCTCCTTCGGCATCCCGATGGGCTTCGCCGCCGAAACCGGCGAAGTACCCGTTCTGGCCTGGCTGCTGCTGCTGGCCAACCTGTTCTGGGTGGTGGCCTACGACACCGCCTACGCGATTGCGGACAAGCCGGACGATCTGAAGATCGGCATCAAGACTTCGGCCATCACCATGGGCGACTACGACGTCGCCGGCGTGATGCTGTGCCATGCCGCCTTCCTCGCCCTGATGTGCGGAATAGGCGTGCATCTGGCGCTGGCCTGGCCCTACTACCTGGGCCTCGCTGCCGCGGCCGCGCTGATCATGCAGCAATACCGCGAGATCAAGGACCGCGACCGCGCCAAGTGCTTCAAGGCCTTTCTCGACAACAACCGTGTCGGCGCGGCCGTGTTCGCCGGCGTGCTGCTCAGCTACTGGCTGAGCTGAGACCTGACCCATATGCCATTTACAATAAATTACGCATGCGTCAGCATTCTGGGATGAACTTCGCCCGCCGGCGCGGCTCATAGCAAGGCCGGGCCGCGGCCCGGTGCCATAGCTTGGCTGTCCAATACCAATAAGCGACTTCCTGGAAGGTGAACACCATGAAAAAACTGCTGACCGCTCTGATCGCTGCTGCCTTCGCCACCTCCGCCTTCGCCGCTCCGGCCGCCTCCGGCCCTGCCGCCGAGAAGAAGATGGAACACAAGGCCGAGCACAAGAAGCATCACAAGAAGAAAGCGCACAAGAAACACGCCTCCGGCGCCGCGCATGAAAAGCACAAGAAAGCCGCTTCCGGCGCCAAGTAAGCCGCCAGACGCAGAAAAAGCTCCCGCAAGGGAGCTTTTTTCATTGCCGGACGCGATGGTCAGCGCACGCGGAACGGCAGCCGATACGCACCCTTGCCCAGCTTCAACTCCACCTGCCAGTCGCGGCTGCCGCTGACGCACATCGGCAGGATGGCCTTGGCCTTCCATCCCGCGCCGTCGCGCAGGAAGGTGTAGCGGTTGAAGCCCATGTCCATGCCCGGCATCGTGAAGTCGGCGGTCGGCGCCGCCTCGGCCGCCACCCCGTCCAGCCGGATCTCGAAGGGCTGGCCGTTGGATGGCCGGGCGGAAAAGCGCAGCGCGCCGCCGCCCGGCAGCGCGCACGCGCCGCGCTCGATGTCGCAGGACAAAACCTGCGCCGCCGGAGCGGACGGCTGCCTGTTATGCGAATACCAGTAGTAGATCAGGCCGAACTTGACGGCGCCGAAGGCCAGCAGCGCCGCGCCCAGGATCAGCAGCTTGCGCTGCTTCGCCGTCATCGCCACGCCCCGCGCATCAGCGCCACGCCATGGGCGCCGTGAAGGCGGGCCAGGTCCAGGTTCTCGGCGCGCATGCCGCCCAGCGCGTACACCGGCAGCGGCACGCCGCCGGCCAGGCAAGCGGAGAAGCCGTCCCAGCCCAGCAGCGACGCGCCGGGATGGGTGGCCGTGGGCGCGACCGGGCTCAGCAGCGCGTAGTCCAGTCCCAGCTCGCCGGCCCGCGCCAGTTCGTCCGCGCCATGGATGGACGCGCCCACCCAGTCGAAGGCCGGACGCGATTCCAGCGCGGCCAGGCGCGCGCCGTTCAGGTGCACGCCGTCCACCGGCCAGCCTTCCAGCCACGCCGGATCGGCGTTGACCACCAGCTTGCCGCCGCGCGGGCGGACGATGGCGGCGGCGCGGGCGACGAAATCGGCCAGCGCTTCGCGCCCCATCTCGCGCTCGCGCACCTGGACCATGCCCCAGTCGCGCTCGGCCAGCCGCGCCAGCTGCGCCTCGACGCCGATTTCGGCGGCGCAGGTGATCGCGTAGCAGGACGGCAGCGCCAGCGACTTCAGGATCGGCCCGTTGGCCGGCAGCATCGGCGCCACGGTCAGCCGGCCCGGGCGCTGCCAGGCGAAGGACTGGCCTTCGCGCGGATGCGGATCGCCCAGCCAGTCCCAGATGCGGAAAAAGCGCAGGTGCACCGATGCGTGCTCGTAATGGTGGATCTTGGTCAACCACGGCGTGGCGGCGGTGACCGTGATGCCCATTTCCTCGTTGAATTCCCGCTTCAGCGCCGCCAGCGGCGTCTCGCCGGCCTCCACCTTGCCGCCAGGGAACTCCCAGTAGCCGGCGTAAGGCTTGCCCTCGGGGCGGCTGCCCAGCATGAAGCTGCCGTCCGGCCGCATCAGCGCGCCCGCCACTACATCTATGATCTTGTTGCTCGTCATGTCTTCAATCTGTCGGCTATGGGCGCCTGGCGCCCGGGATTCATTTCTTGCCGCTGCGCCTGGCCAGCTTCTGGCTGCCGGCCCAGTGGCAGGCGAACTGCCAGGCCACCCGGCCGGAGCGGCTGCCGCGCGACAGGCTCCATTGCAGGGCCGCGCGTTCGGCCTTGTCGCCGTATTTCAGGCCGAAATGGCCCAGCCACTCCCTGACCGCCGCCAGGTAGGCGTCCTGGTCGAACGGGTAGAAGGACAGCCACAGGCCGAAACGGTCGGACAGCGACACCTTCTCCTCCACCGCCTCGCCGGGATGGATTTCGCCGTCGCGCAGCCAGCCTTCGCGGTTTTCGCTCATCTGCTCCGGCAGCAGGTGGCGGCGGTTGGACGTGGCGTACACCAGCAGGTTGTCGCAGCGGCGGGCCAGGCCGCCGTCCAGCGCGCTCTTCAGCGCCTTGTAGCCGGCGTCGCCGTGCTCGAACGACAGGTCGTCGCAGAACAGCACGAAGCGCTCCGGCCGTCCGGACAGCAGCTCCACCAGCTGCGGCAGATCCGCCAGATGCTCGCGGTCTATCTCGATCAGACGCAGGCCGTCGCGGCCGAACTCCGGCAGCAGCGCCTTCACCAGCGACGATTTGCCGGTGCCGCGCGCGCCGGTCAGCAACACATTGTTGGCCGGCAGGCCGGCGACGAACTGGCGGGTGTTGGCCAGCAGCTGCTCGCGCTGGGCGTCGACGCAGGCCAGCCGGTCCAGCGCCACCGCATGCGGCTCATGCACCGCCTCCAGCCAGCCGGCCAGGCCCTGGCGGTGCCAACGGAAGGCCTGGGCGCTCCAGTCCGGCTCCCGCCGCGGCGGCGGCAGCATCGGCTCCAGCCGGGCCAGCACCGCCTCGGCGCGGTTCAAGAAATCCTGCAAGGCGTCCATCATGCTTCCCTTTCAGATGGCAAAACAGCCTGCGGCGAGACACAGGCTGTCATTCTGATCGCAAACGGCGGAAAGCCGCGCCGCCGCAGACAGTACGTCGGGTGCGGCAAGGCGGCGCAACGCCGCATCGGGCGTTTTGTCGGCCGCGCCCAAATCAATCGCGTAAAGAGATCACCGGCCAGCCGTGCGCTTCGGCATAGGCCTTGAGCTTGTCGTCGGCGTCCACCGCCACCGGATTGTCCACCAGCTTCATCAGCGGCAGGTCGTTGTGCGAATCGCTGTAGAAGAAGCTCTCGGCGTAGCTGTCCCAGCTCTCGCCGCGCTCGGCCAGCCATTGCTCGATGCGGGTGATCTTGCCTTCCTTGAAGCTCAACACGCCGGTAGGACGACCGGTGTAATTGCCGTCGGCGTCCTGCTCCAGCTCGATCGCGATCAGATGCTCGACGCCCAGCTCGCGCGCGATCGGCCCGGTGATGAAGCGGTTGGTCGCGGTGATGATGACGATCTGGTCGCCTTCGGCGCGGTGGGCGGCCAGCCGCTCGCGCGCCTTGTTGGGGATCAGCGGCTTGATGTGGTTTTCCAGGTAGTCGGCGTGCAGTTCGTCCAGCTGATGGCGCGAGAAGCGCGTCAGCGGCGCCAGGATGAACGCCAGGTACTCGTTCATGTCCAGCGTGCCGTTCTGGTACTGGCGGTAGAAATAGCTGTTGCGCTCGTCGTACTGGGCGGCGTCCAGAATGCCGCGCTTGATCAGGAAGCGCGGCCATTCGAAGTCGGAGTCGCCGGCGATCAGCGTGTGGTCGAGGTCGAACAGGGCGAGCCTGCGTTTGGCGGGAGTGGCTGTCGTCATGATTCCGGGGTGGCGGTTTGCAAAACGTTTTTCACCAGCGGCACGGTGATCGGGCGCCGCAGCGCCAGCGAGTAGCGATCCAGCATGTCTATCATCGAGATCAGGCTGGTCAGGTCGCGCCGCCAGTGGGTGAGCAGGTAGCGGTAGACGTCGTCGGGTATCGACAGCTGGCGGTTGGCGGCGTGGCTGCGCAAGGCGGCCAGCTTGTCGTCGTCCGACAGCGCCTTCACCTCCAGCACCAGGCCCCAGCCCAGGCGGGTGCGCAGGTCGTCGCGCACCGACAGCGCCACCGGCGGCTTGCGCCCGGCCATCAAGAGCCGCCCCTCGCCGCCCTCCTTCAAGGAGTTGTAGAAGGAGAACAGCATGATCTGGTCGTCCGGCGCCAGGTCGTCCACATGGTCCACCGCGATGAAGCTGGCCTCGCGCGCGAAGTCCGGCAGGTGGTCGCCCTTGCCGTCCAGGTAGATGGCGGCGCGGCCCAGCCGCTCGGCATGGGCGATCCAGGCCTGCAGCAGATGGGTTTTGCCGCAACCGGGCTCGCCCCACAGATAGATGAAGCGTTCGCCTTCGGTGGCGGTCAGTGCGGTGATCACCTCGCGGTTGCGCTCGGCCAGGAAATTGTCGAAGGCCGGCAGCGGCGTGGGCGTGAGATCGAGTACGAGCTGGTCCAAGTTTACGGTGCTGCGTTGCGTGCTGACATCAATGAATGCGATTTTACGACGATACGGCCCGCTGTTGGAACCGCCATTTTCCCCGACAAGATTGATGACATCGGCAAATCAAGGCGACAAAGGAAAAAGGCTTCCCGCAGCGCCAGCCTTTTTGCCGATTTTCAGTTAAAATACAGTGCTTTCGCACCGGCGAAAGCTTGATGTAAAAATATTTCAAGTTTGCAGAAAGCGAGATTATCTTGAACACCACGTCCCTCAGTTACCGTGATGCCGGCGTAGACATCGACGCCGGCGACGCGCTGGTCGAAAACATCAAGCCGTTTGCCAAGCGCACCATGCGCCCGGAAGTGCTCGGCGGCATCGGCGGTTTCGGCGCACTGGTGGAAATCTCCAAGAAGTACAAGGAGCCGGTGCTGGTTTCCGGCACCGACGGCGTGGGCACCAAGCTCAAGCTGGCTTTCGACTGGAACCGCCATGACACCGTCGGCATCGACCTGGTGGCGATGAGCGTCAACGACATCCTGGTGCAGGGTGCCGAGCCGCTGTTCTTCCTCGACTACTTCGCCTGCGGCAAGCTGGACGTGGCCCAGGCCACCGAGGTGATCAAGGGCATCGCCGCCGGCTGCGAACAGGCCGGCTGCGCGCTGACCGGCGGCGAAACCGCCGAGATGCCGGGCATGTACCCGGCCGGCGAATACGACCTGGCCGGCTTCGCCGTCGGCGTGGTGGAGAAGAGCAAGGTGATCAGCGGCCGCGACATCGTCCCCGGCGACGTGGTGCTGGGCCTGGCGTCCAACGGCGTGCACTCCAATGGCTACAGCCTGGTGCGCAAGATCATCGACCGCGCTCAGCCTGAGCTGGACGCGCCGTTCGACGGCGACAAGACCCTGCGCGACGCGGTGATCGCGCCGACCCGCATCTACGTCAAGCCGTTGCTGAAGCTGATGGAGACGCTGCCGGTCAAGGGCATGGCCCACATCACCGGCGGCGGCATCACCGAAAACACTCCGCGCGTGCTGCCGGACAACACCGTCGCCCAGATCGACGCCGCCAGCTGGCAGCTGCCCAAGCTGTTCCAGTGGCTGCAGCGCGAAGGCAATGTGGACATCCAGGAAATGTACCGCACCTTCAATTGCGGCATCGGCATGGTGGTGGTGGTCGCGCCCGAGCACGCCGAGCAGGCGCTGGCGCTGCTGCGCGAGGCCGGCGAGACCGTCTATCGCATCGGCCAGGTGCGCGAGCGCCAGGGCGGCGAGCACCAGACCCAGATAGCCTGAGGTTCTTCCGCAGGTAGCGCCCCGCGCCGCTGGCTCCGCCGGCGGCGCTTGTCGTTTATCGCCGGGCGGCGGAACCCAGCCGGCGCAATCGCAACAAACAGGAATGGCAAGCCATTCCGGACATGAGCCATGAAAAACATCGTCATCCTGATTTCCGGCCGCGGCTCCAATATGCAGGCCATCGTCGAGGCCGGCATTCCCGGCGCCCGCGTCGCCGCGGTGATCGCCAACCGCCCGGACGCGGCCGGCCTCGCCTGGGCGGCCGAGCGCGGCATCGCCACGGCGGCGCTGGACCACAAGGCCTACGCCAGCCGCGAGGCCTTCGACGCCGCGCTGGCCGCAGCGATAGACGCGCATCAGCCCGACCTGGTGGTGCTGGCCGGCTTCATGCGCATCCTGACCGAAGGCTTCACCCGCCGCTACGAAGGCCGGATGATGAACATCCATCCGTCGCTGCTGCCGGCCTTCCCCGGCCTGCACACTCACGAGCGCGCGCTGGAAATGGGCTGCAAACTGGCCGGATGCACGGTACACTTCGTCACCGCCGAGCTCGATCACGGTCCCATCGTCGCCCAGGGCGCGGTGAATGTGCTGGACGGCGACACGCCGGACAGCCTGGCCGCCCGGGTGTTGAAGCTGGAGCACCAACTGTACCCGGAAGCGGTGCGCCGCTTCGTCGCCGGCGAGATCGCCGTCGTCGACGGCAAAGTGGCCGCCGGCCCGGGAGCCGCCGCCAGCCTGCTGTCGCCCCTACCCTCAAGCAAGGCCTAAATGACCCGTCGCCGTCTGCTGCTGATCGCCCTTGTCCTGTCGTTGCTGCTGCACCTCGCGTTGCTCGGCTCCGACTTGCTGCCCGCGATCAGCGCGCCGCCGGCCGAAGAGCCCAAGCTCGAGAAGATAGACGTCAAGATGCAGGCGATGCGGCTCGACGAGCCGCCGCCTCGGCCCGATCCCCGATCGGCCGGGGTCAGCCTGCGGCCGGCGGAGGCGCCCAAGCCGAAACCCAGGCGCAAGCCCAAGCCGGCGCATAAGCGGGAAGCGTCCCGCCCCGAGGACGACAAGGCGCAGGCCTCGGCGCCGGCGGCGGAAACCGCGATCGCCCAGGCCAGCTCGGAACCGGCGGCGGAGACTGCGCCGCGCACCGAGACGGCGCGGGCATCCAGCGCGCCGGCGACGGAAGCGCCGCCGCGAGACCAGGCGGACCAGGGCGACATCCTGCATCCCGACGCGCCGTTGAAGCGTTTCCCATCCGCGGCCAGGATACGCTACCAGGGCTACTGGGGCTCGGCGATGGTCGGCTTCGGCGACCTGGACTGGCAACGCGGGCAAGGCCATTACCAGCTGGACATCTCGGTCAGCCCTTTCATCGGGCCCAAGCTGCGCTATCTTGCACAAGGGACGATAGGAAAATCGGGACTGCGTCCGGACAGCATGCAATCGTTCCGCGGCGGCGACCTGAAAGAGTCGGCCCGCTTCGACTACGGCGCCGGGCTGCTGCGCTACGGCAGCAACGAAAGCCAGCAGCTGCCGCTGAAGCCCGGCGCGCAGGACGCGTTCAGCCTGGCCTTCCAGCTGGCGCTGAAGGGCGGCGATCTGGGCCATGCGCCGATACAGATCACCACCGCCAAGAAGGTTTACGAATACCCGATGGCGCCGAACGGCGCCTTCGACTACGACACCGGCGCCGGCAAGATGCGCGTGATCGTGTTCCGCGCCCAAGGCGACGGAGACTTCACCGAGTTCTGGCTGGCCCCGGATTTCGCCAATCTGCCGGTGCGCATCCTGCGCGCCGACAAGGACAAGCGGATCGAGCTGAAAGCGATCCGCATAGACGTGAACGGCAAGCGGCAGTGGGAATTGCCGCCGCAACCGACGATACGGAACAAGAATGCACATTAGCCATAGCCAACTGAAACACCTGGAAACCGTCATCGGCCAGATGACCCGCTTCGACCGCCCCGCCGACGCCGTGCTGTCGGCTTACTTCCGCGAGCACAACAAACTGGGCAGCGCCGACCGCCATCTGATCGCCGAAACCGCCTTCGGCGCGCTGCGCCGCCTGATCCAGCTGCGCGCGCTGATCGCGCCGGAGAAGGCCACGCCGCGCCGGCTGGCGCTGGTGGCGCTGATGAAGTTCAACAAGCTGAACGTCAAGGAACTGAGCGAAGCCACCAGCGCCGGCGAGCGCGAATGGCTGGGCACGGTAAAGGGCAAGGCGCTGGAAGACAGCCTGGAAATCCGCGCCGAGCTGCCGCAATGGGTGATCGAGCGCCTGGGCGAACAGGAGCCGGCCGCGGTGGAAGCGCTGGGCCAGGGCCTGATGTCGATGGCGCCGCTGGATTTGCGCGTCAACACGCTGAAAATGAAGCGCGAGGAATTGCTGGATCGCCTGAACGCGGACGGCATCGCCTGCGAAGCCACGCCGTATTCGCCGCTCGGCATCCGTCTGAAAGACAAGCCGGCGCTGTCCAGGCACGAGCTGTTCAAGTCCGGCGCCTTCGAGGTGCAGGACGAAGGCAGCCAGCTTCTGGGCCTGATCACCGGCGCGCGCCGCGGCGAAATGGTGGTGGACTTCTGCGCCGGCGCCGGCGGCAAGACCCTGCTCCTGGGCGCGCAGATGGCGTCCAGCGGCCGCCTGTACGCGTTCGACGTGTCGGAGAAGCGCCTGGCCAACTTCAAGCCGCGCCAGGCCCGCTCCGGCCTGTCCAACGTGCATCCGCAGCTGCTGTCGCACGAAAACGACGCCAAGGTGAAGCGCCTGGCCGGCAAGGCCGACCGCGTGCTGGTGGACGCGCCCTGCTCCGGCCTGGGCACGCTGCGCCGCAACCCTGACCTGAAGTTCCGCCAGAGCCCGGACAGCGTGGCCGAGCTGAACGCCAAGCAGGCGTCCATCCTCGCCTCCGCCTCGCGGCTGGTGAAGAACGGCGGCCGGCTGGTGTACGCCACCTGCAGCCTGCTGCCGCAGGAGAACCAGGCCATCGTCGAAGCCTTCCTGGCCGAACACGCGGACTTCCGCCTGGTGAAGATGGACGAGGTGCTGGCCGAACAGAAAATCCCGCTGCAATGCGGCGACTACCTGGAGCTGAAACCGCATCTGCATAACACCGACGGCTTCTTCGCCGCGGTGCTGGAACGCAGCCAAGCCTAAGCGGAACAAGGGCATGGACGGCGGCCCGCTTGCCACGCGCAGGCGGGCCGCCCTCGTATTAGGCGGCAATAGAGAGTATATTAGACAAAAATGATTAATGGGCGGAATTGGACTCCGCCCAATGGGAGCCGCCAAACGATGCAGGATCACCTACCCCGCCGTTCCAGACGCCAGCGGATGAACCGCCGCCTGCGCCATCTCTACCTGTCCGCCGCCCAGTTGCGGCGCCAGGTGCCGGTCTGGATCGCGGCCATCCTGATCGGCCTGGTGGCCTACGTGTTCGCGCTGGGCAGCCATTGGTCGCACGACCTGTTTTTCAAGGCCTACGACGCGTCGCCGTACTGGAGCCTGCTGATCACGCCGGCCGGCTTGGCGCTGGCGATCTGGATCATGCGGCGCTTTTTCCCCAGCTCCGCCGGCGGCGGCATTCCGCAGTCGATCGCCGCGCTGGAGCCCGGCATGGAAAAGCTGCGCGAGTACTGCTTCACGCTGAAGGCCGCCTTCGGCAAGGTGCTGCTGACGCTGATCGGCATCAGCTCCGGCGCCACCTTCGGCTATGAAGGCCCCATCGTCCAGGTCGGCGCGGCGATCAAGTATTCGCTGAACCGCAAGGCGGCGCAGCGCCACGAGGGCGCCGCCCGCAGCTTCATCCTGGCCGGCGGCGCCGCCGGCGTGGCCGCGGCCTTCAACGCGCCGCTGGCCGGCATCGTGTTCGCCATCGAGGAAATGGGCCGCATCTTCGACATGCGCGCCAGCTCCACCATCCTGCTGTCGGTGATCGTCGCCGGCCTCACCACCTTCGCCATCAACGGCAACTACAGCTACTTCGGCATCGTCCACGTGGCGATGGACAACCAGCAGGCCTGGCTGGCCATCCCGGCCTGCGGCGTCGTCGGCGGACTGATAGGCGGGCTGGCCTGCCGCGTGCTGCTGGCCTTGTCCAGCCGGCTGCCCGGCCCGCTGCACGGCTGGCGCATCCGCTATCCGATCCGCTTCGCCGCCGGCTGCGGCCTGGCGCTGGCCGTGATCGGCATCGTCAGCCACGGCAGCACCTTCGGCACCGGCTATTTCCGCGCCCGCGACATCATCGAGGGCCACGGCGCGGCGCTGCAGGATTACGGCGTGCTGAAGCTGATCAGCATGTTCGTCAGCCACATCAGCGCGGTGCCGGGCGGCATGTTCGCGCCATCGCTGGCTGTCGGCGCCGGCTTCGGCCTCAATATGTCGCAGCTGCTGCCCTTCCTGCCGCAGAGCATGGTGGTGCTGCTGGGCATGGTGGGCTTTTTCGCCGGCATGACGCGCGCGCCGATGACAGGCTTCGTCATCGTGATGGAGATGACCGACACCTCGGGCATGATCATTCCGCTGATGGCCACCGCGCTGATCGCGGCCTCGGTGTCCCGGCTGGTGAGCCGGCGCGCGCTGTACGACGGCCAAGTGCGGCTGTTCCTGCCGCAATGGCGGACCCAGGCCGGCCAAATTGACCAGCCAGCCGCCCGCACGTAGAATAACCTATTGAAAAGATCGGGTATTTCCGCCGGCTCCTTCGCCGGCCCACAGCAAGGATTCAATACATGTCGATTCAACAAGATATCCAGCAGACCGTCGCCGACAACGCCGTGGTGCTGTTCATGAAAGGCTCCGCCCAGTTCCCGCAGTGCGGCTTCTCGTCGCGCGCGGTGCAGATCCTGAAGGCCTGCGGCGTGGACAACTTCCTGACCGTGGACGTGCTGCGCGATCCCGACATCCGCCAGGGCATCAAGGATTTCTCCAACTGGCCGACCATCCCGCAACTGTACGTGAAGGGCGAATTCGTCGGCGGTTCGGACATCATGTACGAGATGTACCAGAACGGCGAACTGCAGGATCTGCTGAAGGATCTGTAAGCATTTCAAGCAACCCGGCCCCGGCCGGGTTTTGCGTTTTCAGGGTCATCCGCGTTAGAATGATGCCCCATACCATCCACGGCAGCCCTGCGGCTGCCGCTGTCATATGTATTGAAAGCTGTTTGCCTTCGCCGGCAAGCAGCTTTTTGCCAAGGTAGGGAGCCGAAATTGAACATCACCATCGTTGATCATCCGCTGGTACAGCACAAGCTGGGCCTGCTGCGCGAAGCCGACACCAGCACCATGAAGTTCCGCCAGCTGACCCAGGAACTGGCCCGGCTGCTCGCCTACGAAGCCACCCGCGACTTCGAGCTGGAAAGCGTCACCATAGACGGCTGGTGCGGCAAGATCGACGTCAAGCAGATCAAGGGCAAGAAAGTCACCGTGGTGCCCATCCTGCGCGCCGGCATCGGCATGCTGGACGGCGTGCTCGACCTGGTGCCGTCGGCCAAGATCAGCGTGGTGGGCCTGGCCCGCAACGAAGAGACGCTGGAGCCGGTGTCCTATTTCGAGAAATTCGTCGGCAACCTGGACGAACGCATCGCCATCATCATCGACCCGATGCTGGCCACCGGCGGCTCGCTGGTCGCCACCATCGACCTGCTCAAGCGCAATGGCTGCAAACACATCAAGGCCGTGGTGATGGTGGCCGCGCCGGAAGGCGTGAAGATCGTCAACGACGCCCATCCGGACGTGCAGATCTACGCCGCCTCGCTCGACAGCCACCTGAACGAGCACGGCTACATCATCCCGGGCCTCGGCGACGCCGGCGACAAGATCTTCGGCACCAAGCAGGCCTGAGCGCCATGCATCCCGATCAGCCGCCCGTTGCTTCCGCAGCCGGCGGCTTTTTTGCAAGTCCGAGGACAGTTCCATGCTGATACGCAAGGCCGACGCCCAAGATCTGGACGCCATCTGCCGCCTGGCGGCGCAGATCAATCGCCAGCACCACCAGGCGCTGCCCGAGCTGTTCCTGGCGGCGGCGGATGCCGATGCCGACCGCGCGTTCTGGCGCGCACGGCTGGAAGGAGAAGACAGCGTGCTGCTGGTCGCCGAGCGCGAAGGCGCGGTGCTGGCCTTCCTGACCGCGCAATTGCAAAGCTCACCGCCGCTACCTTTCCTGCAAGCGCGCCGCATCTGTCGCATCGGCACCATCGTGGTGGACGAAGCCTGCCAAGGGCAAGGAATAGGATCGCGGCTGCTCGCCGCCGCCGAAGACTGGGGCCGCCGGCAGGATGCCGACGAGCTCAGGCTGGAAGTGATGCAGTTCAACCAGGGCGCGCTGGCGTTCTACGCCCGCCACGGGCTCGCCGCGCAATCCCAGATCATGAGCAAATCCCTTGCAGGAGCCGCGCGATGACGGACCGCTACGCCGCGATAGACGCAGACTTCCTCGCCCGCTTCCCGGGCGGTTTCCAGGATCCCGACTGGCAGACGCTGGCGCGTAGGCACAAAAGCTACGCCAAGGCCGAGGCGCTGTGCCAGCGCGAGCTGACCCGCGGCAAGCTGGACACGGCGCTGGCGAGCGGCAAGCTGGCCGACGCCACCCAGGCCTGCCGCCAGATCATCTCGCTGGCCACCACGGTCAGCACCTTCGAGAAGATCGCCTTCCGCAACTACATGGACAACCGCGACCTGAACCTGCCCTTCGTGCAGGCGCTGCGCGATGTGCTGCACGATTTCGGTCCGGCCAGCTTTGAAACCTATGTCGACACGCTGGCGATGGCGCGGATGGACCCCAAGGCCAACGCCGCCAAATGGCCTATCGTCAGCTGCTTCCTGGCCTGCTTCGATCCACAGCGCCACGTTTGCATCAAGCCGACCACGGTGAAGAAGGTGGCCGCGCGGCTGGGCGTGGACATCCATTACCAGTCCAGGCCGAACTACGAATGCTACCTGGCGGTGCAGCGGATGGTGCTGGATTTCCGCAGCCGCAGCGCGGTGGCGGCGGACGTGGACAACACGCTGGCGCAGGCGGTGATGTACTGCGCCGTCTGAACCCGACACGATTACAAAACCAAAACAAGGAAGAATGATGATGCAACAACTCAAGCTGGCGGTGTCCGGCGCCCAGATCCTGTTCGTCGCCTTCGGCGCGCTGGTGCTGGTGCCGCTGCTCACCGGCCTGAATCCGGCGATGGCGCTGTTGGGCGCCGGTCTCGGCACCCTGCTGTTTCAAGCCTGCACCGGCCGCCAAGTGCCGATTTTTCTCGGCTCCTCCTTCGCCTTCATCGGCCCCATCATCTACTCGATGCACACCTGGGGCCCGGGCGCGACCATGTTCGGCCTGTTCGCCGCCGGCTTCATGTATTTCGTGTTCGCCGCCATCGTGCGCTGGCGCGGCATGGCGCTGGTCAACAAGCTGCTGCCGCCGGTGGTGATCGGCCCGGTGATCATGATCATCGGCCTGTCGGTCGCCACCGCCGCCTCCGGCATGGCGATGGGCCAGGCCGGCGGCAAGCAGGTGCTGCCGTACGAGACCTCTCTGTTGCTGGCCGCCATCTCGCTGGCCACCACCATCGTCGTCTCCATCTACGCCCGCGGCATGTTCAAGCTGGTACCCATCCTGGCCGGCGTCACCGTCGGCTACATCGCAGCCGCCTTCCTCGGCGCGGTGGACTTCGCCAAGCTGGCCGCCGCGCCGTGGTTCGCGGCGCCGACCTTCCACAGCCCGGAAGTCAACTGGGCGGCGGCGGCCTTCATGCTGCCGGTGGCCATCGCCCCGGCCATCGAGCACATCGGCGGCGTGATGGCCATCGGCGGCGTCACCGGCAAGGATTACACCAAGACCCCCGGCCTGCACCGCACGCTGGCCGGCGACGGACTGGGCGTATGCGTGGCCGGCCTGATCGGCGGCCCCCCGGTGACCACCTACGCCGAAGTGACCGGCGCGGTGATGATCACCCGCAATTTCAACCCGGTGACCATGACCTGGGCGGCGGTGTTCGCCATCTGCATGGCTTTCTTCGGCAAATTCAACGCGCTGCTGCAATCCATCCCGATGCCGGTGATGGGCGGCATCATGGTGCTCTTGTTCGGCACCATCGCCTCCATCGGCCTGAAAACGCTGATCGAGGCCAAGGTGGACCTGATGGAGCCGCGCAACCTGGTGATCATCTCGGTGGTGCTGACCGCCGGCATCGGCGGCCTGACGCTGAAACTGGGCGATTTCGCGTTGTCCGGCGTCGGCCTGTGCTCCTTGCTGGCCATCATCCTGAACCTGATCCTGCCGCGCCGGGCGGCCAGCCACGACGGCATCGTCGAAGGGCAGGATATCTAGCGCGACCTCAGCACATCAACATAAACTATTGAATTTAAAAATCATTCACAACTGAACACACGTCAACGCAACTGACGGGGTCTACACTGAAGTTCAGCGCCGCGGCATGCCGCCGCGGCGCGGTAGACCGAGCCAAACTGCTGCCCAAACCAGCATCACCTGCCCACAGCGGCTTGACGCGGCCTGATTCCAAGCCAAGAACAAGGAAGAAAGCCATGTTGAAAACCCTAGTTGCCACCGCTCTCACCCTTTTGACGCTATCCAGCTCCGCCATGGCCGGCGAAGGCCTGTCCGCGATGTGGGCGATGCGCGGCAGGATGGATGCCCAGCTGCACGGCCAGCCCGCGCCGATGATTCCGCAGAACAATTCCATCCCGTCCAACGGTTGAGCCCAGTCCCGCCGCCGCCCCGGTGGCGGCGGCATGCTCAGATATAAAGCTCTCCTTGCTCCACCGCCAGCTCCAGCCGCTGGATGAACCACTGCATCGCCCGTCCCGGCTGTTCCTGCTTCCAGGCGAAGCACATCGGCGGAAAACTGCCGCTCTCCTCCTCCGCCTTCTCCACCAGCTCGCCGCTGTCCAGGTGCGCCCGCACGTGCGAACGCGGCAGGTGGCCGGTGCCGAGGCCGGCGACGATGGCCTTCAATTTCGCCTGGCTGCTATGCACGGTCAGCACCTGCTGCCCTTCCAGCAGGCCGCCGGTGCGGGCCGGCAGGCGGCGGGAGGTGTCCCCCACCGCCACCGCCCGGTAACGCCGCAACACGTGCGGCGGCACCGGCTCCGGCTCGGCGGCCAGCGGATGCCCCGCCGCCGCGACCAGCACGAAGTCGTAATCGCCGATATTGCGGGTGAAATAATCGCCTGGCGGCGGCTGGTTGGGCGCGCCGATCACCAGGTCGGCCCGGTCGTCGTACAGGGCGTCCCAGATGCCGCCGAAGCTTTCGCGGATGAAATGCAGCCGGGTGTCCGACTGCAATCGGTCGAAATCGGCGATGGACGGCAGCAGCTGCTCGAAGCCGACCAGATCGCCGACCACGATGCGCAGCCTGTCCTCCCAGCCCTGCGCCTGCTTGCTGACCCTGAGCTCCAGCTGCCGCGCCGCGTCCAGCAGGTGGCGGCCATCCTTCAGCAGCCGCTCGCCGGCCGGCGTCAGCCGCGCGCGGTGGCCGCTGCGGTCGTAGATGGCCACGCCCAGGCCTTGCTCCAGCTTCTGCACGGTATAGGTCAAGGCCGACGGCACTTTGAACAAGGCCTCCGCCGCCGCGGCGAAGCTGCCGTGCTGCTCGATCGCGTCCAGCACCTGCAATGCTTCCAGAGTCAGTTTCATTCGCACACCTAATTCAATTTTTTTGAATGCTTTGTTCGGTTCTTTCCGATTTTATCGAGGAAGCGTCCGCAATAGAATGGTCTCCGTAGCAAGAAGCCAGCAACACCCCAAACGGGACATCAATATTTTTGATGCATAAGCAAATGCTGGCGATCCACACACTGAAAGGAAACCACCATGCTGAAGCAAACCGCCATCGCCGCCCTGTCCATGATCCTGCTGTCCGGCGCCGCCATCGCCGGCGAAGGCTACGACAATATGAAAGCCATGCGTGACCGCATGGACGCTCAACTGCAAGGCCAATCCCAGCAAGTGCAGCACCAGGCTCCGGCCCAGAAGTAAGCGCCTCCCACTGGCAAGACAAACGCGCCGCGGACCGGATGGTCCGCGGCGCGTTTTCTCATACCCGCACCACCCGCTTCAGACGCGGCCGCCGCGCAAGCGTCCCATCAACAGGACATCGTGGTAAGCGCCGTCGCGGAACGAGTGCGCGCGCATCCTCGCCTCCTCGACAAAGCCGAAACGGCGGTACAAGGCTTGCGCCGGCAGGTTGTCGGGATAGACCGTCAGCTCGATCCGTTGCAGGCCGATCCAGTTGTCGGCCAGATCCAGCAAGGCCGCCATCAGCAGCTTGCCGACGCCCCGCCCCTGCCAATCGCGGTGGACGTTGATGCCAAGCCCGGCGATATGGGCCAGCCTTTGCTCGTCGAAACGCCATAGCCCGGCGCTGCCGACCACCTTGCCGCCCGCCGTTTCGCACACCAGCTGGCAGCGGCCCGCGCCCAGCATTTTTTCCATTCTCGACGCCATGGTGGCTGCGGACGGAAAAGGCAGTTGCAAGGTATTGCCGTATACCGAGGCGTCGGCGGCCAGCTCGCGCAGATCGCCCGCGTCGTCCGGCTCCAGGTGACGGATGCGGAATGCGCTCATCGCCATGCCTCCTTCAGCCTGGCCATCGCCAGCACGTCTTGGTAGACGCCGTCGCGCAGCGCGTAGGCGCGCATTCTGGCCTCCTCGACGAAGCCGAACTTTCGATACAGGCCCTGGGCGCGAGCGTTGTCGGCGAACACCGTCAGCTCGATGCGGCGCAGCCCCAGCCAGCCGTCGGCCTGCGCCAGCGCCGCCGCCATCAGCAGCGAGCCTATGCCCCGCCCATGCAGGCCGACATCGACGCCCAGGCCCAACTCGGCGGCGCGCAGCTGCCGCTCCCGGGCCGACGGCAGCAAGGCCGCCCAGCCCACAGCCC
This sequence comes from Chromobacterium violaceum ATCC 12472, assembly GCF_000007705.1. Classification (NCBI taxonomy): domain Bacteria; kingdom Pseudomonadati; phylum Pseudomonadota; class Betaproteobacteria; order Neisseriales; family Chromobacteriaceae; genus Chromobacterium; species Chromobacterium violaceum. The sequence goes on from NC_005085.1 coordinate 3,931,946, forward strand.
GCTCCGCCTCGTCCGCCGCCACCAGCACGGTGCGGCCCGGCTCGTTTTTCTGCAGCCATTCGCGCCGCTTGCTCAAGGCCGGCCAAGGCAGGCCCAGCATGTTGCCGAATACCGCCGGGTCGCTGAACATCGCGTTCAAGGCCTCGGCGTCGGACGGCTCGGCATGGCGGATTCGATATTCGCTCATGCCTCGGCCCTCCGAGGCCAGTTCAACCGCCCCATCACCAGCACGTCTTCCAGCTTGCCGGCGCGCAGCTGCTCCTGGCGCAGCCGGCCCTCGTATTCGAAGCCGAACTTCTCGTACAAGGCGATGGCGCGGGCATTGTCGTGGATGACCTTCAGCTCGATGCGGATCAAGCCCAGCCAGTTGTCGGCCAAGTCGATGATGGCGCGCATCATCGCCCCGCCGGCTCCCTTGCCTTGCCAATCGTCGCGCACCACCAGGAACAGTTCGGCGCTGTGGCGCACCCGCATGCCCTCATTGACAATGATCCCGGCCGAGCCGACCACCTCGCCGCCGCCGGCGCAGGCCACCAGCTGATGAAGGTTGGCTGGTCGCTCGTTCAACTGTTTCTCGGTGTCGGCCAAAGGCTGGTGCGGCAGCTGCAGCGTGTCCGGATAGACGCCGGGGGACGTTTTGATGCGGTGGAGGGCGGCGGCGTCGGACGGTTCGACGGAACGGATCAAGTAAGGCTGGGACATGATGGTCTCCTGAGTTGATGGGCACAGGCGGGATCGCCGCCAGGCCCGGCACACCATCATGCCAAATAACTATTGTGCATAGCAATATGATTTTCATGCCGACAAGTAGCGTCCCGGCGTCTCGCCGAAACAGCGGCGGAAGGCGACGATGAAGGCGCTGCTGCCGGCATAGCCCAGCTCCGCCGCGCAATAGCCGACCGAGCGCCCCTCGGCCAGCAGCGCCCTGGCCCGCAGCATGCGCAGCCGCTCGCGCCACTCGGCCACGCCCATGCCGGTCTCGGCGCGAAAATGGCGGATCAGGCTGCGCCTCGACATGCCGATCTGTCGCGCCCAGCGCTCAAGATCCCAATCCAGAGACGGATCGCGCGACAGGGCCTCGGCCAGTTTGCGCAGCGCCGGATGGGAAGGCCAGGCCAGGCTGGCCGGATAAGGCTCGGCCCAGGCCAACTCGTCCGCCAGCACGGCGACCAGCCGCCTGGCCGCGTCCGGACCGGCCTGCTCCGGCCAGTCGCCCAGGCGCTGGAACACGCCTTGCAGCAACGGCGAAGCCCGCCACACGCGCAGGTCCGGCGGCAAGGCCGGCAAGCAGGCCGCCTCCAGCTGCAGGCTCCAGCCGCGCAACTCGCCATGGTAATGCGCGCCATGCGGCATGCCCGGCGGAATCCAGCCGACGCAGCCGCCGGGCAGCAGGATGCGCCGGCCATCCGCGTCCAGCTCCAACGCGCCTGCGCTGGCCCAGGCCAGCTGTCCCTCCGCATGGCTGTGGCGCGCGGTATGGTCGCCGACGCCGCGCCGCAACGCCGCCACCGCCAGTCCCGGCAGAATGGCTCGCTCCATATTGGCCCTTTATAGATATTCATTGGCACTATATGGAAAGCAGGCCAATCCCGCCAGCGCGATACTGGGCGCTCATTCCACGCAAGGAGTTGGCCATGAAACACGTACAACACACCGAAGCCCTGTCCGCGATCAACCGCAAGGTCATCGCCGACGGCGAGACGCTGCCGGCCGTGAAGCTGCGCGACGGCAGCACGGTGCAAACCGGCACCGTCGCGACCATGCTGGTCAACATCGCCGCCTACAACCGGGGCGAGCGAGGCGAGGTGGAGAACCAGCTGGAGCTGGCCGTGCCGACGCTGTTCAAAGTGGGACTGTTCGACCTGTTTCCGCCCGAGGAATGGACGCGGGGCGACAATCCGGGCCGCAAGCTGGTCGGGGAACTGGCTGGCCGGTGGCTGGCCGGGCCGACTAAAAACACATCGGCATGATCAGACGATGCCAGCCCGCCGTCTTTGGCGTTAAGCTGTAGCCTCGAATCGACAGGAGCGGAACATGCTGATGCAAAGACAAGAAGCCGGCCTCTTGGTGGTGGACATCCAAGACAAGTTGCTGCCGGCGGTGCACGACGCGGACGGGCTGTTGGCGCGCAGCCGCTGGCTGGTGGGCGTGGCGCGCGACCATGGGCTGCCCATCGTGTTTTCCGAGCAATACCCGCGCGGCCTGGGCGGCACCCTGGCCTCGCTGCGCGAAGAGGCGCCGGCAGCGCAGGTGGTGGACAAGCTGCACTTCTCCTGCGTGGCGGCGGATTGCCTGCCGCCGGCGCTGACCGACAAGCGCCAGATCATCGTCTGCGGCATGGAGGCCCACGTCTGCGTGCTGCAAACGGTGCTGCAGCTGCTGGCCGCCGGCAAGCAGGTATTCGTCGTCGCCGACGCCATCTCCAGCCGCAAGCCGTCCGACATCGAACTGGCGGTGGCGCGGATGCGCGCGGCCGGCGCGGTCATCGTCAGCCGGGAGATGATGCTGTTCGAACTGCTGGAAAAATCAGGCGGCGATCATTTCAAGGCGATGAGCCAGCGCTATCTGCTGGGCGATCAGCCCTGAAAATGAATCGGGGTTGTCGAAGCTTACCTCTTCGACAACCCCGTCCAATGGCGGCTTTGCCGCTCTCATCCTCCCCTTTGCAGACTGGCGCGCGAGCCTCGCGGCCCTGCTCACAGCTCGGACAGGATAAAGCAAACAGCGTGCCAGCTCATATCTCGCCGGAAAACGCCGTTTCAAACGGACACCTCAATGCCTTGCCGGCAAAACCGCACCAATTCAGTGCGTAAACGCCTCCAAATGCACCAAGATGCAACATTCATTAACACTTGCCGTCAGCTTAATGAATACCTTCATCTGGAACTGTCATCTTTAGCCCTTATCCTATGAGTGACAGACAAGGCATGCATAACAAGGAGAATGACCATGACCCCATTCCAGGATCTGCTGCAAACCCTGCCGCCCACCGACGGCATCGACGCCATCGTGCTGCTGAGCCCGGAAGGCGAAGCGATGCACCGGCTGGAGAACCGCCCCGGCACCGCCGGCTCGGTGCGCGTCTACCACGCGCTGGTCAAGCGCCACGGCCGCATCGACCGCAACGCCGCCCGCGAAGGACTGGAGCTGTTCGCCGAGCATACCGCGGCCGCCCGCGCCCATCCCGGCAGCCACCCCAACATCGACCGCCTGCTGGCCATCGCCGAACAGGGCGCCCCGGGCCTGCGCGCCCGCGTCGTGCTGAAAACGGAAGAGTAAGTCACCTCAAGGCCAGCAAGGCGAAGCCGGCCGCGATCGACACCGCGGTGCTCGCCAGCCCCGGCAGGATGAAGCTGTGGTTGAACACCCAGCGGCCGATGCGGGTGGTTCCGGTGTAATCCATCTCCACCGCCGCGATCAGGCTGGGATAGCTGGGCAGCACGTAGACGCCCACTACCGCCGGATAGATGGCGATCAGCACCGGCGACGCGATTCCCAGCGACACCCCCAGCGGCATCATCACCTTGGTGGTCGCCCCCTGGCTGAACAGGATCACCGCCATCGTGAACACCGCGAAGGCGAACAGCCATGGCGCCGACTCGATGATGCTGACGATATTGTGTTTGAACAGCGGCAGATTGGCCTGGATAAAGGTATCGCTCATCCACGCCGCGCCCAGTATCGTCACCGCCGCCACCGCGCCGGAGCGGAACATGCTGCCCGACACCATGCCCTGCAGGTCGGCCTTGCATACCAGCACGGCCAGCGCGGAATAACCCAGCATGCACATCTGGATCACGTCCACCATCGCCACCGGCTCCATGCCCTTGGCGCCGGGCCAGGCCGGGCGCAGCTGCGGCATCGCCGCCAAGAGCACGATCAGCGCCACCGTCAGCAGGAAACCGTAAACCGACCAGGCGGCGGTGCGCGGCAAGGCCTCCTCGGCGTCGGTCTGCGGCCGGCGGATGCCGCCGTCGGCCAGCCGCTGGCGGTAGACGGGATCGTCGGCCAGTTCGCAGCCGTAGCGCAGCATCACCGCCCCGCCCGCCAGCGCGCCCAGCAGCGTGGCCGGAATGCTGATCATGATGATGTCGGTCAGCGCGACGCCGTGCGGCGCCAGCACCGTGGCCAGCGCCACCGTGGCGGCGGATACCGGACAAGCGACGATGGCGTTCTGCGACGCCACGGTCAGGCCCGCCAGCGGCCGCTCGGGCCGGATGCCGGTCTTCTCCGCCACTTCCACCACGATGGGCATCAGCGCCAGCGCGATGAAGCCGGTGCCGGCAAGGAAGGTGGACAGCCAGCCCACCAGCGGCGCCAGCAGCACGATGTGGCGGGGATTGCGCCGCAGCAGCCGGGCGGCCACGCCGACCATGTAGTCCAGCCCGCGCGCCGATTGCAGCGCGGCGGACGCGGTGATGACCGAGATGATGATCAGGATCACGTCTATCGGCGCGTGGCCGGGTTTCAGGCCGAAGACGAATGTCAGGATGAACAAGCCGGCGCCGCCGGTGACGCCCAGCCCGATGCCGCCCATGCGCACGCCGAGGAAGATCAGCCCCAGCACGACTACGAGTTGCAGGTATACCATGATGCGACTTTCCGCAGGATCAGGGCCCCATTGTCGCAATAATGCCACGCCTGCGGATTGTCCAAGATCAGGATACGCTTATGCTCTTACAGCTCCCGCGCCATCGCGATCTCGCAAGCGCCGTGCCCGGTATCGCCCCAGCGCCCATTCAGCCTGGCGAAGCCTTCCGATGCGTACAAGGCCGTCGCCTCGCCCAGCGCGGCCGTGGTTTCCAGATAAGCGCGCCGGTAGCCCAAGGCCCTCGCCTCGGCCAGCAGCCGGCGCAATAATCGCCTCCCCAGCCCGCGACCGCGCAGCGCCGCGTCGAAATACATCTTCTGCAGTTCGCATACATCTTGTTCGCCGCCCGCCAGCGGGGCGATGCCGCCGCCGCCAAGCAGTCGTCCGTCCGGCCCGATCACCACCAGATAGCAAGAGCCCGGCCGGTCGTAAACCTGGAACAGCGCGTCCAGCTGCGGATCGAGAAAGCTGCAGCCCTCGCCCAGGCCGTACTCGGCCGATACCCGCCGGATCAGCGCCGCCAGCTCGCCATTGTCGGCCGCCGCCAGCGGGCGGATGACGTAGCCGCGCTGCCTATCCGCCTGCGACAGCGCCCTGCGGTAAACGCGCAGGCCCGACTCCAGCGCCGCCCGCTCCCCGTCGTCCAGTTGAGCCAGCACCCGCTCCATGTCGGCGTCCATCGCCGCGTGCAGCCGCTTTAGCCAATCGCGGCCCGCTGCCGTCAGCTCGGCCAGCTTGCTGCGCCCGTCGGCCGGATCCGCCCGCCAGGCGATCAGACCGCGCTCGGCCAGCCGCTGCAACGGCCGGCTGCTGTTGGATTTGTCCACCCGCAAGCGCTCGGCCAGCTGCTGATTGTTCGCCGGGGCCGCCTCCAGCTCGATCAGCAGGTGAGCCTCCACCGGGCTCAGATCCACCTCGCCGCAACGGCCGGCCAGCATGCCCAGTTCCCTGACGATGTCGCGCGACAGCGCGCGCAGCTCGCGCTCGTTCATGACGCGTCCTTTAAAGTTGCGATACGCAACCATAAACGATACAAGTTGCGCTACGCAACCATATTTTCGCCAAATGCGAAAAAGCCCGCCGAAGCGGGCTTTTCTCGAAGATTCCTGAAACAGGAATTAAGCTTCGCCGACCACAACGATCTTGATCGGGGTAACCACGTCGTGGTGCAGCGCGATCTCGATGTCGTATTCGCCGATGGCCTTGAACGGGCCGTTCGGCAGGCGAACTTCGTGACGCTTGATCTGCACGCCGAAAGCGGTAACCGCTTCGGCGACGTCGACGTTGGTCACGGAGCCGAACAGACGGCCGTCCACGCCCGCCTTCTGGGCGATGGTGATCACGGCTTCGTTCAGCTTCTCGGCGCGAACCTTGGCGTCGGCCAGGATTTCGGCTTGCTTGGCTTCCAGTTCGGCGCGGCGAGCGTCGAACTCTTTCAGGTTGGCTTCGGTAGCGCGCTTGGCTTTGCCTTGCGGGATCAGGAAGTTACGGGCGAAGCCGTTCTTCACGTTCACCACGTCACCCAGTTGACCCAGGTTGGCAACTTTTTCGAGCAGGATGATTTGCATCTCTTAAGTTCCTTTCCCGGTTTAGTGCTGATCGGTGTACGGCAAGAAGGCCAGGAAGCGAGCACGCTTGATAGCGGTGGTCAGCTGACGCTGGTAGCGGGCCTTGGTGCCGGTGATGCGAGCCGGGATGATTTTGCCGTTTTCGGCGATGAAATCCTTCAGGAGATCAACGGATTTGTAGTCGATTTCCTTGATGCCTTCTGCCGTGAAGCGGCAGAACTTCTTGCGCTTGAAGAGTTGACGAGCCATTTTGACTAACCTTTTACAAATTCAACGTATTCGATATTGAGTACCAACCGCGGATTGCGCAGGCTGCGTTGGCTGAGAAAACCGGTGACGTTCATCACCCGACCCGCCAGTTTCCCGGCGTGCTTTTTGGCTTCCTCTCCCACCCACACGGCCTGTATGTCGCAGGCCACATCGCGTTCGAATCCCCCGGCGCTTTGCCGGGACTGGTGCTTGAGCCACATTTCCACGACCGGCAAGCCGGCGGGCGTGTATCTCAGCGCATCTTCGCGATCAACCGTGACGGTCAGTACCAGGCGGTTCTGCAAGACTTGAGCCCCTGCCGATTAGGCGGAAGCTTCAACCTCGGCAGCCGGCTGGGCGTCCAGCAGGTTCTTAGCCTTTTCGTCCTTCATCATCGGGGAAGCGTCGCTGATCGCGCGATCCATCTTGATGGTCAGGTGACGCAGAACGGCGTCGTTGAACTTGAAGGCGTGCTCGATCTCGGCCAGGGTTTCCGCTTGGCACTCGACGTTCATCAGAACGTAGTGAGCCTTGTGCAGTTTCTGGATCGGGTAGGCCAGTTGACGACGGCCCCAGTCTTCCAGACGGTGGATCTTGCCTTCGGCGGCCAGAACCATACCCTTGTAGCGTTCGATCATGGCCGGGACCTGTTCGGACTGGTCCGGGTGCACGATGAACACGATTTCGTAATGGCGCATGTGAACTCCTTTTGGCTATTCGTAGCCTTTCGCCATGCGATTGCGAAAGGCAAGGTAGTAAACCGCAGCATTCTACGCACTTTGCCGCGGCCAGGCAAACTTTAAGCGCGTTTTTTCAGAAACATCAACGCGCTGCGCCTGAGAAACGCGGTGGAATTACAACTTCTTGTCGCGCTTGATGTCCACCACCACCCCGTCGCGCAGCGTGACGACAGTGGTGTAGGGAGTCTGGCCGTTGGCCAGCCAGGACAGCTGGCGGGTGGTGGACACGGTGGCCACGCCGCTGGCGAGCCGGCCCTGATTGCTGTCGCTGCCGTAATCCGGCGCGCCGGCCACCGACACCAGCTCGGCCTCCAGCATGCCGTTGTGCAGCTTGATGTAGGTTTCGAACGGGATCGGCGCCGCGTGGGCGGCGCCGGAGGACAACAGCGCGATCCATGCCAGTTTCTTCATCTCAAACTCCCCGAAAAAAAGCCCGCGACAACAGGCTCCTTGAAACACCGGCCGGCTCAGCGCACCTTCTTCACCACGTCGATCAGCTCGGTGACCATGCCGGTCGCGTCGCCCTGCTGCAGCGCGCGGGCGACGCAGCCCTTCATATGGTTTTCCAGCAACTGCAGCGCCACCGCGTCCAGCGCCGACTTCACCGCTGCCACCTGGGTCAGCACGTCCACGCAGTAGCGGTCGGACTCTATCATGCCGCTGATGCCGCGGACCTGGCCCTCGATCCGCGCCAGGCGCTTCAGCAACGCGGCCTTGCCCGGCTGCACCACGCTGCGCTCGGCCTGCGCCTCTTCATGACAGCACGCCTGGCTGGAATGTGTATCGTCCATGACGGTTCCCGGATTTTTCATATCGGCATTATCGCCCATCCGTCCGCGCTAGGCACGGACATCCAGCGTGCCCATCATCCCGGCGTCCTCGTGCTCCAGGATGTGGCAGTGAAACATGCGCGGACCCGGCATGTCCTGGCGGAACCTCAGCCTGACTTTCTGCCCCGGCGGCACGTTGACCACGTCGCGCCAAGCGAGATAGGACTCGGCCCTCCACCCCTTGCCGTCATGCCGTTCCGTCACCTGGAACTGGGTGCCATGCAAGTGAAAGGGGTGGTCCATATCGGCCTGATTGTCGATTTCCCACTCCTCCACCGCGCCCACCTGGCCGGTGAAATCCATCCGGTTCATATCGAAAGTCTTGCCGTTGATCAGGAACATCGCCGCCGGATTGGCCATGTCCTCGCTGAAGACCACGCGCCGCGTCACCGAAGCCTTGAGCAAGGGATCGATCCGGCGCAGCCGCTCCGGCAAGGACGCGGTGGCCATGCCCCCGCCGGCCTCGATGTCCAGCAGCGGCAGCGCCTGGCCTTGCTCCGGCCCCATCATCTTGCCGCGCGCGTACGGCAGCGCGACCAGGCCGGCCGGCTTGCCGGCGGCGAAGCGGCCGGTGACGGCCAGCTCGGCGCGCGCGCCCGGCGGCAGCAATAGATATTCGACGCGGCGCGGCTTTTCAATCAGGCCGCCATCGGTGCCCACCAGCCAGACCTCGTGGGCCGGCAGCGCCAGCTTCAGCACCCGCGCGCTGGTGGCGTTCCAGATCCGCCAGCGCTGGCGCTCGCCGCGGCCCAGCGCCAGCTTTGGCTGCCATGCGCCGTTGACCAGCACGAACTGTCCCTCGCGGCCGTCCATCCGGTCCGCGTCGCTATTGGCGGCGATCTTGCCGTCCGGGTCCAGCTTCAGGTCGGACAGCACCAGCCAGCGTTCCGGCAGATGGGCCAGCGGATCGTTGCGGCTTTTCACCACGAATACGCCGGCGAGCCCGCGGTAAGCCTGCTCGGCGGTATGGCCGTGCGGATGCGGGTGGTACCAGTAGCTGCCCGCGCTGTCCTCCGGCAGGGAAAAGCGGTAGTCGCGGCCCTGGCCGGGCGGCACCGGATCATGCGGATTGCCGTCCTGGTCGGACGGAATCGGCAGGCCATGCCAATGCACGGTGGTAGGCTGCGGCAGGCGGTTGTCGAAACGCAGGCCCAGCGTCTCGCCCTCGAACAATTCAATCGCAGGACCGGGCACGCTGTCGTTGTAGGCCCAGAACTCGGTGGCAGGCTTGCCGGGCAGCAAGGGCAGGCTCACCGCGGCCGCGGTCAGGCAGCCTCGCAACGCGCCGTCCTTGCGCTCCAACGGCAGCCGCTTCAAATCCGGCAGCTGCAGGCCCCTGGCCAGGCCCAGCGCGGCGGCGGCCGGCAGCGGCGCCGCCTGCCCCATCGCCATTCCGCCGTGGCCCGCATGGGCGGACGCGGCCGCCGCCGGTCTGAGCAGCCACGGGGACAGGGCCAGCGCGGCGCCCCAGCGCATCATTTGACGTCTTTGCATCGCATGCTCCATACAGATACCCCTAGCAGGTATATTGAACCTAGAGCGGCCGCGATGGCAACAGTTCCGCGCGCTGTGCTTGCGAGGGCAAAAAAAACGGCAGGCCTGATGGCCTGCCGTTTTCGGAATGCGGATATGCGCTTACTTGGCGACGTGCGGCGCCAGCAGCTGCAGCAGCTGGGCCAGCACTTTCGGGTTGCCCGCGACGATGTCGCCGGACTCGAACCAGCCCTGCTCGCCGGTGGGGTCGGTGACGATGCCGCCCGCTTCCTGCACGATCAGACTGCCGGCCGCGATGTCCCACGGCTTCAGGTTCAGTTCGAAGAAACCTTCGGTGCGGCCGCAGGCGACGTTGCACAGGTCCAGCGACGCGGCGCCTTCGCGGCGCACGCCCGCGGTCTTGGCTATCACGTCCTTCAGCATGCCGAGGTACTGGTCGAGATAGCTCTGGTCGGAAACCGGGAAGCCGGTGCCGATCAGGCACTCGTTCATCATGAAGCGCTTGGACACGCGGATGCGGCGATCGTTGAGGAAGGCGCCGACGCCGCGCGAGGCGGTGAACAGATCGTTGCGGTTCGGGTCGTAGACCACCGCCTGCTGGATCTGGCCCTTGTGCGCCATCGCGATAGAGATGCCGTACTGGGGGTGGCCGTGCAGGAAATTGGTGGTGCCGTCGATCGGGTCGATGATCCATTCGTATTCGGAAGAACCCACGCCTTTGGCGCCGGACTCTTCTGCTAGAATCGCGTGCTTCGGATAGGCTTCGAGAATGACGTTGATGATCGCTTCCTCGGCGGCGCGATCCACCTCGGTCACAAAGTCATTGTGCTTTTTCTTCTCTACGCGGATGGCGTCGAGGTTGAGCGACGCGCGCTGGATAACACTGCCTGCGCGGCGAGCGGCTTTAACCGCGACATTGAGCATCGGATGCATTGACGGCCTCTACACTTGAACGATGGGCGGGTGTCCGTCGATGACGCGACACCCGCCGGTAACAATCTGGGTTAAGGAACAAAAAAACCCGACGCCTGGGCGCGGGCTTTTGGTATATGCCCGCTATTTTAATGTGAAAACGCCAATGAATAAACCCCAAGTACCTGATTTTCTGCAAAACATCCGCGTGGTGCTGGCCCGCCCCAACCATCCGGGCAATATCGGCTCGGCCGCGCGCGCGATGAAAACCATGGGTTTGAGCCGCCTCTACCTGGTCGAACCCAAGGTGTTTCCCAGCGAAGAGGCCAACGCGCTGGCCTCCGGCGCGGTGGACCTGCTGGAGAACGCCACCGTGGTCGGCTCGCTGCGGGAGGCGTTGTCCGACGTCACCGTCGCCTGCGCGCTGACCAGCCGCCGCCGCGAACTGACCACCCCGCTGTCCACTCCGCGCCAGACCACGCCGGAGCTGATCGCCCGCGCCCGCGACGGCGAACAGGTGGCCCTGGTGTTCGGCAACGAAACCTTCGGCCTGTCGATCGAGGAGGTGGAGCAATGCAACCGTCTGGTGACCATCCCCGGCAACCCCGATTACTTCTCGCTTAACCTGGCGATGGCGGTCCAGGTGATGACCTACGAGCTATTCAGCCACACCGGCGTGGACGTGGAATACCTGCGCGCCGAGGGCGAGGCGGCGACGCAAAGCGAGGTGGACGGCATGTGCGGCCACCTGGAGCAGGCGATGGACGAGATCGGCTACTTCCAGCGCCGCAACAGCGAGCGGCTGATGCGCCGGATGCGCACCATGTTCCACCGCGCCGGCATGCTGCGCGAGGAGATCGACATCCTGCGCGGTTTCTACAAACAGGTGCAGCGCACCGCTTCTGGCCGCTCCGGAGATGCCGACTGAGCCCGGCCTCACCCTGCCCTACGCGCACCCCGCGGTGCGCGACCTCGCCTTCCTGCTGACCTCCCCCTCCCCCTGGCGCTGCGGCGCCGATCTGCCGCCGCAGCGGCTGCTGGGCCTCCGCGGAGAAGCGCTGCTGGCCAGGCTGGACCGCGCGCCGGCCGCGCTGGAAGCCTGGCTGGCCGCCGCCCCGGGCAAACGACTGGGCAAATATGCCGAACGGCTTTTTTCCTTCTGGTTCCGCCATGCGCCGCACATTGATCTGATCGCGGAAAATCTCAAAGTCATAAACAGCGAGCGCCGCACGGTGGGGGAGTTCGACTATCTGCTGCGCGTGGATGGCGAGCCCTGGCACCTGGAAACGGCATGCAAGCTTTACCTTTCCCTGGGCGAGACCGCCGACGATCTGCTCGGTCCCGGCCTCAACGATGCCTGGCGCTTGAAAGCGACCAAAATAACCACACAGCTGCAACTGTCCCGCCATCCCGACGCGCTTCCCCTGCTGCCAGACGGCTTTCATGACTGCCGGACAGGCGCCCGGATCTGCGGCTGGTTCTTCTATCCGCCAGGCCGTTGTCCGCCGGCGCCGCTCGATTGCGGCCAGCTGCGCGGCTGGCTCGCCCCGCTCGACACCGACTGGCCCCGGCTGTATGAAAATTCCCGCTGGGCCTGGCTGCCCAGGCTGTCCTGGCTCGCGCCCGCGCTGCGGACGGCAGCCGACACGGAGGACGAAGCCTCGCTGCGCGCGCGGCTGCGGGGAGTCGACGCGCCGCAGATGCTGGCCGAACTGCAGCCGGCCGGACACGGCCGCTGGCGGGAAGCGGCGCGCGGCTTCGTCTCGCCGCCCGGCTGGCCGGACGCCGAGCGCCTGGCCGCGCTGCGGCTCAAGATCGCGCAGGCATGAAAAAAGGCAGGCTGCGCGCCTGCCTTTGTCGCAAAGACCTTCCGCCGGCTCAGTGGCCGTCGGCGTGCATGCAGCCCGAGATCAGGTTCTTCAGCTCGGCCAGCTGCACCAGCTGGATGTGCTTGTGATCAACGGTGATCCAGCCTTGCTGCTGGAACTTGGACAGCGTGCGGCTGACCGTTTCCAGTTTCAGGCCCAGGAAGCTGCCGATCTCCTCGCGGCTCATGCGCAGGATGAAGTCGTTGGCGGCGAAGCCGCGGGTGGACAAGCGCTGCGACAGGTTCAGCAGGAAGGCGGCGATGCGCTCCTCCGCCTTCATATTGCCCAGCAGCAGCATCACGTTCTGGTCGCGCACGATCTCGCGGCTCATCAGCCGGTAGAAATGGTGCTGCAGGCTGGGGATGTCGCGGCACAGCGACTCCATGCGGGTGAACGGCAGCTCGCATACCTCGCTGTCCTCCAGCGCCACCGCGTCGCAGCTGTGGTTGCTGGACGAAATGCCGTCCAGGCCCATCAGCTCGCCCGACATCAGGAAGCCTGTCACCTGCTCGCGGCCGTCCTGGCTGGCGACACAGGTTTTGAAGAAGCCGGTGCGGATCGCGTACAGCGACTTGAAGGACTCGCCGCTACGGAACAGGTATTCGCCGCGCTTCAGGCGGCGGCTCTGGCGGATGACCGCGTCCAGCTGGCCCATTTCCTCGCGGTTCAGGCCGACGGGCAGGCACAGCTCGCGCAGACTGCAGCTGGAGCAGGAGATTTTCAGCGTATGCAGGGAGGTGTGGTTTTGTTCAGACATGCTGTGTTTGCTACAAGCCGGCGAAGCTTGACCCTTATCAAGGCGGAATTCACAAGTTTTTCGCAAATTTACCAGTCCTCCAGAAGTTTTACCATCCGAATACGACATGAAAACTACCCACCCCTTCTCTCCCGCCCATTTCGTCTTCGATCGCGAGTTGATCGAAAGGCTGGATGGCGCGGGGCCTAGATACACATCCTACCCGACGGCAGATCGTTTTACGTCAAATTTCTCGACGCAAGACTATCTGGACAAATTGCGCCAGCGTCAGATCGGCGCCAACCGCAAGCCTCTATCATTATACGCTCATATACCATTTTGCAACACCATCTGCTATTACTGCGCCTGCAACAAGATCATCACCAAGGACAGCAGCAAGGCCGACCTGTATTTGGATTATCTGGAGAAGGAAATCAGTCTGGTGTCCGCGGAGCTGGGTTTCCGGGAAAAAGTGATACAGCTGCACTTCGGCGGCGGCACCCCCACCTTTCTGTCCGATGCCCAGCTTGAGCGGCTGATGGGCATCCTGGGAACCCATTTCGAATTCATGAGCGACGGAGAATATTCCATAGAGATAGATCCGCGCAAGGTAAAACGCGAAACCATGCTGAAACTGGCAGATTATGGTTTCAATCGCGTCAGTGTGGGCATACAGGATTTCGATCCGGCGGTGCAGCAGGCGGTGAACCGGGTGCAGACCGTGGAGGAGACCCGCGCGGTGATCGACGCCGCCCGCGAAGGCGGCTTCAAGTCGGTCAGCCTGGACCTGATCTACGGTCTGCCGCTGCAAAGCCGCGAGACCATGCGCGACACGCTGCAGAAGGCGCTGGCGCTGGATCCCGACCGGCTGTCGCTGTACAACTACGCCCATCTGCCCAGCGTGTTCAAGCCGCAGCGCCGCATCAACGAGGCCGAGCTGCCCAGCGCCGCGCTCAAGCTGGACATCCTGCAGGACGCGGTGAAGACGCTGACCGACGCCGGCTACGTGTTCATCGGCATGGACCATTTCGCCAAGCCCGACGACGAACTGGCCGTCGCGCTGCGCCAGGGCCGGCTGCAACGCAACTTCCAGGGCTATTCCACGCATGCCGACTGCGACATGCTGGCCTTCGGCGTCTCGTCCATCGGCAAGGTGGGATCCTGTTACAGCCAGAACGACAAAACGCTGGAGGGCTACTACGCGGCGCTGGACCAGGGCCGGCTGCCGGTGGTGCGCGGCTTGACGCTGGACAGCGACGACGTGCTGCGCCGGACCATCATCCAGAGCCTGATGTGCCGCTTCGCGCTGTCGGTGGAGGCCATCGAGGAGGTCCACGGCATCAACTTCGCCCAGTATTTTGCGGCGGAAATGCCACAGATACGCGAATTCCAGCAGCAGGGACTGTTGTCCTTCGACGGCGACTTCCTGATGGTGGAGCCCAAGGGCCGCTTCCTGATCCGCAACATCGCGATGATCTTCGACCGCCACCTGCGCGAGCGCGAGACCCAAGCCCGCTACTCCAGAACTATCTGAGCCTCTTCCCGGCGGGGTTTCTCCGGCCCCGCCGTTCCCGGCGGAACTGTTCCTAAGGCGGGTAGCGCTTATTTTTCCCTGCGTGGTAAGCAAAATCACTTATACAAAGGGTATGCAAGCGTGCCGGGCAGAACCAGGCGCGGCAGCCCGCTTTTGCAAGGAGCCGCCCATGTCCACGCCCATCGTCAGGCTGATGCAGCGCCTGAGCTATCCGCAGCGCTTCGCCGTGATCGGCGTGCTGTTCGCCGCGGCGCTGCTGTACCTGGTCTACGGTCTGTACCGCAGCAACCAGGACAATATCGAATCCACCGCCAAGGAAAAAGTGGGCGTCGCCTACATGCGGCCGCTGACCGCGATGCTGGCCCAGGCGCAGCAAGGCCAGGAAGTGGCGGTGCGCGCCGCGCTGGGCAACGCCCAGGCCCGGAACGAGCTGCCCTCGGCCATGCAGCAGCTGCAAGGCAAGTGGCAGGCGCTGCAGGACGCCAACGGCCGGCTAGGCGCCGAGCTGGCCAGCGACGCCGCCTGGAAGGACGCCTCTGCCGCCTGGGACAAGCTGAAGGCCACGCAATCCGCCCAGCCTACGCAATGGATCGCTGCCTACGGCAATCTCAGCGACAAGCTGAATAATCTGATCGGCGTCATCAGCGACAATTCCAACCTGACGCTGGATCCGGACATCGACACTTATTACCTGATGGACGCCGCCACCGCCAAGCTGACCACGCTGATCAGCCATCTGGGCGAGGCCAACGCCATCGCCTCGCTGGCGGAAGCCGGCCACCCGCTCGATCCCGCCCAGCGCGACCGCCTGGTGGAGCTGAGGCCGCTGATCGCCGAAGTCAATGACGGCCTGGGCAGCGACATCGCCAAGGCCGTCGCCTACAACGCCGCGCTGAAAGCGGACATGGCGTCCCAGGCGGACAAGCTCGCGGCGGCGCTGAAAGGCCAGCTGCCGGCGATAGACGACGCGGTCGGCGGCAAGACGGGCGCAAGCGGGCTGAAGGTGGCCGGGCACAGCGCCGACGCCGCCCAGACCGTCGCCGCCTACATCGACGCCGGCCTGGGCCGCCTGGATCAGCTGCTGCAGGCGCGGATAGACCGCACCGCCAGCCAGCGCAACAGCTACATCGCCATCGGGGTCGCATCGATGCTGCTGGCCATCTTCCTGTTCCACCAGCTCTACCTGTCCATCACGCTGCAGCTGGGCGGCGAGCCGCGCTACGTGCAACAGGTGGTGGAACAGCTGGCGGCCGGCCGGCTGGATACCCGCATCCACCTGCGCGAGCGGGACGAGCTCAGCCTGCTGGCGGCGATCCGCCAGATGCGCAACCAGTTGCGCGAAACCGTGAGCCAGTTGCTGGAGACCTCGGGCGAGGTCACCCGGGCCGCCGACGCGATGGCCCACAGCGCGCAAAGCATCTCCGTCGGCAGCGCCCAGCAGAGCGAGGCGGCCGCCAGCATGGCGGCGGCGATAGAGCAGCTGAGCACCAGCCTGTCGGTGTGCGCGGAACAGTCCGAACAGGCCGACCGCTTGTCGACAGACGCGGCCAGCCGCTCGTCGGACGGCAACCGGGTGATCGCCGCCACCGCCAGCACCATGGACGGCATCGTGCGCGACGTGTCCTCGGTATCCGACACCATCACCGACCTGGGCCGGCAGTCCGAATCCATCGTCGGCATCGTCGACGTGATCCGCGACGTGGCCGATCAGACCAATCTGCTGGCCTTGAACGCGGCGATCGAGGCCGCGCGCGCCGGCGAAATGGGCCGCGGCTTCGCGGTGGTGGCCGACGAGGTGAGGAAGCTGGCGGAGCGCACCGCGCTGTCGACCACGGAAATCAGCAATATCGTCAACCAGATCCAGAACACCGCGCAGAAAGGCAACGACAGCATGCAACAGGGCATGAAATCCATCATGGACGGCCAGCAGCGCGCCCGCGAAGCGGGTTCCAGCATGGACAACATCCGCCACTGCGTCGACGACGTGCTGGACAGCATCCACCAGATCACCTCCTCGCTGCGCGAGCAGAGCAGCGCCAGCCAGGCGCTGGCGCTGAACGTGGAGCAGGTGTCGAAGATGTCGGAGCAAAACAGCATGGCGGTCCGGGACAGCGCGCAAACCGCCGGCGAGCTGCAGGCCATCTCGCAAAGACTGACGGGCCTGGCCGGACGCTTCACCGTCTGACCGCCGGGCTCGCCCGCGCCGTCCAAACAAAAAGCCCGCCGGAAACGGCGGGCTTCGTCATCGCGGATTGGGAGACAGGCTTACCAGACGCCCTTCTCCACCTTGCCGGCCAGTTCCGGATACTGGTCGGCCTTGAATTCCGGCGCGGCGACGCCGGCCTTCAGCTGGCGCTGGTAATCGCCCAGCACGGTGAAGAAATAGCGCGACAGCAGCACGATGGCCACCAGGTTGATCAGCGCCATCAGGCCCATCGCCAGATCGGCCATGTCCCATACCAGCGGCAGGCTGGCCAGCGCGCCGAACATCACCATGGCCAGCACCACCAGGCGGAAGCCCAGCAAGGCGCGCTTGTTGTTGCGGATGAACTCCACGTTGCCCTCGGCGTAGGCGTAATTGCCCAGGATGGACGAGAACGCGAACAGGAACATCGCCACCGCCAGGAAGGACACGCCGATCGGGCCGAACTGCGATTCGACGGCCTTCTGCGTCAGCGCGACGCCGCTCAGTCCCTGGTCGTGCACGCCGGACAGCAGGATGATGGCCGCGGTGGCGGTGCACACCACCATGGTGTCGATGAACACGCCGAACATCTGGATCGCGCCCTGGCTGGCCGGATGCTTGGAGGTGGCGGTCGCGGCGGCGTTGGGCGCCGAACCCATGCCGGCCTCGTTGGAGAACAGGCCGCGCTTGATGCCCAGCATCATCGCCTGGCTGACCGCGTAACCGGCCACGCCGCCGGCGGCTTGCTCCAGGCCCAGCGCGCTCTTGACGATCAGCGCCACCAGGCCCGGCAGTTCGGCCGCGTGGATGGCCAGCACGTAGAAGGCCATCAGCAGGTAGATCAGCGCCATCACCGGCACCAGCCACTCCGCCACCCGCGCCACCGAGCGCACGCCGCCGAAGATCACCGGTGCGGTCAACAGCACCAGGCCGACGCCCACCGCATAGCGGTTCCAGCCCCAGGCGCCTTCGGTCGCGGCGACGATGGAGTTGGCCTGCACCGCGTTGAACACCAGGCCGAAAGCCAGGATCAGGCACAGCGCGAACAGCACGCCCAGCCAGCGCAGGCCCAGGCCCTTCTGGATGTAGTAAGCGGGGCCGCCGCGGAAAGTGTCGTCGTGGTGGCTGGTCTTGAACAGCTGGGCCAGCGTCGATTCGACGAAGGCGCTGGACATGCCGAGCAAGGCGGTCAGCCACATCCAGAACACCGCGCCGGGACCGCCGGCGGCGATGGCGATGGCGACGCCGGCGATGTTGCCGGTGCCCACGCGGCTGGCGAGGCCGGTGGCGAAGGCCTGGAACGGCGAGATGTCATTCTTGCTGACATGGCCGCCGCGGCCGCCCATCATTTCGCGCCAACCGCGCGAGAACAGCCTCAGCTGCAACAAACCGGAACGCAGCGAGAAATACAGACCCACCGCCAACAGCAGGGCGATCAGCACCTTGCCCCACAGCACGTCGTTGACGGCATTGATCAAAGAATGAAGCAACTCCATGGTTTTCCTTGTTGTCCTGAGCGTATCGGAGTCCACGGCGCGCGGCCGCGGAACGGTCTCCCGGTCTGACGCCGGGTGAAATCATTGCGAGCGGGCGCAAGGCCACCGTTTCATGCTGCGCCTAACGAGATGGAAGGACAGGCAGGCGGCCGGTCGGCCGCGCACGGGATGCTCGAGTGAAGGGAAAATCACACTGGCGGGAATGTTAGCCATAAGGTTCCGCCCGGAGGGCGAAATCTCGAAAAATCTAGCAATAAAGTTCCCACACTGACAATCAAAAATAAGTAAATGAATTGCAAACGAACGGCTTGCCAAATGTCTCCGGCGGCATGCTTGACCGCCGCATCCAAATGCTAAGCTGAAGCATTCGATGCGGATCCGGCCAGCGGGATGGCCTACCGACACAGGAGTCGAGACGCGGATGAAATCCCTGTTCTGGTGCGCGCTGCTCTGCGCAGCCGCCCTTGTGCCGGCCGCCGACAAACCAGCCTGGCGGCTGGTGGCGGACGCCAATTTCGAACCCTACAGCTATCTGTCCGAGGACCTTGCCCCGCGGGGGCTGGACGTGGAACTGGTCAGCGCGGTGATGCGCGAGACCGGGCAGCCGTTCCGCATCAGCCTGCTGCCCTGGGAACGGGTGAAGCAGCAACTGGCGCTGAAGGAGGCCGACGCCGGCTTCGTGTTCACCGGCACCGCGGAGCGCCGCGCGCAATACGATCTGGTCGGCCCGCTGCGCAAGGGCCAGACGGTGTTCGTCGTCATGAAGCGCAACCCGCTCACGGATTGGCGCGGCCTGGCCGATCTCAAGCCCTATGTGATCGGCCAGGTGCGCGGCTACAGCTACGACACCGAATTCGACAAGGCCCCGCTCACCCGCGACGACCACGCCGGCTCGCCGCGCCAGCTGGTGGCGATGCTGCTGGCCGGCCGGGTGGATGTCATCATCGGCGACAAGGTGCAGCTGATGTACTTCATCCAGGAGCAAAGGGCCGCCGGCCTGGTGAAGGTGCTGCCCAGGCCGTTGGTGGAGATGCCGCGCTACGTGGCCTTCGCCAAGGGCGATCCGCGCGCGCGGCAGTTCGAGGCGGCGCTGAAACGGCTGCAGCAGAGCGGCGCGCTGCAGCCCATATTCCAGCGCTGGGCGCAGTGAGCGCTAGCCGCGCGCCGGCAACAGGTCCAGCCTGTCGGTGCACAGGCTGTCCACGCCCCAGCCCAGCAAGCGGCGGGCGTCGGCCGGATCGTTGACCGTGTAGCACAACAGCTGGTAGCCGGCGGCCTTGATGTCGCGCGCCAGCTGCTCGGTCAGGGTCTGGTGGTCGCAGTGCAGCGCCACGCAGTCCAGCTCGGCCAGGATGGCGCGCCAGTCGGCCGGAATCTCCTCGCACAGGAAGGCGCGCGGCAGCGCCGGCTCGGCGGCCTTGGCCGCGCGCAAGGCGTCGATCTCGAACGAGGACAGCAAGGGCGGCGGCGACGCGCCGGCCCACAGCCGCGCGGCTTCTTGCGCCACCAGCCGGCCGGTTTCCTCGAAGCGCCCCGGGCAGGGCTTGATCTCGATATTCAGCAGCATGTCCTGCGCCAGGCAGCAGGCCGCCACATTGGCCAGCGTCGGCAGCGCCTCGCCGGCGAAGGCCGCGCCTTTCCAGCCGCCGGCGTCCAGCTGCGACAACTCGGCCATGGTCTTGGCTTTTGCTTCGCCCTTGCCGTTGCTGGTGCGGTCCACGGTGTCGTCGTGCAGCAGGAAGCAGACGTTGTCGGCCGACAGCTTCACGTCGCACTCGGCGGCGCGGTAGCCGTAGCGGATGCCCTCGCGGAAGCCGGCGACGGTGTTTTCCGGCGCCAGCGTGCCGCCGCCGCGGTGGGCGACGACCTCAGGATACGGCCAGGCTTGCTTGCGATGCTGCGGCATGCTCGATTCTCCTCTGTGTTTCCGCGTCGAACAGGTGCAGCGACTCGGCGCGCACCGCCACTTCCAGCCGGCTGCCCGGCTCGGGCCGATGGCCATGCGCCAGCCGCGCCACCACGTTCTGCCCGGCCAGCAAGCCGTAGACATAATTGTCGGCGCCCAGCATCTCCAGGCTGTCCACCCGCAGGCTCAGCGTCTCGCCGCCCTCGCCCGCCGCGCGCAGATGCTCGGGGCGGATGCCGGCCTTCAGCCTGCGCCCCGCCAGCGCCGGATTGGCCGCCGGCAGCGCCAGCGATACGCCGTCGCCGAGCAATAGCCGCTCGCCGCTCTCGTCCGCCTGCGCGTCGAACAGATTCATCCCCGGCGAGCCCATGAAGGCGGCGACGAAGGCGGTGGCCGGCCGGTCGTAGATTTCGTCCGGCGCGCCGATCTGCTCGATATGGCCTTTGTTCAGCACGATCACGCGGTCGGCCAGCGTCATCGCCTCCACCTGATCGTGGGTGACATACAGGCTGGTGGTGGCCAGCCGGCGGTGCAGGCGCTGGATTTCCAGCCGCATCTGGCCGCGCAGCTTGGCATCCAGGTTGGACAGCGGCTCGTCGAACAGGAACACCGCCGGCTCGCGCACGATGGCGCGGCCCATCGCCACCCGCTGGCGCTGGCCGCCGGACAGCTCGCGCGGCTTGCGCTGCAACAGCTGCTCCAGCTCCAGCACCGCGGCCACCTTCAGCACCCGCTCCATGATCTCAACCTTCTTCAGGCCCTTGAGCTTGAGCGCGTAGCCCATGTTCTCCGCCACCGTCATGTGCGGATACAGCGCGTAGTTCTGGAACACCATCGCGATGTCGCGGTCCTTGGGCTCCAACTGGTTGACTAGGCGCTCGCCGATGCGGATCTCGCCGTCCTCGGTGCTCTCCAGCCCGGCCACCATCCGCAGCAGCGTGGATTTGCCGCAGCCGGACGGGCCGACGATGACCACGAACTCGCCGTCGGCGATCTCCGCCGAAATCTCTTCCAGCACCCGGCGCTCGGCGCCGGGATAGCGCTTGGCGATATTCTTCAGACTCAGTTTTGCCATTTGGCGCTCTTTCTCATTTCTCGTTGTCCACCAGGCCCTTGACGAACCAGCGCTGCATGCCGATCACCACCGCCAGCGGCGGCAGCAGGGTCAAGAGCGCGGACGCCATCACCAGGTGCCACTGCACCGCGCCCTCGCCCAGCATGCCCTTGATCGCGATCACCGAGGTGGACATCGCCGGATCATGGGTGACCAAGAGCGGCCACAGATACTGGTTCCAGCCGTAGATGAAGGTAATCACGAACAAGGCCGCGATATTGGTGCGCGACAAGGGCAGCACCACGTCCACCATGAAGCGGATCGGCCCCGCGCCGTCCACCCGCGACGCCTCCATCAATTCCTTGGGCAGCGTCATGAAGAACTGCCGCAGCAGGAAGGTGGCGGTGGCGGACGCGATCAAGGGCAGCGTCAGGCCGGTATAGCTGTTGATCAGCCCCATCTTGGTCACCACTTCCACCGTCGGGAAGATGCGCACCTCCACCGGCAGCATCAGTGTGACGAAGATCAGCGCGAAGCCGGTCTTGCGCAGCGGGAAGCGGAAATAGACGATGGCGTAGGCCGACAGGAAGGAAATGACGATCTTGCCGACGGCGATCAGCATCGCCATCACGAAGCTGTTCCACAGCGTGCGCGCCAGCGGCACCGCCAACCCGCCGCTGCCGTTCCACAGCACGGTGGAAAGGTTGGTCCACAGCTGGCTGCCGGGCAGCAGCGACAGCGGCACCCGCGTCACCTGATCGGCGTCCTGACTGGCGGCGACCAGCATCAGATACAAGGGAAAGGCCACCACCAGCATGCCCGCGATCAGCATCGCGTGGCAGAACAGGTCCAGCCCTTTACGGTTCTCCACCATCAGTACTGCACCTTTCTTTCCACGTAACGGAACTGGATCAGCGTCAACAGGCCGACCACCGCCATCAGCACCACCGACTGCGCGGCCGAGCTGCCCAGGTCCAGGCCCTTGAAGCCTTCCAGATACACCTTGAGGATCATGGTCTCGGTGGACTTGCCCGGCCCGCCGCCGGTGGCTGCGTCGATCACCGCGAAAGTATCGAAGAAGGCGTACACCAGGTTGACCACCAGCAGGAAGAAGCTGGTCGGCGACAGCAACGGGAACACCAGGTCGCGGAAGCGGCGCAAGGGGCCGGCGCCGTCTATCGCCGCCGCTTCGATCAAGGACGCCGGTATCGCCTGCAGGCCGGCGTAGAAGAACAGGAAGTTGTAGCTGATCTGCTTCCAGGCCGAGGCCAGCACCACCAGCAGCAGCGCCTGGCCGCCGTTGAGCGCGTGGTTCCACTCGTAGCCGGCCTCGCGCAGCAGGTAGCTGATCCAGCCCAGGCTGGGGTTGAACAGGAACAGCCACAGCACCGCCACCACCGACGGCGCGATGGCGTACGGCGCGATCAGCACCGTCTGGTAGACGCGCCTGCCGCGGACGATCTGATTGGCCATCACCGCCAGGATCAGCGCGCTGCCGGTGCCCAGCAAGGTCACCAGCGCGCTGAACAGCAGCGTGGTCTGGATGGTGCCCAGATACAGCGGGTCATGGAACAGCAGGCTGAAATTGGCCAGGCCGACGAACTGGCTGTCCAGGCCGAACGGGTCCTGCTGCTGCACCGACTGCCACAGCGCCTCCAGCGCCGGCCACAGGAAGAAGATCAAGGTGATCGCCAGCTGCGGCGCCATCAAGGCGAAACCCAGCCAGCGATTGGAAAAATGAATGCGATTCTGCATGCGTGGACTCTATCGAGAAAAACGGGCGGCCTCGCGGCGCGCCCGTTTCCGGATGGATCAATTGGCGGTTTTCTCGAAACGGCGCAGCAGCTCGTTGCCGCGCAGCACGGCGCTGTCCAGCGCGGCCTTGGCGCTCTTCTTGCCGGTCCACACTTCTTCCAGCTCTTCGTCCATCACCGTGCGGATCTGCGGCATGTAGCCCAGGCGCAGGCCGCGGGTATAGGACTTGGGCGGCTTGTTCTGCATCTGGCGGGTGGCGATGTCGGCGCCCGGGTTCTTGTCGTAGAAGCCCTGCTTGCGCGACAAATCATAGGCGGCGTTCACCACCGGCAGGTAGCCGGTGTCCTGGTGCCATTTGGCCATCACTTCCGGCGAGACCAGCATCTTGAAGAAGCGGGCCACGCCCTTGTACTCGGCCGGGGACTTGCCGGCCATCACCCACAGGCTGGCGCCGCCGATCAAGGCATTCTGCGGCGCGCCCTTCACCGCCGGATCGTAGGGCATCATGCCCATGCCGAAGGCGAACTTGGCGTTCTTGCGGATATTGGCCAGCGAGCCGGAGCTGCCGGTCATGATGCCGCATTCGCCGCTGTAG
The DNA here is from genome assembly GCF_000007705.1 of Chromobacterium violaceum ATCC 12472. NCBI lineage: Bacteria > Pseudomonadati > Pseudomonadota > Betaproteobacteria > Neisseriales > Chromobacteriaceae > Chromobacterium > Chromobacterium violaceum. The sequence goes on from NC_005085.1 coordinate 3,955,459, forward strand.
AACTTCAGCGTCGCCTCGTCCTTGCGGCCGGCGTAGCTGAAGGTGCCGTCCTTGGCCATCTTGGCCAGGAATTCGATGTGCTTGACCTGGACCGGGCCGTTGAACTGCAGCGTGGCGTTACCGCCGCCGAAGCCGTTGTCCTGGCTGGCGAACGGCAGGCTGTGCCAGGCGCTGAAGTTCTCCAGCTGCACCCAGCCCTGCCAGCCGGTGCTGTAGCCGCAACGCATGCCGGAAGCCTTCAGCTTGGCGGCGGCGGCGGCCAGTTCCGGCCAGGTCTTGGGCGGCGCGTCCGGCAGGCCTGCCTTCTTGAACGCGTCCTTGTTGTAGTACAGCACCGGGGTGGAGCTATTGAACGGCAAGGACAGCAGATGGCCGGTCTTGGCGTCGCTGTAATAGCTGGCCACCGCCGGGATGAAGGCTTTCTCGTCCAGCTTTTCGCCGGCGTCGGCCATCATCTGGTATACCGGCTTGACCGCTTTCTTGGCCTGGATCATGGTGGCGGTGCCCACTTCGAACACCTGGACGACGGCGGGCGCGTTGCCGCTGCGGTAGGCGGCGATGGCCGCGGCCAGCGACTCGTCGTACTGGCCCTTGTACACCGGCACCACCTTGTAGTCCTTCTGGCTGGCGTTGAACTGGGCGGCGATGGCGTTGACGCGGTCGCCCAGCGAGCCTTCCATCGAATGCCAGAACTGGATTTCGGTGGCGGCCTGCGCCGGCAGGGACAAGGCCAGCGTCAGCGGCGCGAGCGCGGCGGCGCGGCGTAAGGTGAGGGACAGGGCTCGGGACATCGGCTTCTCCATTTATCGTTATGGCGGCTGGCATTCACGCGGCGGATTGTGGCCGGACAAAATGACAGTATCGTTACGATAATATGACATTAAATTTGCATCAAGACGCAAAAATGGAATGAAGACGCAAAAAAAGCGCGCCATGCCGGCGCGCTTTTTTGTTTTTTGCCCCGCTCTACTGGTAGCTGAGCTTGTCGGCCTTGCCCCAGAACACCCGGTAGGCGAAAGCGGTGTAGCCGATGATGCAGGGCAGCACCACGATGGCGCCCCACAGTATCACCCACAGCGCTTCCGGGTCAGCCGCCGCCTGCCAGATGGTCATCCGGCCCAGCACCACCTCCGGAAACACGCTGTAAGTCAGTCCCCAGAACGACAGCAGCACGATGCCGACGCTGGCGGCGAACGGCAGCCAGCAGAAGCTGTCGTTGCCGGCGGCCTGGCGGCGGGCCAGCCTGGGCAGGCAGGCGATCAGCAGCACGAACAGCGCCAGCGTGCCCAGCGGCAGCGGCAGCAACAGCAGGAATTGCGGCAGCGCGAACCACTTGGCGGCGATGGCCGGATTGGCCAGCGGCGTCACCAGCGACACCGCCACCACCGCGGTGCCGGCGCCGTACAGGCTCAGCTGCGCCCAACGTATCGCCTTGGCCTGCAAGCCGCCATGAGCCTTCATCACCAGCCAGCAGGCGCCGAGCAGCGCGTAGGCCAGCGCCAGGCCGATGCCCACCACCAACGAGAACAGCCAGGAAGTGGAGGTGTCGGCGAAGCCGGTCAGATAGCGGCCCAGCATCACGCCCTGGGCCAGCGCCGCCAGCATCGAGCCGCCGGCGAAGGCCGCGTTCCACCACGGTTTGTGCGGGTCCTGCGCCTTGACGCGGAAGTCGAAGGCCACGCCGCGCAGGATCAGCCCCACCAGCATCGCCAGCACCGGCAGGTACAGCGCGCCGAACACCACGCCGTGCGCCAGCGGGAAAGCCACCAGCAGCAGGCCCGCGCCCAGCACCAGCCAGGTTTCGTTGGCGTCCCAGAACGGACCGATGGATGCGATCATCAGATCCTTTTCCTCGTCGCTGGCCAGCGGCAGCAGGATGCCGACGCCGAGGTCGAAGCCGTCCAGCACCACATACACCAGCATCGCCAGCGCCATCAGTCCGGCGAACACCGCCGGCAGGTAGTAAGCCTCGCTCATGCCAGTTTCTCCTTCAGTTGGGCGTTGGCGGCCAGTTCATGCGAGCCGGCCTTGCGCGCCAGGTGGAACAGCACCGAGACGTAAGCCAGCAGCAGCAGCGCGTACAGCGCGAGATAAGTGCTCAGCGAGGTGAACAGCATCGGCGCGGTGGCCGGCCCCGCCGCCTGCGCGGTGGTGAGGATGCCGGTCACCAGCCAGGGCTGGCGGCCGATCTCGGTGACGAACCAGCCGGCCAGCGTGGCGATCCAGCCGGAGAAGGTCATCCACACCAGCAGCCTGGCCAGGCCGCGCGACACCTCGCCGCGCCGTTTCAACTGCCATGCGCCCAGCCAGGACGCCAGCAGCATCAGCATGCCCATGCCCACCATCACGCGGAAGCTCCAGAACACCTTGGCCACCGGCGGATGCTGTGCGAACTCGTTGAGGCCCTTGATTTCGCCGCCCCAGGTGTGGGTGAGGATCAGGCTGCCCAGTTGCGGCACGCCGATCGCGTAGTCGTTGCTGCGGGTTTCGGCGTTGGGCAGCGCGAACAGCAGCAGCGGCACGTCCTTCTCGGTGTGCCAGATGCCCTCTATCGCCGCCAGCTTGGCCGGCTGGTGCTTCAACGTGTTGAGGCCATGCATGTCGCCGACGAAGATCTGCAGCGGAATCAGCAGCGCGGCCAGGAACACGCCGGTCTTCAAGGCCGCCATCACGCCGCGGCCGCGCTCGCCGCGCAGGTAACGGTAGGCGGACAGGCCAGCCACCAGGAAGGCCACGGTCAGGCCGGAAGCGATCAGCATGTGGGTCAGCCGGTACGGCATCGACGGATTGAAGATCACCTCCCACCAGCTCAGCACGTGGGCGCGGCCGTCGCGCATCACGTGGCCGGTCGGCGTCTGCATCCAGGAGTTGAGCGCGATGATCCAGAATGCCGACACGGTGTTGCCGAAAGCCACCAGGAAAGTCGCCAGCGTGTGCACCTTTTCCGGTACCCGCGAGCGGCCGAACAGCATGATGCCGAGGAAGCCGGCCTCCAGGAAGAAGGCGGTCAGGATCTCGTAGGCCAGCAGCGGGCCGGCGATATTGCCCACCGTCTGCATGTAGCCGGGCCAGTTGGTGCCGAACTGGAAGCTCATCGTCACGCCGGACACCACGCCCAGCGCGAATGACAGCGCGAAGATCTTCACCCAGAAGCCATAGGCGTCCATCCAGCCCTGGTCGCCGCTCTGGCGGAAGCGCAGCTTGAAGAACAGCAGCACCCAGGCCATCGCGATATTGATGGTGGGAAACAGGATGTGAAAGCTGATATTGGTGGCGAACTGGATGCGCGCCAGCGTGACGGGGTCGAGTTCGGTCATCATTCTGCGTGCTCCCGGTCTTGATCGCGGTTGCCCAGCCGGGACAGCGACTGGGTGAACTGCAGCACTTTCTGCACCTGCGAGCCCAGCTTCATCAGCCGCTGCAGGGTTTCCACGTCCATGTGCTGGATGTCGGAAAACCAGGTGGTGACCAGCTCGATCAGCTGGTACATCTCCTTCATCCTGGCCTGCGCGTGCTGTTCGGCCTCGCTGGCCGGGCTTTCCATGATGGCGCCGCGCAGCATGGTCAGCGTCGGCTCCACCTCGCGCTTCTTGCGCTCCTCCGCCAGCGTCTTGAAGATCAGCCACACGTCTTCCGGCGTGGAGAAGTATTCGCGGCGGTCGCCGGGGAAGTGCTGCAGCTTGACCAGCCGCCACGACTGCAGCTCCTTCAGCCCCATGCTGACATTGGAGCGGGAACAGCCTATCGCCTCGCCGATCTCGTCGGCGTTCAGCGGTTTTTCCGACACGTACAGCAAGGCGTAGATCTGGCCAACCGTGCGGTTGATGCCCCAGCGGCTGCCCATCTCGCCGAAATGCAGCACGAAAGCCTGCACCAGAGGTGGAATATTCATGACATTCTCAACTTTCAGGAATTTCTGAAACTTTGATATGAATCATAGTTGCCCAAGATAGTTCGGGTCAAGATGAACAAAGTCTGATCTGTAGGCTTGACCATACCTCCATGTCATGAATGCGCGCGCAAAAAAGGCCATGCATCGCATGGCCTGGATCGTGGAGAGCCGGGCGGCGTTCCGACTCGCGGCTGGCCGCGACTCCGTTACCGCAGCAGGATCGCGCGAAAATCGTTGACGTTGGTATGGGTGGGGCCGGTGACCAGCAGATCGCCCAGCGCCGCGAAGAAGCCGTAGCCGTCATTGTCGGTCAGCCGCGCGCCGGCATTCACGCCCAGCGCCGCCGCGCGCGCCAGCGTATCGGGCGAAATCAGCGCGCCGGCGTTGTCCTCGCTGCCGTCAATGCCGTCGGTGTCCGCCGCCAGCGCGTACACGCCGGGCAGGCCGTCCAGCGCGATGGCCAGCGCCAGCAGGAATTCGCTGTTGCGCCCGCCTCTGCCCTTGCCCCGCAGCGTCACCGTGGTTTCGCCGCCCGACAGGATCAGCGCCGGCCTGGCCACAGGCGAATCGTGCGCGGCGATCTGCCGCGCGATGCCGGCGTGCACCTTGGCCGCCTCGCGCGCCTCGCCCTCTATGCTGTCGCCGAGCTGCAGCACGTTCAGGCCCAGCCGCTCCGCCTCGGTGGCGGCCGCCCGCAAAGCCAGCTGCGGCGTCGCGATCAGCCGGTACTCGGCATGCGCCAGCCTGGCATCGCCCGGCTTGGGGGTTTCGTCCGGCTCCGCCGCCAGCAACGCAGTGACTGCCCGCGGCAAGGTCAAACCATATTTGGCGACCACGGCGCGCGCGTCGGCATAGGTGCTGGGATCCGCCGCCGTCGGCCCGGAAGCGATGACTGCCGGATCGTCCCCCACCACGTCGGAAATCGCCAGCGTCACCAGCTTGGCCGGCGCGCAGGCCAGCGCCAGCCGCCCGCCCTTGATGGCGGACACATGCTTGCGCAGCGCGTTCATCTCGTCGATGCCGGCGCCGCAGGCCAGCAACTGCCGGCTAACCTCCTGCTTGTCTTCCAGGCTGACGCCATGCGCCGGCAAAGCCAACAAGGCGGAGCCGCCGCCGGACAGCAGGCAGATCACCAGATCATCCGCCGTCAGCCCGCTCACCGCTTGCAGCATCCGCCGCGCGGCGGCGCAGCCCGCCTCGTCCTGCACCGGGTGCGACGCCTCCAGCACTTCTATCCGTTCGGTCGCCACCGCGTGGCCGTAGCGCGTCGCCACCACGCCGGACAGCTCGCCCGGCCAGGCTTGCTCCAGCGCCCGCGCCATCGCCGCGGCGGCCTTGCCGGCGCCGACGACCACGGTGCGGCCCCGAGGCGGCGGCGGCAGATGGTCGGCCAGCCGCTCCGGCATCGCGCTGGCGACGGCGGCGGCGAACAGGCGGCGGAGCGTGGATTGCGGATCGAGATCGGACATGGCGTTTCCCCGGTGGCGATGACGCCATTCTGCCGCAGCCGGCGGCGGCTGACACCCCCGCCGCCGCGCGTTAGAATGGCGGCGATTCCAACGCCCCGCCTTCACCGGGGCGTTACGCATTTATCCAGACAGACCAAGAGCAGAGCCAGACACCCGATGAGCACGCCCCAGCACACCCCGATGATGCAGCAATATCTAGCCCTGAAGCGCGAACACGCCGACAAGCTGCTGTTCTACCGCATGGGCGATTTCTATGAGCTGTTCTACGAGGACGCGGAAAAGGCTTCGCGGCTGCTGGACATCACCCTGACCGCTCGCGGCGCCAGCGCCGGCAATCCGATCAAGATGGCCGGCATTCCCTACCACGCCGCCGAAGGCTACCTGGCGCGGCTGGTGAAGATGGGCGAATCGGTGGCCATCGCCGAGCAGATCGGCGACCCGGCCTTGGCCAAGGGGCCGGTGGAGCGCAAGGTGGTGCGCATCGTCACGCCGGGCACGCTGACCGACGCCGCGCTGCTGGACGACAAGCGCGACAACCTGGTGCTGGCGGTCAATATGGTCAAGGGCGTGCTGGGCCTGGCTTGGCTGTCGCTGGCCAGCGGCGAGTTCAAGATCATGCAAGCTAGCGTCGAGGACTTGGCCAGCGAGCTGGAACGCTTGAAGCCGGCCGAGCTGGTGATTCCCGACGACACCGGCCTGGCCGCCTTCGAAGGCATCTCGACCCCGAAGAAAAAGCTGCCGCCGTGGCAGTTCGACATCGAATCGTCCAAGCTGGCGCTGACCCGCCACTTCGGCACCCGCGATCTGGCCGGCTTCGGCGCCGACACGCTACCGGTGGCCGTCGGCGCGGCGGGCGCCTTGCTGGAATACGTGAAGTCCACCCAGGGCGTGAACCCGGCCCACATCTCCGCGCTGTCGGTGGAAGACGCCGGCGAGCTGATCCGCATGGACGCCGCCACCCGCCGCAATCTGGAACTGACCGAAACCATACGCGGCGAGGCCTCGCCGACGCTGGCGTCGCTGCTCGACACCTGCGCCACCAGCATGGGCAGCCGCCTGCTCGGCCACTGGCTGCACCATCCGATGCGCAACCACGGCAAGCTGGCCCGCCGCCACGGCGCGGTGCGCGCGCTGCTGTCGCGCTACCAGGACGTGCACGCCGAGCTGGACCAGGTGTCCGACATCGAGCGCATCACCTCGCGGGTGGCGCTGCGTTCCGCCCGCCCGCGCGATCTGTCGGCGCTGCGCGATTCCTTGACCGCCCTTTCCGGCGTCAAGGCGCTGGCGGCCTCGCTGGATTCCGAGCTGTTGAACGAGCTGGCCGGCGTGCTGCCGACCGAATCGCCGGTGCAAAAGATGCTGGCCGCCGCCATCCTGCCGGAGCCGGCCACCTTCCTGCGCGACGGCGGCGTGATCAATGACGGCTTCAGCCCGGTGCTGGACGAATTGCGGGCGATCCAGACCGACTGCGGCGATTTCCTGCTGAAACTGGAAGCGCGCGAGAAGGAACGCACCGGCATCACCACGCTGAAGGTGGAGTTCAACCGCGTGCACGGCTTCTACATCGAGGTGTCCAAGGCGCAGTCGGACAAGGTGCCGGACGACTACCGCCGCCGCCAGACGCTGAAAAACGCCGAGCGCTACATCACGCCGGAGCTGAAGGAATTCGAGGACAAGGCGCTGACCGCGCAGGACCGGGCGCTGGCGCTGGAAAAGCAGCTGTACGAGGCGCTGCTGGACCAGTTGGCCCCGCACATCGCCGAGCTGAAGCTGATCGCCCAGGCGGTGGCGGCGCTGGACGTGCTGTCCGCCTTCGCCCAACGCGCCGCCATCGGCAACTACGCCGAGCCGCAGTTCGTGCCCGAGCCCAAGCTCGACATCGTCGCCGGCCGCCACCCGGTGGTGGAAGCGGAAGTCGAACGCTTCATCGCCAACGACACCAGGCTGTCCGCCGAACGCAAGCTGCTGTTGATCACCGGCCCGAACATGGGCGGTAAGTCCACCTATATGCGGCAAAACGCGCTGATCACGCTGCTGGCCCACGTCGGCAGCTTCGTGCCGGCCGACAGCGCCGTGATCGGCCCCATCGACCGCATCTTCACCCGCATCGGCGCCAGCGACGACCTGGCCGGCGGCCGCTCCACCTTCATGGTGGAAATGACCGAAACCGCCAACATCCTCAACAACGCCAGCGAGCACTCGCTGGTGCTGATGGACGAGGTGGGCCGCGGAACGTCCACCTTCGACGGCCTGGCGCTGGCCTGGGCCATCGCCCGCGCGTTGATCGAAAAGAACCGTGCCTACACGTTGTTCGCCACCCACTACTTCGAACTGACCACGCTGGCCGGCGAATACCCGGCGGTGGCCAACGTTCACCTGTCGGCGGTGGAGCACAAGGACCGCATCGTGTTTCTGCACCACGTCGAGGACGGCCCCGCCAGCCAGAGTTACGGCCTGGCGGTGGCGCAGCTGGCCGGCGTGCCGGCCAAGGTGATACGCGACGCGCGACGCCATCTGGCCGAGCTGGAAAACCAGTCGGCGGCCCGGGTGCAGCCCGACCTGTTCTCCGCGCCGGCGCCCGCTTCCGAACCGGAACTTAGTCCTGCAATGGACCGTCTACAGGAGATCGATCCCGACGTGCTGAGCCCGCGACAGGCGCTGGAAATCCTGTATGAGCTCAAAAAACTGGCCGATTGACCAGCCCACTCGAGAATCGTTTCCTATTATTACTAAATGGTAACGTTCAGAAGAGGAGCAAGTGATGTCGTTTGAAACCGCCTCCGCCATTCCCAGCCTGAGCCAGCTGCTTGGCCACATCGGGGACGACGGATCCATCGCCCTTTCCGATATCCGGGAAAAGGCCAACCACGAACTGTCCAGCTTCGCAGAGCTGGCGCAAAAGGAATTGAGCCAGTTCGACATCAGCATGCCGCCCGCCATCAGTCTGATCAGCGGAGAGGGTTTCCAGCTTCAGCTGGAGAACCAGCACCCGCATGCGGATGAAATCCGCAACTGGCTCGACGGCAATCTGATCCTGGCGCGCAAGTTCAAGGAAGTCGAAGTTCTGTTCGAATTTGTGCGGGCCGCCGAAAGCGCCGGCGAGGTGTTCTCGGAAAGCTCGAATTTCCATATCGGTCTGACCAGCGCCGGTCCGATCGCCTATTTCGAGGATCACCATAGCCAGTAAACCCTCCGTGAACCAAGATAGGCGCAATCGCTGCGCCCGAGCGGGGAAGCCAGGCTTCCCCGCTTCGCATTTCGGCTCCTCCGGAACGTAGCGGGCCGCTTGCTGACGAAGCGTCCCGCAGCCGTACGGCGCTAGCCTTTCCGGTTTCGCGCGAAGCGGAAGCTCGGGATCTTGCCGCTCTTGGCCGCCGCGGCGCTCCGGCTCTGCGGCGCCCGGTCGCCTGGCTTGCCGCCCGGGCCGGCACTCGCCCCCCTGGGCAAATCCTCAGTCCGCACGTCAATCGCGCGCATCTCGCCCGGCTGCAAACCGTCCAGTTTCCAAGGCCCGATGGCCACCCGCACCAGGCGCAGCGTAGGCAATCCGGCCTTGGCCGTCATCCGCCGCACCTGTCGGTTCTTGCCTTCGCTGATGATGATTTCCAGCCAGCAATCCGGCACCGTCTTGCGAAAACGCACCGGCGGATTGCGCGGCCATAATTCCGGCGTCTCGATGCGCCGGACCTCGGCCGGCCGGGTGACGAAATCGCCCAGGTCCACGCCCCTGCGCAACATCTCCAGCTGTTCTTCTTTCGGGTCGCCCTCCACCTGCACCCAGTAGGTCTTGGGCAGTTTCCAGCGCGGATCGGCGATGCGGTGCTGCAAGGCGCCGTCTCCGGTCAGCAGCAGCAGGCCTTCGCTGTCGGTATCGAGCCGTCCGGCCGGATACACGCCGGCCTGCGGCACGCAGGACTTCAGCGTCGGATGGGTCGGGTGTTCGGAAAACTGGCAGATCACGCCGTAAGGCTTGTTGAGCAGAATGAGCTGGGGCATGCGGACGACACGGAAAACATAAGGTAGGCGAATGATAGCAAGCCCGGGCCGGTTCGTGATCGATATCATGCGCGCCGCCGCGGCGCCGGCCTTCGAACAACCGTTTTATTCGCATTCGAACGTCCTGCCGCCAGTTATCAGGCATAAAAGTTTCAGTTGCGCCGCCAACCAAGCCTGTGAGAAGAGGTATAATTCGCTTTTGAAAATTGCCCAAGAGCCGCCGGACCCTCGCGTCTGGGCTGCCGCGCGCTCCGGTGTTCCTCGGAACATCGTCCGAGCGATGAACTCTTCGCGCAATCGTTCTGTCGTCACAAGATCAACATGGAGATAGAGTAATGCCAGCAGAACAATCGAAAATCATCTACACCCTCACCGACGAAGCGCCGGCGCTGGCCACCAGTTCCTTCCTGCCCATCGTGCAGGCGTTCGCAGGTTCCGCCGGCATCCAGGTCGACACTGCAGACATCTCCGTGGCCGCGCGCGTGCTGGCCGAATTCCCCGACTATCTGACCGACGGGCAGAAGGTTCCGAACACGCTGGCCGAACTCGGCAAGCTGACGCTGCAGCCGGAAGCCAACATCATCAAGCTGCCCAACATCAGCGCCTCGGTGGCCCAGCTGGCCGCCTGCGTCAAGGAGCTGCAGTCCAAGGGCTACAAGCTGCCCGACTACCCGGAAAACCCGGCCAACGACCAAGAAAAGGCGATCAAGGACCGCTACGCCAAGTGCCTGGGCTCCGCGGTGAACCCGGTGCTGCGCGAAGGCAACTCCGACCGCCGCGCGCCGCTGGCGGTGAAGAACTACGCGAAGAAGCACCCGCATTCCATGGGCGAATGGAAGCAGTGGTCGCAGACCCACGTCTCCCACATGCACCACGGCGACTTCTACCACGGCGAGAAGTCGATCACGCTGGACAAGGCCCGCGACGTCAAGATGGAACTGGTGACCAAGAGCGGCCAGACCATCGTGCTGAAGCCGAAAGTCGCGCTGCAGGACGGCGAAATCATCGACTCCATGTTCATGAGCAAGAAGGCGCTGTGCGAGTTCTACGAGCGCGAGATGGAAGACTGCCGCGAGGCCGGCATCCTGTTCTCGCTGCACGTGAAGGCCACCATGATGAAGGTGTCCCACCCCATCGTGTTCGGCCACTGCGTCAAGATCTACTACAAGGACGCGTTCGAGAAGCACGGCAAGCTGTTCGACGAGCTGGGCGTCAACGTCAACAACGGCATGGCCACGCTGTACGAGAAGATCGAGACCCTGCCGGCCTCCAAGCGCGAAGAGATCATCCGCGACCTGCACGCCTGCCAGGAGCACCGTCCGCGCCTGGCGATGGTGGACTCCGCCAAGGGCATCACCAACTTCCACTCGCCGAACGATGTGATCGTCGACGCTTCGATGCCGGCGATGATCCGCGCCGGCGGCAAGATGTGGGGCGCCGACGGCAAGCCCTACGACTGCAAGGCGGTGATGCCGGAATCGACCTTCGCCCGCATCTACCAGGAGATGATCAACTTCTGCAAATGGCACGGCAACTTCGACCCGCGCACCATGGGCACCGTGCCCAACGTCGGCCTGATGGCGCAGAAGGCCGAGGAATACGGCTCGCACGACAAGACTTTTGAAATCCAGGAAGATGGCGTCGCCAACATCGTCGACCTCGCCACCGGCGAAGTGCTGCTGTCGCAGAACGTCGAGCAGGGCGACATCTGGCGCATGTGCCAGGTGAAGGATGCGCCGATCCGCGACTGGGTCAAGCTGGCCGTGACCCGCGCCCGCAACTCCGGCATGCCGGCGGTGTTCTGGCTGGACCCGTACCGCCCGCACGAGAACGAACTGATCAAGAAGGTGCAGACCTATCTGAAGGATCACGACACCAGCGGCCTGGACATCCACATCATGTCCCAGGTGCGCGCGATGCGCTTCACGCTGGAGCGCGTGGCGAGGGGCCTGGACACCATCTCGGTCACCGGCAACATCCTGCGCGACTACCTGACCGACCTGTTCCCCATCATGGAGCTGGGCACCTCGGCCAAGATGCTGTCCATCGTGCCGCTGATGGCCGGCGGCGGCATGTACGAAACCGGCGCCGGCGGCTCGGCGCCGAAACACGTGCAGCAGCTCTTGGAAGAGAACCACCTGCGCTGGGACAGCCTGGGCGAATTCCTGGCGCTGGCGGTCTCGCTGGAAGACCTGGGCATCAAGACCGGCAACGCCAAGGCCAAGATCCTGGCCAAGACGCTGGATCTGGCCACCGGCAAGCTGCTGGACGAGAACAAGTCCCCGTCGCGCCGCACCGGCGAGCTCGACAACCGCGGCAGCCAGTTCTACCTGTCTCTGTACTGGGCGCAGGCGCTGGCCGAGCAGTCCGAAGACAAGGAACTGCAGGCCCGCTTCGCGCCCGTGGCCAAGCAACTGGCCGACGGCGAGCAGCAGATCCTGGCCGAGCTGAAGGCTGTGCAGGGCAAGCCGGCCGACATCGGCGGCTACTACCTGCCGGACGCCACCAAGTGCAGCGCGGTGATGCGTCCCAGCGCCACCTTCAACGCCGCCATCGCCGCTGTGCGCGCCTGAGGAAGCAGAAACACAGCCCCCGGTTTTCCGGGGGCTTTTTTCTTGCCCGCGCGCGCCCTCCCCTTAACGCCAGTCGCGGGCCAGGGCCCTCGCCGCATCCAGCGCCATCGTCTTGGCGGCATCGCGCCGCTTGCCGCCGCGCCATGCCATCATCACCCGCCATCGTCCCAGTTCCGGCTCCGCCAGCGCCAACTCCCGCAATACGCCCTTCTCCAGCTCCTGCCTCACCGCCAGCCGCGGCACAAAGGCCACGTAGCCATGCCACAAGGCCAGATCCCTCGCTGCCGCGGCCGGTTGCAGCAAATGGATGGGCCGCGCCGACGCGCACTGGCCCCTCAGCCGACGGACCAGCTCTTCCGCGCCCTCCCCCCAGTTCTGCGGCGCCAGCGGATATCCGGCAAGCCGGCCGAGCGACAACGGCCGCTCAGCCGCCGCCAGCGGATGGGCAGCTTCCGCCACCGCCACGATGGGCGAATCGCACAGAACGTCCTGTTCCAGCCCCGGAATGGCCGGCCGATGCAGCACGAAACCGATATCCAGCTCTCCTGCCAGCAACAATTGCAGTATCTGGGGCGAATGGTCGGTATCGCAGCGGATTTCCATCGGCGCCTCGGCCAGCCTATGCAGCAAGGGTCCGAATATCACGCCAGCCAACGAAGGCAGGCAAGCCATCCTCAGCCGCGGCAAACCCTCCGCTCCCGCCAGCCTATTCCGCCCCTCGGCCAGCGCATCCAGCGCCGCCCGCGCCGCCGGCAGGAAGGCCTGGCAAGCCGCCGTCGGCTCCGCGCCGCGGCGGTGCCGGCTGAACAACGGCGCGCCCAAGCGCTTCTCCAGCAAGGCGACGCGCTGGCTGGCCTGAGGCTGCGACCATCCCCTGCGTGCGGCGGCTTGGCTGAAGCTGCCCAGCTCGGCCACGTCCAGCAGCAATTCGAGATCTTCCAGACTGATAGACATAATGAAAATCCATAACAAACATTTCAGCCAAGTCCTTACATGATATCTGGCTACTGCCGACAATGAGCGTCTCGACTGATAGGACAAAAGACCAGCCATGCTCCGCATCCAGACCGAACGCTTGCTGCTGCGCGCCGTCAACGCCGGCGACGCTGAAGCGCTGTACGCGATCTTCGGCGATCCTGAGACCAACCGCTACAACCCGCATGGCCCCTTCCCCTCGCTGGAACATGCCCGCCTGCAGCTGGCCGGCTGGATGAAGGAATGGGAGCGGCACGGCTTCGGCCGCTGGGCGGTGGCAAGCAAAGATGACGCCGGGCGCGTCATCGGTTTCGGCGGCCTCAACTACAGCGATTACGGCGGCAGGGACAGGCTCAACCTCGGCTACCGCTTCGCGCCGTCGGCCTGGGGACAAGGGCTGGCCAGCGAAATGGCAGGGCAGGCTTTGCGTTGCGCGTTCGAAGAGCTGGCCGCGCCCGCGGTCTTCGCCAAGGTCAGGCCGGCCAACCTGCCCTCGATCCGCGTGCTGCTGCGGCTGGGTTTTCGCCATCACGGCAGCCTGCGCGACATTCCGGCCGCGCCGGCATCGCTGGTCTACGCGCTGCGCGCGCCGACAGCGGGAAACGCCGACGCAAATGAAAAGCCCGCCGGAGGCGGGCTTTGAAATATGCCTTGCAGCCCGCCACACGGCGAGACTGATTCAGAACAGTATTTACGCGTTCTGAATATTGGACGCTTGCTTACCCTTCGGGCCGGACACCACTTCAAAGCTTACGCGCTGACCCTCTTTCAGGGTCTTGAAGCCTTGCATGTTGATGGCCGAGAAATGGGCGAACAGATCCTCGCCACCTTCGTCCGGGGTAATAAAGCCGAAGCCTTTCGCGTCATTGAACCACTTCACGGTACCAAATGCCATTTAACTTCCTTGCAAAAAAAGGCTGGTGAAGCCGACCAACTTAGAGCTTAATAGAGTTTGACAAAATGCTGTGCCGCAAAATGCCAAACAGTTAAGCCAAGCACCAGCTGCATTTCTACGCAACCGCGGCGGCGGCGTCAAGTGATTGCGGTCTTCAGGCGCCCCTTGAAAAAAAGTCCGGGGGAACCAAAATTGAAGTGAGGCACCGTTTCCATGAAAGTCGACATGTCCACCTCGGTCAAAGACGATGCCCAGCTTGAGGCGTCACGGGTTAGGGAAAACCCACCCCCGATGTATAAGGTGTTGTTATTGAACGATGATTTTACCCCGATGGACTTCGTGGTGCAGGTTCTCCAGCAGTTCTTCCACATGAACAGAGAGAAGGCCACCCACATCATGCTGCAAGTCCACACGCAAGGTCACGGCGTGTGTGGCGTTTATACCAAAGACGTGGCTGCAACGAAGGTCGAGCAGGTGTTGCAATATGCGAAAGCGCATCAGCATCCGCTTCAGTGCGTAATGGAGGAAAACTGATGATTGCCCAGGAGCTTGAAGTAAGCCTGCACATGGCGTTCATGGACGCACGGCGCAAGCGCCACGAGTTCATCAGCGTGGAGCATCTGCTGCTCGCGATGACCGACAACCCGTCGGCCGCAGAAGTATTGCGGGCCTGCGGCGCCAATATCGACCAACTGAAAAAGCAGCTGACCGACTTCATCGACGAGCACACCCCAACCGTGCCCGGCGAAACCGAAGTCGAAACCCAGCCCACCCTAGGCTTCCAGCGCGTGATTCAACGCGCGATCCTGCACGTGCAGTCGTCGGGCAAGAAGGAGGTGTCCGGCGCCAATATCCTGGTCGCCATCTTCGGCGAGAAGGATTCGCACGCGGTGTACTACCTGCACCAGCAGGGCATCTCGCGGCTGGACGTCGTCAACTTCATCTCGCACGGCATCACCAAGCAGCGGTCGCAGCAGCCGCCGCAGGAGCCGCGCGACAACGGCAACAACGACGCCGACAGCGAGGAACAGGCCACCGGTCCGGGCGGGGCGCTGGAGAATTACACCCAGAACCTCAACCAGATGGCGCGCGACGGCAAGATCGATCCCTTGATCGGCCGCGAGCACGAGCTTGAGCGCACGGTGCAGATCCTGTGCCGCCGCCGCAAGAACAACCCGCTCTTGGTCGGCGAGGCCGGCGTCGGCAAGACCGCGATCGCCGAAGGCCTGGCGCGCCGCATCGTCAACGGCGAGGTGCCTGAGATCCTGTCCAAGTCCACCGTCTACGCGCTGGACATGGGCGCCCTCTTGGCCGGCACCAAGTACCGCGGCGATTTCGAGCAACGGCTGAAGGCGGTGATCAAGCAGCTGACCGACGACACCAACGCCATCCTGTTCATCGACGAGATCCACACGCTGATCGGCGCCGGCGCGGCATCGGGCGGCACGCTGGACGCGTCCAACCTGCTGAAGCCGGCGCTGTCCAACGGCAGCCTGCGCTGCATAGGCGCGACGACGTACAACGAATACCGCGGCATCTTCGAGAAGGACAACGCGCTGTCGCGCCGCTTCCAGAAGATAGACGTCACCGAGCCGACGGTCGAGCAGACGGTGGAAATCCTGAAGGGGCTGAAATCCCGCTTCGAGGCCCACCACGGCGTCAAGTACACGCAGTCGGCGCTGTCCACCGCGGCCGAGCTGTCTGCGCGCTACATCAACGACCGCCACCTGCCGGACAAGGCCATCGACGTGATCGACGAGGCCGGCGCCGCGCAGAAGATCCTGCCGAAATCGCGGCAGAAGAAGGTGATCAACAAGTCGGAGATCGAAGAGATCGTCGCCAAGATCGCCCGCATTCCGCCTAAGACGGTCTCCAGCGACGACAAGAACGTGCTGAAGAACCTGGAGCGCGATCTGAAGAACGTGGTGTTCGGCCAGGAGAAGGCGATCGAGGGCCTCGCCAGCGCGATCAAGATGACCCGCTCCGGCCTGGGCAATCCGCAGAAGCCCATCGGCTCCTTCCTGTTCTCCGGCCCGACCGGCGTCGGCAAGACCGAACTGGCGCGCCAGCTGGCCTACATCCTCGGCGTCGAGCTGATCCGCTTCGACATGTCCGAGTACATGGAGCGCCACGCGGTGTCGCGCCTGATCGGCGCGCCTCCGGGCTATGTCGGCTTCGAGCAGGGCGGCCAGCTGACCGAGGCCATCAACAAGCATCCGTACGCGGTGGTGCTGCTGGACGAGATCGAGAAGGCGCATCCGGACATCTACAACGTGCTGCTGCAGGTGATGGACCACGGCACGCTGACCGACAACAACGGCCGCAAGGCGGACTTCCGCAACGTGGTGCTGATCATGACCACCAACGCGGGCGCCGAATCCTTGTCCAAGCCGTCTCTGGGCTTCACCCAGACCAAGGCGGCGGGCGACGAGATGGGCGACATCAAGCGCATGTTCAGCCCCGAGTTCCGCAACCGCCTGGACGCCATCATCCCCTTCGGCATGCTGGACGAGCAGATCATCCTGCAGGTGGTGGACAAGTTCCTGATGCAGCTGGAACAGCAGCTGGCGGAAAAGCACGTCGACATTCACTTCACCGACGAGCTGCGCCGCTACCTGGCGAAGAACGGCTTCGACCCGCTGATGGGCGCGCGGCCGATGGCGCGCCTGATCCAGGACACGCTGCGCAAGGCGCTGGCCGACGAGCTGCTGTTCGGCCGCCTGGTGGCCGGCGGCGAGGTGACGGTGACGGTGATCGACGACAAGGTGGAGCTGAAGTTCGACCAGGACGCGCTGGCCGCGGCCGAGCCGGCCTGATCCCAGCCAGTCGGAACGAACGCCCGCGCAAGCGGGCGTTTTTGTTTGGACTTTCGTCCCGTTCCAGCCTCAGCCGCGCGGATGATGGCGCGCGTGCAGTTGCTTCAGCCGCTCGCGCGCGACATGGGTATAGATCTGGGTGGTGGAGATGTCGGCGTGGCCCAGCAGCAGCTGCACCACGCGCAGGTCGGCGCCGTGATTGACCAGATGAGTGGCGAAGGCATGGCGCAGCACGTGCGGGCTGACCTTGGCCAGGCCCTGCCGGCCAGCGTACTGGGTGATCAGATGCCAGGCCATCTGCCGCGTCATCCCCGCCTTGCGCTGGGTGACGAACACCGCGTCGCACGGCTGGCCGGCCAAGAGCAGCGGCCGCGCTTCCTTCAGATAGCGCAGCAGCCAGTCCTGGGCGATTTCGCCCAGCGGCACCAGCCTCTCCTTGCTGCCCTTGCCCATGGTCTTCACCACGCCGTCCAGCAGGTTCAGCTGGTTCAGCGTCATGCCCACCAGTTCGGACACCCGCAGGCCGCTGGCGTACAGCACTTCCAGCATCGCGCGGTCGCGCAGGCCCAGCGGCGTCTCCACGTCCGGCGCGTCCAGCAGCGCCTCCACGTCCATCTCGGACATCGACTTGGGCAGCCTCAGCCCCTGCTTCGGCGACGCCAGCCGGGCGCTGGGATCGTCCTGGCGGACGCCGTTGCGCGACAGATGCTGGTAATAGCGGCGCAACGCCGACGTCAGCCGCGCGCGGGTGGCCGGCTTTTCGCTGGCCACGCCGGCCAGCAAGGCCTGCTCCAGATCGGCCAGCGTGGCCGTCTCCAGCGAAACGCCGCGCTCCGCCAGCCTGGCCGCCAGCTTGGACAGGTCGCGGCGATAGGCGGCCAGCGTGTTCTGCGACAGGCCGTCCTCCAGCCACAGCTGGTCGAGGAAGGCGTCGATGCTGTCCTTATCCGAGCTCATGCCGCAGCAGCCATTTCTTGATGTCCAGCGTTTCGTCGCCGGTGGACTGGTTGAAGCCGCCGAGGCCGGCGCTGGCCACTACCCGGTGGCAGGGCACGATGACGGGGATGGGGTTGCGGCCGCAGGCGCCGCCGACAGCCCGCGGCGACGATGACAGCTCGCGGGACAGGTCCTGGTAGCGGCGGGTCTCGCCGCAGGGTATCGCCGCAATCCGCTGCCACACCCGCAGCTGGTAAGGCGTGCCGAGCAAGCGCCGCGGCACGGTGAACACATGGCGCGGATCGGCGTAATAAGCGTCCAGCTGCCTGGCCACCTCGGCCTCCAGGCTGCCCGGCGCCGGCGGCCGCAAGGCCATGCCCGCCGGCAGGAAGCGCAGCTCGCGCAACTCGCCGGCTTCGCAGCGCACGCCCAGCCGGCCGAACGGCGCGGCGATCACCACCGGATAGTCCATTCCCCCTCCCCAAATGAAAAAAGCGCAAGGCCAGGCCTTGCGCTTTGATGATAGCGGCGATCGCCGGCAGGATTAACCCTGCTTGCGGGCCGGCAGCTTTTCCTTGATGCGTGCGGACTTGCCGGTACGACCACGCAGGTAGTACAGCTTGGCGCGACGCACGTCGCCGCGGCGCTTCACTTCAACGGAAGCCACCAGCGGGGAGTAGGTCTGGAAGGTACGCTCAACGCCTTCGCCGGCGGACATCTTGCGCACGGTGAACGCGCTGTTCAGGCCGCGGTTACGCTTGGCGATCACAACGCCTTCGTAAGCCTGCAGACGCTCGCGGTTGCCTTCCTTTACCTTGACTTGAACCACGACGGTATCGCCCGGGGCGAATTCCGGCAGGGTCTTGCCCAGGCGTGCGATTTCTTCTTGCTCGAGTTTCTGGATCAGATCCATGTTTTACTCCGGTTTTTTGCGGATATCTTGTTCCTGCTGGTACTCCGCCAGCAGCCGAGATTCCTGTTTTGTCAAAACGCGGTCTTGCAGCAGCTCGGGCCGACGTTGCCACGTCCTGCCCAGCGACTGCTTGAGCCGCCATTTGGCGATCAGGGCATGATTACCGGACAACAGCACGTCCGGCACCCGCATGCCTCGATACTCTTCGGGTCGGGTATAGTGCGGGCAGTCCAAGAGACCGTCCACAAATGAGTCTTCGTACGCCGACTGGGCGTCGTTCAGCGCGCCCGGCAGCAGCCGGACCACCGCGTCGGCCAGCACCATCGCCGGCAATTCGCCGCCCGACAGCACGTAGTCGCCGATGGAAATCTCCTCGTCGACCTGCGTGGCGATCAAGCGCTCGTCTATGCCTTCGTAGCGGCCGCACAGCAGGATCAAACCTGGCCGCTGCGACAGCTCCGCCGCCTTGGCGTGGGTCAGCCGCGCGCCTTGCGGCGACAGGTAGACCACGTGGCTGGCCTCGACGCCGGCTTCGCGCTGGCGCGCGCGCGCGGCATCCAGCGCCTGCTCCAGCGGCTCGATCTGCATCACCATGCCGGGGCCGCCGCCATAGGGCCGGTCATCCACCCGACGATAATTGTCGTGGGTGAAGTCGCGCGGGTTCCAGGCCTTGAACTGCCAGAGGCCCAAGTCAAGCGCCCGCTGGCTGACGCCGAAGCGGGCAATCGAATCGAACATCTCCGGGAACAGCGTCACCGCGTCGATCTGCATCAGTAATCCAGACCCCAGTCCACCAGGATGCGACCTTCGGCCGGCACCACTTCCAGCACGTATTGATCCACAAAGGGGATCAGGCGCTGCTGGCCGTCGCCGCCCTTGACCACCAGCACGTCGTTGGCGCCGGTTTCGAGCAGGCTGTCCACCTTGCCGAGCGTCTCGCCCTGCTGGTTGACGACGCTCAGGCCGATCAGATCGGCCCAGTAGTATTCGCCGTCGCCGGCTTCCGGCAGCTCGCTGCGCGGAATGGCGATCTGCGTGCCGCGGAGAGCCTCCGCCGCGTCGCGGTCGTCGACGCCCTCCAGCTTGGCCGCCAGGGCCTTGGGCTGGACAGCGCCGTTCTCAAATGCATACGGCTTCCAGCTGCCGTTCTTGCCCAACCACCAGGTCGGGTAATCGAACAGGCCGTCAGCGTATTCGGTATCGGCGTGGATCTTCACCCAGCCCTTGATACCGAAGGCGCCGCGCACAAAGCCCATTACTACGAGATCTTCGTCGCGCATGCGCCCAATTCCGTCTTGATGTCGGATAGCCGGATTAAGCGGCTACGACTTTCTGCTCTTTCAGCAGCTTGGCAACGGAGTCGGACAGCTGGGCGCCAACGCCGACCCAGTAGTTCAGACGGTCCATGGTGAAGCGGACGCGCTCTTGCTTCTCGTTGGCTACCGGGTTGTAGAAGCCAACGCGCTCGATGAAGCGACCGTCACGACGGTTGCGGGAATCGGTCACCACGATGTTGTAGAACGGACGGTTCTTGGCGCCGCCGCGGGCCAGACGAATCACTACCATTGTCGATTGTCCTTGAAAAAAACTGGATATAGAAAAGCCCACGATTTTATGGCAGATTTCCCTTATCTTGCAAGCGCTTAATGCAAGGCTGTCGCGAAACGCCCGTTCACAGCGTCTTCAGCACCAGCGTCAGCGCCCTGTCCTCGGGGTGCGGTTCGACGCTAAATCCCAGTTTATGCATCAGTTTCAGCATGCCCTTGTTGCCGGCCAGCACCTCGCCGCGCATCAGTTTCAACCCCTGCTCGCGCGCGGCGTCGAACAGCGCCTGCATCAACAGGGTGCCGATGCCGCGCCCCTGCCAGTCGTCGGCCACCTCCAGCGCGAACTCGCAGGCCTCGTTGTCCGGATCGGTGATGAAGCGCGCCACCGCCAGCATCTCCTCGCCGCCTTCGCCGTCGCGCGTCATCGCCAGCGCCATCTCGCGGTCGTAGTCGAGCTGGGTGAAGCGGACCAGCATGCTCTGCGACAGCTGCTTGATGCTGGACAGATAGCGGTTGTAGCGGCTTTCTTCGGACAGGTTGCGGACGAAGGCCTGCTGCATGTCGGCGTCCTCCGGGCGGATCGGCCGTATCATCACCGGCGTGCCGTCATGCAACTTGGCGCACACCACCATATGGGTGGGGTAAGGCATGATGGCCATGTGGCCGTAGCGTTTCTGGTCGGCGCGCGCCGGACCGACGAAGATGCGCGCGTCCAGCGCGATCACGCCCTGCTCGTCCGCCACCAGCGGGTTGATGTCCATCTCCCTCAGTTGCGGCAGCTCGCATACCATTTCCGACACCTGCAGCAGCACATGGCGCAGCTCATCCACGTCCACCGGCGGCAGGTTCTTGAACGGCCCCAGCAGCTGTCCGATCCGGGTCTGGCCTATCATGCTGTCCACCAGGTAGTCGTTCAGCGGCGGCAGCGACAGCGCCAGATCGCGCATCACCTCCACCGCGATGCCGCCGGCGCCGAAGGCGATCACCGGCCCCAGGCCGGCGTCGCGCGCCACGCCCACCATCAGCTCGCGCGCGAAGCGGCGCTTGCGCATGGGCTGCACCGACACTCCGTCGATGCGCGCCTCCGGCCGCGCCTGGCGGGTGCGGGAGACGATGGCCTCGAAGGCGGCGCGCAGCGTCTCCTCGTTGCTGATGTTCAGCTCCACGCCGCCGACGTCGGATTTGTAAATGATGTCCGGGGAGTCGATCTTCAGCACCACCGGGTAGCCGATCTTGGCCGCCTGCTTGACCGCCTGGTCGGCGGTGCGGGCCAGCGTGGTCGGGTTCACCGGGATGTGGAAGGCCGCCAGCACCTGCTTGGACTCGCGCTCGGACAGCACGGTGCGGCCCTCGGCCAGCGCGGCGTCCATCACCTTGCGCGCGGTGTTGACGTCCGGGTCGTTGCGCCGGCCTTCGAGCGGGCCCGGCGTCTGCAGCAGCAGCTGCTGGTTGCGCTGGTAGTCGGCCAGGTGGCTAAACACCTCGATGCCGTACTCCGGCGCGCGGAAATGGGCGCACTTGGCTTTGGAAAACAGCTCGCGGCTTTCCGACACCTTGGCATCGCCCAGCCAGGACAGGAACAGCGGCTTGGTGGTCTCGCGCTGTAGGCCTATCATCAGTTGCGCGGTGGTCAGGTGGTCGGTGCCGGCCTGCGGGGTGAAGATCACCATCACCCCGTCCACGCCGGGATCGTCGACGCAAGCCTTCACCGCGGTGCGGAAACGCATCGGACTGGCGTCGCCGATGATGTCCAGCGGATTGCCGTGCGACCAGTTGCGCGGCAGCACGCTGTCCAGCAGCTTGACCGTGCCCTCGCTGAGCCTGGCCAGCTCCACGCCGTAGTCGATCGCGCTGTCGGCGGCCAGCATGCCTGGGCCGAAGCCGTTGGTGACGATGGCCAGCCGCCTGCCGCCGACGCGGTAGTTGGCGGCCAGCACCTTGGCGGCGGTGAACAGCTGGGCGATGGACGACACCCGCAGCACGCCGGCGCGCGCCAGCGCGGCGTCGAAGGCGTCGCCGCTGGCCACCAGATTGCTGGCGTGGGTCAGGCCGCTGGCGTCGTTCTCGAAGCGGCCGGACTTGATCACCACCACCGGCTTGGTGCGGGCGGCGGCGCGCAGCGCCGACATGAAGCGGCGGGCGTCGTGGATGTGGTGAACGTGCAACAGGATGCCCTGGGTGGCATTGTCGGCCACCAGGTAATCCAGGATTTCGCCGAAGCCGACGTCCAGCGCTCCGCCCAGCGAGATCACGCTGGAAAAGCCGATCTCCTTGCTGTCCGCCCAGTCCAGCATCGCCGCGCACAGCGCCGACGATTCCGATACCAGCGCCAGGTTGCCCGGCCTCACCTTGCCGCTGTAGTTGCTGGCGTTGAAGCCGGCCACCGGCCGCATCAGGCCCAGCACATTCGGGCCCAGGATGCGGACGCCGAAATGGCGGGCGATGGACTGGGCCTCGTTGATCAGCTCCTGCTCCAGCTGCTCGCTGTCGGAAAACTCCTTGGCCAGCAGCACCGCCTTCACGCCCTTCTTGCCGCAGTCCTTGACCACGGCCGGCAGCGAGCGGATCGCCGTCACCACCACCGCCAGGTCCACCGGCTCGTCTATCTGCCGCACCGAGGCCACCGCCGGCATGCCGCCCACCACCTTGTGGTTGAGGTTGACCGGGAACAGCTTGCCCTGGAAGGAACTGGCCAGCAGATTGGCGAACACTGCCTGGCCGATCGAGCCCGGCCGGTCGCTGGCGCCGACCACGGCCACGGTGCGCGGGGAAAACAGCGGGGTCAGGTAATGCGGCCTCATGGGAGCTTGTCCTCGGAAATGATGTCTATCGGTACCGGCTTGCCGGCGGGCGCGGACGCCGGCCATTCCGCCTGCAAGGTTACGTGATCTATGCAAAATTCGCGCGACAGCATCAGCTGGCAGGCGGCCAGGATGCGCGGCCAGTCCTGCGGCGCGGCGATGCGCACGTGGGCGGACAGCGCCACCCGCTCGGCCGACATCGTCCACACGTGCAGGTCATGCACCGAGCGGACCCCCGCGATGGCCGACAGCGCCTCGCCGATGCGGTTGTAATCCAGGTGCGGCGGCACGCCCTCCATCAGCACCATCACCGCCTGGCGGATCAGGCGCCAGGCCGCTGCCAGCAGCATCAGCGCCACCAGCATGGACAACAGCGGGTCCGCCGCCATCCAGCCGGTCAGGTAGATGACCACGCCGGACGCGATGGCCGCCGCCGAGCCGAACAGGTCGCCCAGCACATGCAGCAGCGCCGCCCGGCTGTTCAGCGAATGCGCGCCGCGGCTGAGCACCCGGGCCGCCAGCACGTTGACGGCCAGTCCGATGGCGGCGATCAGCATCACCCCCATGCCGTTCACCGCGTGCGGGCGCAGCAGCCGCTCCACCGCCTCCGCGACGATGAAGGCCGACAGGCCGAACAGCAGCAGGCTGTTCAGCAGCGCGCCCAGCACTTCGGCCCGGCCATGTCCGAACGACAGCCGCTCGGTGGCCGGCCGCCTGCCGATGCGGGCTGCCCACAAGGCCAGCAGCAGGGACAGCGAATCGGTCAGCATGTGGCCGGCGTCGGACAGCAAGGCCAGCGACCCGCTCCACCAGCCGCCCAGCGCCTCCACCAGCGCGAAGCCGCAGGTCAGCGCCAGCACCTTGGCCAGCGCGCGGCTGCTCAGCCGCCGGCCCTCCCCGCCCGCCGGACCGCCGTGGCGGTGAAGGTGGGGATGGTTGGCGTCGTGATCGTCGTCGTGGGCGTGGTCCACGCCGTTCTCATCATGCAGATGGAAGCTGGGCGTCATTTTGACCTCCGACAAACCGCTGACAGATGCATTTCAGCCACGGCGTTCGGTTAAATTCCAGCCGGGCGATATCCAGCCAGTGGCGCAGGCTTTACAATATTGCTAACCTTTACAGTTTCGCAACAAACGTTTATTGCGCCGCAGCATTCAACCGGCCCGGGGCGTGTCTTCCGGTCCGGCAGGAGCCGACACACCATGACGAAACGCGTCGTCACTCTCGCTCATTATTACACCCAGCCGGAAATCCAGCAGATGGCCGACAAGGTGGGGGACAGCCTGGAGCTGTCCCTGTACGCCAAGGAAGCCCAGGCCGACATCATCGTGTTCGCCGGCGTGCGCTTCATGGCCGAGACCGCGAAGATCCTCAATCCGGAAGCCACGGTGATCCTGCCCGACGCCGGCTCCACCTGTTCCCTGGTGACCCAGACCGACGTCGCCGAGCTGACCCAGTGGCGCAAGCGCTACCCGGACCACGTGCACGTGTCCTACATCAACTCCAGCGCCGAACACAAGGCCGTGTCCGACTGGATCGTCACCAGCCGCAACGTCGACGACATCATCGCCCACCTGTACGCCGAGGGTAAGCAGGTGATCTTCTCGCCGGACCGCAATATGGGCGGCTACCTGAACGACCTGTACGGCTACGACATGCCGCTGTGGTCCGCCGTGTGCGAAGTGCACGACAAGTTCAACGAAGCCGCGCTGGCCGAGGCCTTCGAGGCGGTGCCCGGCGAAAAGTACCTGATCGCCCATCCGGAAAGCCCGCTGCCGGTGCTGAAGAAAGCCGATTACGTCGGTTCCACCTCCGGCATGCTGAACTGGGTGAAGGCCTACCAGGGCGACGCCAAGGCGGTGATCTTCGTCGCCACCGAGGACGGCATCCTGTACAACATGGGCCTGGCCCGTCCCGACCTGGACCTGCGCCAGGCGCCGATCTACGCCGGCTGCCAGTGCAACTCCTGTCCCTACATGAAGATGAACACCATAGAGGCGGTGAAGCGGGCGCAGCAGGGCGAGGGCCTGGTCATCGACTACCTGAGCCCGGAACAGATGGACGCCGCGCGCGTGCCCATCGAGCGGATGCTGGAATTCAGCAAACGCTACTACGCCTGACGCAGGCCGAAAAACCCGCCCTCCGCGGGTTTTTTTACGGTCCCCGCGCCCACGCCGCGCTATCCGCCGTCATGCCGGCGGCGCTACAATCGGGCGACATTCACGGAAAGACAGTATGAAGTTTCTGCTCAGCAACGACGACGGTTATTTCGCGCCTGGACTAGCCATGCTGGCCCAGACGCTGCAACGCTACGGCGAGGTGGTGGTGGTGGCGCCGGAACGCGACCGCAGCGGCGCCAGCAACTCTCTGACGCTGGATAGGCCGCTGACGGTGCGCAAGGCCGCCAACGGCTTTCATTATGTCAACGGCACGCCGACCGACTGCGTCCACCTCGCGGTCACCGGCTTCCTGGATTTCAGGCCGAACATGATCTTCACCGGCATCAACCATGGCCCGAACATGGGCGACGACACGCTGTACTCCGGCACCGTCGCCGCCGCCACCGAGGGCTTCATGCTGGGCATTCCCTCCGTCGCGGTCTCGCTGGCCGGCCACAGCGGCAAGCATTTCGCCAGCGCCGGCAAGGTGGTGGAGCAACTGGTCGAGCGCTGCCTGGAGGAGCCGTTCCAGCAGCCGGTCCTGCTCAACGTCAACGTGCCGGACGCGCCGCCGGAAGAAGTGGGCGCGCTCCAAGTCACCCGGCTGGGACGGCGCCACGCCGCCCAGCCGGTGATCAAATCTCAGAATCCGCGCGGCGAGACGATATACTGGGTAGGACCGGTCGGCGCGGTGCAGGATGCCGGCGCCGGCACCGACTTCGGCTGCGTCGCGTCCAAGCAGGTGTCCGTCACGCCGCTGATGCTGGATCTGACCGCCTACGGGCAACTGGACAGGATTTCCACATGGCTGCACCGCTGACCCCGAACGCCCAGGCCTACGGCATGCTTTCCGAGCGCACGCGCCGCCGCATGAGCGACCGCCTGCGCCAGCACGGCATCAGCGACGAGCGGGTGCTGTCGGCGATGCACGAGGTGCCGCGCCACCTGTTCGTCGACCAGGCGCTGGCCACCCGCGCCTATGACGACGTGTCGCTGCCCATCGGCCATGGCCAGACCATCTCCCAGCCGCTGACGGTGGCGAGGATGACCGAATTGCTGATCCAGGGCCGGCAACCCGGAAAGATCCTGGAGGTCGGCACCGGCTGCGGCTACCAGACGGCGGTGCTGCTGAAAACCGGCGCCGAAGTCTATTCGATTGAACGACTCGGCGCGATTCTTGACCAAGCAAGACGCAATCTGCGCGCCGCCAAGCTGGTCCACGCCCGGCTGGTGCACGGCGACGGCAACGCGGGCCTGCCCGAGGCCGCGCCGTTCGACGGCATCATCATCACCGCCGCCGCGCGCGCGGTGCCGGCGCCGCTGGTGGACCAGCTGGCCGAGGGCGGCCGGATGGTGCTGCCGCTTGGCGACGCCGAGCAACACCTGTGGCTGCTGGAAAAAACGGCGCAAGGCCTGCAGAAGACCCGGCTGGATCCGGTCAAGTTCGTTCCGCTGCTGGGCGGACGCGGCTGAGGCGGCAAAAACGCAACACTTCAGCTGTCAGACAATCAAGCAAAACTCTTATTCAACGTTTGAACAAAAAAAACATGCTAAAAATGCATTGCAGGTATGCACATATATTAGTCGCCGCGGCGGTAGCGGGTTTGGCCGGCTGCAGCAGCATGGTGCAACAGGCCGCGCCGGTGGAAAGCGCCGCGCCGGCGCGCGTCGCCCAGCCGGCGACCGCCAAGGCTGAAACGCCGCCCGCCTCGCATGACGCAACCGTGGCCGCCCCCTATCACGACCAGGGCAGTCTGAAAGTCCAGCCCGTGGCGGATGACGCGGCAGCGGAAAACGGCAACACTTACGTGGTGAAACCCGGCGACAACCTGTTCCGGATTTCGCTGAACCATGGGCTGAAATACAAGGACGTGGCGGCCTGGAACAATCTGCCCGACAACAACATCAAGGTCGGCCAGGTGCTGCGGCTGACGCCTCCGGGCGGCGCCGCCAACGCGGCGGCAGCCGCGACGGACAAGCCTGCGGCCGCGCCGATCGTGGCGGCGAACGAGGCAGGCAAGAATGTCGGCGGCTCCAGCGTCAAGGCTTATCCGAAGGCGCTGAAGCAACCGTACAGCAGTGAAGCGGTGAAGAACCTGCCGGCCCTGAGCGAGGGACGCGCAGCCGGCAACAACAACGCTCAAACATCCGCTCCCGCGGTCGTCCCGCCTCCGGCGAAGAAACCGGAAGCCAGCGCGGTCACGCAAGCCCCCGCGCCGGCCAAGGAAGCCAGCGCCCCCAGCGCCAAGCAGGAGGAAGACGCTGTGGCCTGGGCCTGGCCTACCGAAGGCAAAATGACCAAGGGGTATTCGGATAGCAACAAGGGCATCGAAATCAGCGGCCGGATGGGCCAGCCGGTGCTCGCGGCCGGAGACGGCAAGGTGGTGTACAGCGGCGCGGGACTGAGGGGTTACGGCAAGCTGATCATCATCAAACATAACAAGACCTTCCTGTCCGCATACGCGCACAACAGCCAACTGCTGGTCAAGGAAGGACAGACTGTCAAGAAAGGGCAGAAGATTGCCGAAATGGGCAATACCGATGCCGACCAAGTCAAGCTGCATTTCGAGATCCGCCGCTACGGCAAGCCGGTGGATCCGATGCAGTATCTTGAACACAAGTCCTGACCGGGCGTAGCCAGCTACTCCCGCCGGGACAAGACAGCGACGGGGGTAGAGAGATGAGTAACGAAATAGACATCCTGGACGAGGATGACATCCTCGACGAAGAAGGCGGCGAGGAAAACGCCGCCGAAGCCGAGGCAGAAGAAAGCAGCGAAAGCACCGCTGTATTCGAAGACGTGGTCGCCGACGTCACCCAGATTTATCTGAACGACATCGGCAACAACGCGCTGCTGACGCCGCAGGAGGAACTTGCGCTGGCCCGCCGCGTGGTGGCTGGCGAGTTCGAAGCCCGCCAGAAGATGATCGAGCACAATCTTCGGCTGGTGGTGAACATCGCCAAGCACTACATCAACCGCGGCCTCGCCCTGCTCGACCTGATCGAGGAAGGCAACATCGGCCTGATGCACGCGCTGGAGAAATTCGACCCGGAGCGCGGCTTCCGCTTCTCCACCTATGCCACCTGGTGGATACGCCAGAGCATAGAGCGGGCGATCATGAACCAGTCCCGCACCATCCGCTTGCCGGTGCACGTGATCAAGGAACTGAACGTCTATCTGCGCGCCTCGCGCCACCTGGAAAGCCAGATTGGCCGGGAACCCAGCGTGGAAGAGATCGCCCACCTGGTCGGCAAGCCGGTGGAGGACGTGCGCAAGGTGCTGAACCTGAACGAGCGCATGGCCTCGCTGGACGCGCCGCTGGACATCGACCCCATGCTGTCCATCGGGGAGTCGATTCCGGACGAGCAGCATGAGGAGCCGGAGCTGCAGCTCCACAACAGCCAGCTGGAAATGTTCGTCCACGACTGGCTGAGCCAGCTGAACGAAAAGCAAAGGCTGGTGATAGAGCGGCGCTACGGTCTCAACGGCTACGAGATCTGCACGCTGGAAGAGCTGGCCGCGTCGTTGAACCTGACCCGCGAGCGCGTCCGGCAGATCCAGATCGAAGGCCTGGAGCAGTTGCGCCGCATTCTGCGCCGCAAGGGCATCTCCCGCGACTTCCTGCTCTGATTCCGCATCGCCCAATCGGCCCGGCCCCGTAGCCGGGCCTTGTCATTTCCAGCGCCGCGCCCGTTTCCGCCAGCGCCTTTCGCGCGCAGCGTCCGCTTCGATTCCCCGATAGCGCAATTCGATATACTCGTCGACCAATGCCTTGAGGCGGCGGAAATCGTCGCGCGGCAGCCCCCTCGCCGCCTTCAGCCGCTCCAGCGGCCCTTGCGCACGCGACACCCGCACCCCCTTCTGCTCCAGCCGCCGGCGCAACGCCTCCCAGCCTGCCGGCAAGGGCCCGACGACCGGCCGCCGGCGCCACCACGACAACAGCGGCAGGAAGGCCAGCGCCATGCCGGCAGCCAAGGCGCGCAGCACGCTGGCGGCATCGACCCGTTCGCCCAGCCCCAGCAGCCGGAACAAACCTCGCTGGCGGTCCGCGTCGTAACCTACCACCCATTGCTGCCAGGCGAAGCCGGCCGCCTGCCAGCGCTGGCGGATCCCCCTCAGCCACGCCGGAGGCAAGCCCGCCACGCTCCCTTCCAGCCGCAATGGCGGCAAGGCCTGCTCGGCGCCCTGCTCCAGCCTGCCCGGCGCCACCGCGGCGGTCGGGTCCACGCGCTGCCAGCCGCCATCCAGCCAGACCTCGACCCAGGCATGCGCATCCGACGAGCGCAGCAGCCAGAATCGTCCCACCTGGTTGTACTCTCCTCCCTGGTAGCCGATCACCACCCGGGCCGGCACGCCCGCTGCCCTGGCCAGAAAGGCGAAGGACGACGCGTAATGCTCGCAGAAGCCCTGGCGGGTGCCGAACAGGAACTGGTCCACCGCCTCCTCGCCCAGCAAGGGCGGCTGCAGGGTGTAGCGAAAGCCGCCCTGCCGCAGGAAATCCTGCGCCGCGCGTACGAATCCGCGGCCATTCCCCCCATTTGCAGCCAATTGGACGGCCAGCGCCCGGCTTCGTGAATTGCCGGGCGGAAGCCGCAGGTAGAACGCGCGCCGCGATGGACTCAAGGCCATCCGGCTGCCCCCGCCGAGCCGGCTCTCCAGCGCATAACGGGCCAGCTCGTCGCCGCGCCTGTCCTGGCGCAGCAATCCGCCATCTTCCAGATGGCTGTCCCGTCCAGCGCGCAGCGCCTGCTCCAAGACCGGCAGCCGCCCGTCATCGGCGCGCAGCGTCAGGCTGTAACGGACGACCGGCCCCTGCGCCGGCTCGATGCGCTCTCCCCGCTGGCCTCCCAGCGCCTGCCAGCGCCGGCCGTCGAAATCGTCGAGCAGCGCCACTCTCCAGTACAGTTGATCCTGCCTAGGGGCAGCGCCATCGAACGTCACGGAAAAAGCCGGCTCCCGGCTCAGGATCAGCCGGCTGATGCTCCCCGGCTCCATGTCGTCGCCCAGGCCGCTGGCGGCTGTCTTCGGCGGCGTCGACAGGCTCCACAGCGGCTGCGGCAGGCGCGGCATCGCCACGAACAACGCCAGCATCAAGGGCAACGACAGCAGCAAAGCCTGAGCGGCATGCCGCCAGCCGCCGCGCGGCGGCGCGCCGG
This sequence comes from Chromobacterium violaceum ATCC 12472, assembly GCF_000007705.1. Classification (NCBI taxonomy): domain Bacteria; kingdom Pseudomonadati; phylum Pseudomonadota; class Betaproteobacteria; order Neisseriales; family Chromobacteriaceae; genus Chromobacterium; species Chromobacterium violaceum. The sequence continues at coordinate 3,985,588 of NC_005085.1, forward strand.
CCAGCCTCGCCGCAGCCCAGGTCAGCAACAGCAGCGCCAGCGCCAGCCAGCCGGCCATCAGTGGAGACTGGTCGAACAGCAGCGGCATCGCCGCCAGGAAAAACCCCAGCGCCACCAACACGCGCCAGTCGCGCAGGGTTCGGGTTTCGAAAGCCTTGAAGGCGATCAGCGCCGTCAACAGGGCGACGCCGCCCTCTCGCCCCACCAGCGTGCCCAGATTCAGCCATAGCGCCCCGGCCGCCAACGGCAACGCCGGCAGCAACAGCCAGCGCGGCGGCAAAACCGGCCGCCAGCCGCGCAAAAGCAGCGCCAGCGCGCAACTGGCCGGCAGCCATGGCGGCAGATGCCAAGCCAGCGGCAGCATTGCCCACAGCAGCGCCAGCAGCGTCGGCCAGCGGCCTTCGTCCCGCGCATCCATCGCCGTCACGGCGCGCTCCCGAACAGCGCCAGCGCGCCGAGCGCCCGTTCGCGCTGCCCGGGCTGCGGACCGATCTCGCCATCCGGCAGGCACAGCCGGTAGCGCAGGCGCCGGCGCTCGCACTGCTCCACCCGCCAGGCCAGCCGCGACAAGCGCCGCTCTGGATCGGATTCGCCGATGTAATCGTCCCAGCCCAGGCGCAGCAGCGGCGCGCCGGCCTCGGCGGAAAAGCGCTTGCTGGCCAACAGGTCGCGCCGCGCCATCACCTTCCAGGCGATCTGCCGCGGCGCATCGCCGTAACGGTAGGCATCCAGATGGGAAAAATCCTCGTCGCCGGCGCGCTCGCCGCCCCCTCTCCCCGTTTCCGTGTCATGCCGTCCCCTTGCCGCGTCGGGCAGCGGCGCCGGATAGGCCAGCACCCGCGCGCGCAGCTTCAGCACGGCCCAGGCGCGCACCAGGCCGAACGGCGCATCGCTGTCGACAACGCAGGCCGGCAGCGGCGTCCAGCCGCGCCTGGCGGCGACCACTGCCAACGCCACCCGGCCGTCGCTCATGGCATCCAACTCGCACGCGCGCGGCTCGCCGCCGTCGACGGCGACGCGCAAGCGCCTGGCGGCCGGCATCCGGTTCTCGAGCAACAGGGAAAACACCGCCGTCTCGCCGGCGAATACCGCAGGACCGCCGTCGGCGCTCAGCCTCAACCCGGCCAGCTGCCGATAGGCCATCAGCACCGCCACCAGCAACAGGCCGGCGATCCAGAACGCCAGCGCGTAAGCCAGGCTGACCTGATAATTGAGCGCGCCCAGCCAGACCGCCAGCGCCACCGCCATCAGCAGCAAGCCGAAACGGGTGGGAAGCAGGTAGATGCGGCGCTGCGACAGCTCGCAACGGTCCTCCAGCGGCAGGCGTGCCCGCCACCAGCGCCGCAGGCGCTCACGGAATGGCGACATGGGCGAGCAGCCTGTCCAGTTCCCGCTCGACCGGCGCGCCGGACGCCGATTGCAGCCGGTGGGCGGCCACCGGCGCGAAAATCGCCTTCACGTCCTCGGGCAGCAGGTGGTCGCGCCCCGACAACAACGCCCAGCCCCGCGCGGCGGCCACCAGCGCCTGCCCGGCGCGTGGGCTCAGGCCGGTGGCGAACAGGCCAGGCCTGCGCGTCGCCTCCAGCAGCGCCAGCAGGTAATCGGCCAGCGCCGGCGACACCGTCACCGCTGCGGCCTTGCGCTGCAGCGCCAACAGCTCGTCCGGCGCCATCACTGCCTGGAAGCGCGCCAGCAGCGCGCGGCGGTCCTCGCCCATCAGCAGCGCGCGCTCGGCCTCGCGCGGCGGATAGCCCAACGAGATCCGCATCAGGAAGCGGTCCAGCTGGGATTCGGGCAAGGGGAAGGTGCCCATCTGTTCGCCCGGATTCTGGGTGGCGATCACGAAAAACGGCGCCGGCAACGGATGGGTGTCGCCGTCTATCGACACCTGGCGCTCCTCCATCGCCTCCAGCAGCGCCGATTGCACCTTGGGCGAAGCGCGGTTGATTTCGTCCGCCAGCAGCACCTGGGTGAACACTGGCCCCCTGTGCAGCTCGAAGCGGCCGCTGTCGCGCTGGTAGATGCTGACGCCGAGGATGTCGGCGGGAAGCAGGTCGCTGGTGAACTGCACCCGGCGGTAATCCAGGCCAAGCACGGTAGCCAGCCCGTGCGCCAGCGTGGTCTTGCCTACGCCGGGCACATCCTCGATCAGCAGATGGCCGCGGGCGATCAGGCAGGCGAAGGACAGCCGGATCGCCTGCGGTTTGCCCAGAATCAAGGTGTTCAGTTGCCGGTAGGCCTGGGAGAGTGATTGCATTTGCCTCCGCTTGCGCGCAGTATTTATTAAAATCACATATCGCCATCCCATTGTAAGCGCGCAGGGAGCCTTCGTGTTCACTTGGCTGAAAAACCGCCTGCAGCGGAACGGACTGACCGCCTACGTCACCCATCCCGACTGCCTGCAACACAATATGGGGGTGGGCCACCCCGAGTGCCCGGAACGATTGACCGCCATCCGCGACCAGCTGATGGCTTCCCAGATATTCGATTCTCTGCAGGAAATCGAGGCGCCCGAAGTCAGCTACGAACAGCTGGCCCGGGTGCACCCGCCCCGCTACGTCGAATACCTGGAGGCCTGCGCGCCCAGCGTGGGCACCTTCCGCATGGACCCGGACACCGCGATGTCGCCCGGCACGCTGAAAGCCGCGCGCCGCGCCGCCGGCGCGGTAGTGAAGGCGGTGGAGCTGGTGGCCGAGGACAAGGCCCCCAACGCCTTCTGCGCGATCCGCCCGCCCGGCCACCACGCCGAGAGCGACAAGGCGATGGGCTTCTGCTTCTTCAACAACCTCGCCGTCGGCGTCACCCACGCGCTGGCCCACTACAAGTTCGAACGGGTGGCGGTGGTGGACTTCGACGTCCACCACGGCAACGGCACCGAGGAAATCCTGCACGACGATCCTCGGGTGCTGATGGTGTCCGTCTTCCAGCACCCGTTCTACCCGTACAGCGGCGACGAGCCGATGGGGCCCAACATGCACAATGTGCCGCTGAAGGCAGGCAGCGGCGGGCGGGAATTCCGCGAGGCGGTGGAGAATGTCTGGCTGCCGCAACTGCACGAATTCCAGCCGCAGATGCTGTTCATCTCCGCCGGCTTCGACGCCCACCGCGAGGACGACATGGGCTCGCTGGGTCTTACCGAGTCCGACTACGAGTGGGTGACCCGCCACTTGGTGCAGATCGCCGACCAATATTGCGCCGGCCGGGTGGTGTCGGTGCTGGAGGGCGGCTACGACCTGTCGGCGCTGGGCCGCAGCGTCGCCGCCCACATCCGCGTGCTGTCCGACGGCTGACCTAACGACTAGGAATCGATATGAAAAACTGGCTGCAAAACAACCGCGGCTTTCTCGTCTTTTTGCTGCTGTTCGGCTTGTTCCGCACCGCGGTGGCGGACTGGAACCCGATCCCCTCCGGTTCGATGCGCCCGACGCTGCTGGAGGGCGACGTGGTGCTGGTCAACCGGCTGGCCTACGATCTGAAGCTGCCGCTGACCAACGTCGTCCTGCAGCAAACCGGCGAGCCGCAACGCGGCGACATCGTCACCTTCTACTCGCCCAAGGACGGCAAGCATCTGATCAAGCGGCTGGTGGCGGTGCCGGGCGACACGGTGGAAATGCGCAGGGAGAGGCTGATCATCAATGGCCGCGCCGCCGATTACCAAGCTTTGCAGCAGGTGACGGAAACCGTGTCCGACCATGTCGCGCTGCCGGCGCTGCGCCTGCGGGAAAGCGGCGCGCTGCCGGCCCACCGGGTGCAATGGCTGGCCGGCGTAGACGCCCGCAGCGATTTCGGCCCGCTCAGCATTCCGGCCGGACAGTACATGATGCTAGGCGACAACCGCGACAACAGCGCGGACTCGCGCTACATCGGCCTGGTGCCGCGCGAGCTGCTGATCGGCCGCGCCGTCGGCGTGATCGCCTCGGCCGACATCGCCGGCGGCTGGATGCCGCGCTGGGAGCGCTTCGCCAGCGGCTTTCACTAAAAGAGACACGCCAAGCAAGCAAAAAGCCGCCCCACGGGGCGGCTTTTCATGTTCGGGGCTGCGCGTCAGCCGGCATCGCCCTTGTTGCCTATCTTGTCTTCCTGGCCGGTCATCAGCTTGATCAGGTTGGATTTGTGGCGATGGACCACCACGATGGCGATGATGATGCAGGTGCCGAAATACACGCTGTGCGGCCCCAGGATGAAAAAGGCGTAAACCGGCGCCAGCACGCAGGCGACGATGGCGGACAGCGACGATATCTTCACCACGAAGGCCATGAACAGCCAGGTGGCCAGCGCAGCCAGCGCCAGCCAGGGATTGATGCCGAACAGGATGCCGACCGCGGTGGCGACGCCCTTGCCGCCCTTGAAGCCGAAGAACACCGGCCACATGTGGCCAAACAGCACCGCCAGCGCGCACAGCGCGATGCCCTGCTCGCCCAAGCCGTAGCGCGGTCCCAGCCAGGAGGCCAGCGCCACCGCCACCCAGCCCTTGGCGCCGTCGCCCAGCAGCGTCAGCGCGGCGGCTAGCTTCTTGCCGGTGCGCAGCACATTGGTGGCGCCAGGGTTGCCGGAGCCATAGCTGCGCGGGTCGGCCATGCCCATCGCCTTGCTGACGATGACGGCGAAAGACAGCGATCCGATCAAATAAGCCGCCAGGACAAAAGCGAATGCGGTCGTGGTCATGGTGGAGCGGTATCCGTTGCATTAGAATAGACAGCTTCGGATTTTACGGTATCGGGCGGCAAAGCCCAACCACCTGACGGACAGATGGACATCATATTCCTGCGCGAAGTGCGCGCCGACACCGTGATCGGCGTGTACGACTGGGAGCGCAAAGCCGCCCAGACCATAGAAATCGATCTGGAGATCGGCATTCCCAGCGACACGCCCTGCCATAGCGACGACATCGGCGACACCATACACTACGGCGTAGTGGTGGAGCGCTTGCGCCAGTCGCTGGAGGAGCAGCACTTCCTGCTGCTGGAGGCGCTGGCCGAGCATATCGCGCAAATGGTGCGGGAGGAGTTCGGCGCGCCCTGGGTGAGAGTGGCGGTCACCAAGCTGGGCATCCTGCCCGGCGTGAAGCGCGTGGGCGTGCAGATAGAGCGCGGGCACAGGCCGAACTGAAGCCGATTTCTAATCGGTATTGAATTTCAGCCTCAGACCGACATCCTTGCGATGCATGCGCACCGACAGGTGGGTGCGCTTGCCCATATCCAGCGACGGCGTCAGCTTGAGGCTCTGGCTGCCGGGTTCGCGTTCCAATCTCAAGGGCCCCAGTTGCAAGCCCTGCTCGGACAACGCCGGCTGCTTCACCTCCGGATCGCGCGGCGACGCACACATCATCGCCTGCGGCAAACACCCCGCCAAGGCGGAATCTCCACCCCATCCAATGGCGAGCAGCAGCAGCAGGCGGCCCATGTCCAGACTCCGAGCATAGATACTTTAATCATGGACAAAGCAAGGCTGATTGCAAGCATCTATTTACAAGAGTCTCCATCATTTCCTGATCAATAGGATGGGCATGCCGATACGCCATCGCGTCAACGATTACGCATGAAATCCGCGGTGTTGTGGAACGCCTCCAGAAGCTTGTCCTTCAGCCAGTCCTCCACCACCAGTTCGCTTACGGCCCGACGCATGCAGAACATCCACTGGTCGCGCGCGTCCTCGTCGACCGCGAACGGCATGTGGCGCATCCGCAGCCGGGGATGGCCGAACGCCTCCATATACAGCGACGGCCCGCCCAGCCAGCCGGACAAGAACATGAACAGCTTCTGTCTCGAACCGGCGAGATCCGCCGGATGCATGTCGCGCAGCGGCTTCACCGAAGGCTCGCTGTCCATGATGTCGTAGAACCGGTCCGTCAGCCAACGCACCACGCCTTCGCCGCCCAGCAACTGGTATGGCGTCATTTCCTGCACTTCGCTCATTCAAACTCCAGACGCCGGCGCGAAACGCGCCGGTCAAAACCGCAAATCAAGCATTCCGCCGCCTCAGCGCCCTCAGAACGCGAAATCCAGCTGCGGCATCCTGCCGCTGATGATTTCCGCCAACGCGCGCCCCGAACCGGCACCCTCGGTCCAGCCCAGCGTGCCATGCCCTGTATTCAGATACAAGCGGCCGACGCGGCTTTTTCCTATCAAGGGCACATTGCCCGGCGTAGCCGGCCGCAGGCCGCTCCAGAAACGCGCGGCCTCCCAATCGCAGGCGGCGGGAAACAAGGCCCTGGCTCGCCGCAGCAAGGCTTCGCAACGCCTCGGATCGAGGCTGGACGAGTAACCAGACAGTTCGGCCGTGCCTGCGATGCGCAATTCGTCCCCCAGCCGGCTGAACACCAGTTTGTGGGATTCGTCGGTCAGGCTGACCATGGGAGCCGCGATCAGGCTCTTCACCGGCGCCGTCGCCGAATAGCCCTTGGCCGGGTAAATCGGCAGGCGCAGGCCCAGCGGCGCGGCCAACAGCGGCGAATGGCTGCCCAGCGCCAATACGTAGGCGTCCGCCGTCACGCGCTGGTAGCTGCCGTCCGGCCCGGTGACCGACACCCCGGACACTTCGCCTCTCGCGGCTTCCAGCGCATTGATCCGCGTACTGTAGCGGAACTCCACGCCCAAACCGGCGGCGGCTTCCGCCAGCCCGCGGGTGAACAGGTGGACATCGCCGGACTCGTCGTCCGGGCACCAGCTGGCACCGCTGAGCATGGGCAAGGCCGGCTCCAGCGCCGGCTCCAGCGCCAGCGCCTGCATCGGGGTGAGCACCCGCTTGTCCACGCCCAGCGCCTGCAACCGCGCAGCCGAACGCCTGGCATGGCGCAACTGGCAGGCATCGTAATGCAGGCTGAGAATGCCGCGCGACAGACGGCGGTAGGAAATGCCGGTCTCCTCGCGCAGCTGGCGCATCGCATCGCGGCTATACAGGCCCAGCGCCACCATCTGACGCGTATTGCGCTGATGGCGGCCCGGCAGGCATTCGGCAAGAAAGCCGGCGATCCAGCGCCATTGCGCCGGGTCCAGCCGCGGCCGGAACAGCAGCGGCGCGTCGTCGCGCCACAGCCAGCGCAGCACCTGCCAGGGTGCGCCGGGATTGGCCCAGGGCTCGGACTGGCTGACCGACAGCTGGCCGCCATTGGCGAAGCTGGTTTCCCGCGCGGCGCCGCAAGCGCGCTCCAGCACCACCACCTCATGCCCCATCCTGGCCAGGAACCAGGCAGTGGACACGCCCACCACGCCGGCCCCGAGAACCGCCACTCGCATACCATCCCCCACACGAAAGACAACGGGCAAGACTCGCTTGCCCGTTAGAGGTGGAATGGTAATGGCAATCGCGCGGCGCGGCGACTGTTTTGTCTGACAAATGCCTACTTTTTCGCGTGCTCGTACACGGTCTTGCCGCGCAGATGGAAGTAATCCGACGCGAAATAGAAGTTTTCCGAGTGGCCGACGAACAGCAACCCATCCGGCTTCAGCAGCGGCGCGAAACGCTTCAGCACAGCGAACTGCGTGTCGCGATCGAAATAGATCATCACATTGCGGCAAAAGATGGCGTCGAACTGCTTGCGCACGCTCCAGTTGCTTTCGACCAGGTTCAGCCGCTGGAAAGTGATCATGTTGCGCAGCGCCTGCTTGGCCTGGTAGCTGCCGTCCGGCTGCTTGTCGAAGTATTTGACCGCGTGGCCTGCCGGCAGGCGGGCGATCTTGTCCGCCGGATAGATGCCCTTGCGGCCGGTTTCCAGCACGCTGGTATCGAGGTCGGTGGCCAGCACGCTGACATTGGGCTTGGAGACGCCGGGAAACGCTTCCAGCGCGGTGATCGCCAGCGAATACGGCTCTTCTCCGGTGGAGGCCGCCGCGCACCAGATGGACAGTTCCCCGCCCGCCGCCGCCTTTTTCTTCAGGTGCTCGGCCAGGATGGGGAAATGATGCTCTTCGCGGAAGAAGAAGGTCAGGTTGGTGGTCAGCGCGTTGACGAACTGCTCGAACTCGCGCTTGCCGCCTATCGACTCCAGGAAGTCGACGTAGGCGGCGAAGCCGGGCAGCTTCAGCTCGCGGATGCGGCGCACCAGGCGGCCGTAAACCATATCCTTCTTGGATGGATTCAGGGAAATCCCCGCCTCCTTGTAGATCAGCTTGCGGATGCGCTCGAAGTCGGCATCCGTGAAAGAGAACTCGCGATTGAATTCGATCTTGGGCAATACCACCGGCGGCAGCTTGTTCATGTCCTGGATTCCACAGCAAAAAGGCCCGGGGCAAGGGCCCGGGCCTGGTTCTTACCTGGGTTCAGTATCACACCGAGAACGAAGAACCACAACCGCAAGTGGTGGTGGCGTTCGGGTTGCGGATCACGAACTGGGAGCCTTCCAGGCTTTCCTGGTAGTCGATCTCGGCGCCGACCAGGTATTGGTAGCTCATCGGATCGACCAGGAAGGTGACGCCCTGGCGCTCGATAGCGGTATCGTCCTCGTTGGCGATTTCATCGAACGTGAAACCGTACTGGAAGCCGGAACAGCCGCCGCCGGTGACGAACACGCGCAGTTTCAGGTCGGGATTGCCCTCTTCCGCGATCAGATCCTGCACCTTGGCGCAAGCGCTCTCGGTGAAGTTGATCGGGCTCGGCATTTCGGTAGCAGCTTCTGTCATGTGTAACCTCGCAATTCAATCAGGCCGGTCGCGGCCATTCACCCACTATTTTAGTCGGATATCGGGGCGGATGGCGAGCCTTCAAGCCCCTTATGCCTTGACTGCGGAGCGGGAATGGCGCAACGCCCCTTCGGAGCGCACGCCCTGCGCGGCTCAAGGCAGCAGCGGCACCACATCCAGACCCTCGTTTTCCGGCAGACCGAACATCAGATTCAGGTTCTGCACCGCCTGGCCCGCCGCGCCTTTGACCAGGTTGTCGATCACCGACAATACCACCACCGTGTCGCCGCCCTGCGGCCTGTGGACGGCGATGCGGCACAGATTGGCGCCGCGCACCGAGCGCGTCTCGGGATGGCTGCCGGCCGGCAGCACATCGACAAACGACTCATCGGCGTAACGGCTCTCGAACAGCCGCTGCAGATCGACGTCCTTGGTCAGCCTGGCGTACAGCGTGGCGTGGATGCCGCGTATCATCGGCGTCAGATGCGGCACGAAGGTCAGACCCACCGGCTTGCCGCTGGCGCGGGCCAGACCCTGGCGGATTTCAGGCAGGTGGCGATGGCCGGCCACGCCATAAGCCTTGAAGGAATCGCCGGCCTCGGCCAGCAGGGCGCCGATCTCGCCCTTGCGCCCGGCGCCGGACACGCCGGACTTGCAGTCGGCGATCAGGCTGGCCGTATCGATGACGCCGGCTTCGATCAAGGGCAGGAAGCCCAGTTGCACCGCGGTGGGATAGCAGCCGGGATTGGCCACCAGGCGGGCGCTGCGGATCGCCTCGCGGTTCACCTCGGGCAGACCGTAGACGGCGTCGGCCACCAGGTGCGGCGAGGCATGCTGCATGCCGTACCACTTCTCCCACTCGAACACGTCCTTGATGCGGAAATCGGCCGCCAGGTCGATCACCCGCACGCCGGCGTCCAGCAGCGCGGCGGCATCCTGCATGGCGATGCCGTTGGGCGTGGCGAAGAACACCACGTCGCACTCGGCCAGACGCGCCTCGTCCGGCGTGGTGAAGGCGAGATCGATGCGGCCGCGCAGGCTGGGAAACATCTCGTCGACGCGAATGCCCGCATCCTTGCGCGAGGTCACCGCCGTCACGCACGCCTGCGGGTGCTTGGCCAGCAAACGCAGCAACTCAACACCGGTGTAGCCGGTGCCCCCAACGATCCCAACTTTGACCATGGCTAGCCTTTATGTAAAAAAATGTCGCAAAGACGACATTTTAGGCAGGCCGGGCTGTAGCGGCAAGCATACAAATGGAAAAAACCGCCGGGCAAAGCCAGGCGGTTTTTTCTGCGGCAGAATCCTTGCGATTAACGCTTGGAGAACTGCTTGGCGCGGCGTGCTTTACGCAGGCCGACCTTCTTACGCTCAACTTCGCGAGCGTCGCGGGTCACGTAACCAGCTGCGGACAGAGCGGACTTCAGAGCAGCGTCGAAGTCGATCAGCGCGCGGGTGATGCCGTGACGGATCGCGCCGGCCTGGCCGGTTTCACCGCCGCCAACCACGTTCACCTTGATGTCGAAGGATTCGAGGTTTTCGGTCAGGGCCAGCGGCTGGCGGATAACCATGCGACCGGTTTCGCGGGCGAAATACTCGTCAACCGGCTTGCCGTTAACGATGATTTGGCCGGAACCCTTCTGCATGAACACGCGAGCGACGGAGCTCTTGCGACGGCCGGTGCCGTAGTAGTATTTACCGTTCATTGTTAAGCCTTAAAATCAGATTTCCAGCACTTTGGGCTGTTGGGCGGCGTGCGGGTGCTCGGAGCCGGAGTACACCTTGAGCTTCTTGATCATGGCGTAGCCCAGCGGACCCTTCGGCAGCATGCCTTTCACGGCCTTTTCCAGAACGCGTTCCGGGAACTGGTTTTGCAGTTCGGTGAAGGTGCGCTCGTAGATACCGCCCGGGTAACCGGAGTGACGGTAGTACTTCTTGTCTTGAGCCTTGGTACCGGTCACGCGCAGCTTCTCGACGTTCACCACGACGATGAAATCGCCGGTATCGACGTGCGGAGTGAATTCCGGCTTGTGTTTGCCACGCAGGCGGCGGGCGATTTCGGCAGCCAGGCGACCCAGCACCTTATCGGCAGCGTCGACCACGTACCATTCGCGCTTTACCTCATGCGCCTTGGCAGAAAAGGTCTTCATGGAACTCTTCCATCGTAATTCTTGAAAGTTACGGATTCTAGTGCAGTGGCCGCCCTGCTGTCAAACCCTTGTGCGACAACAGATTTCCACACGGCGGCAAACGGGGGGATTCGGGCCGGAACGGCCGCAAAAAAAAAAAGCGCAACGCTCATGCGTGTTGCGCCAAGTTCCACCTAAAGAAGGAGGATGGAGGAGACAACACCAGGAACGCCACAGTGCGTAACGCCCTGATGCAATACCGATTATCGGTATCCCATCGGGATTAGGCAAGCATTTTTTGTGCACTGCACGATAAACGATGTGCGCGCATGCCACACCCGGTTCCGCAATGCGGAAACGGACGCCGAAAGGCGTCCACTTATCCAGCTTTTTCAGTGACTTACAGCTTGATCGCAGCGTCCAGCGCCACTTCCATCATGTCGCGGAACGAAGTCTGGCGCTCCTCGGCGCTGGTGGCCTCGCCGGTCGGGATGATGTCGGACACGGTCAGGATGCCGACCGCGCGCGCGCCGTACTGGGCGGCCACGCTGTAGATGCCCGCCAGCTCCATCTCGATCACGTTGACCTGCAGCTTGGAGAGCACGTCCAGCATGTTCGGCTGCACGCCGTAGAACAGGTCGGCGGAGAACACATTGCCCACGGTCACCTTCTTGCCCTGCTCGGCGGCGGTGTCCACCACGGTGCGCAGCAGCGTGTAATCGGCGATGGCGGCGTAGTCGTGGTCGTTGAAGCGCATGCGGTTCACCTTGCTGTCGGTGGACGCGCCCATGGCGACGAACAGCTCGCGCAGCTTGATGTCCGGCGTCACCGCGCCGCAGGAGCCAATGCGGATGATGTTCTTGACGCCGTAGTCCTTGATCAGCTCGGTGGTGTAGATGCTGGCCGACGGGATGCCCATGCCGTGCGCCATCACCGACAGGCGCTTGCCCTTGTAGGTGCCGGTGTAACCGAACACGTTGCGCACGTTGGTCACCAGCTCGGCGCCCTCCAGGAAGGTCTCGGCGATCAGCTGAGCGCGCAGCGGGTCGCCCGGCATCAGTACGGTTTCGGCGAAGGCGCCGTCTTTGGCGTTGATATGCGGGGTTGCCATTCAAGGTCTCCTCTAAATGATTCTGCTCCCGCTGCGCTTGCGCAAGCGGGGAAAAACGACGCCGGGCCGCGCGCGGCGGCCCGGGGTGGCGGCCTCAGTCCAGGAAGGACGTGCCGTAGTCCATCCTGGGCAGGCCCAGGTGGGCGGCCACGCTCTGGCCGATGTCGGCGAAGGTGGCGCGCTCGCCTATCGGGCCGGCCTTGACCTGCTTGCCGTAGCACAGCACCGGGATGTGCTCGCGGGTGTGGTCGGTGCCCGGCCAGGTCGGATCGCAGCCATGGTCGGCCGACAGGATCAGGATGTCGTCGTCGCCCAGCGCCGCCATCACCTCGGGCAGGCGCGCGTCGAACTCCTCCAGCGCCGCGGCGTAGCCGGCGGTGTTGCGGCGGTGGCCGTAGCTGGAGTCGAAATCGACGAAGTTGGCCATGATGATGGCCGGCTTGTCCCGATGCTGGTCCATCGCGGTCAGCGTGGCGTCCCACAGCTGGTCGAAGCCGGTGGCCTTGTGCTTGTGGGTGATGCCGACGTGGGCGTAGATGTCGGCGATCTTGCCGATCGACACCACGTCGCCGCCGGCGTCGGCCAGCTTCTTCAGCACCGTGGCCGCCGGCGGCTCCACCGCCAGGTCCTTGCGGTTTCCGGTGCGGGCGAACTTGCCCTTGCCTTCGCCGACGAAGGGCCGGGCGATCACGCGGCCGATGTTGTACGGCTCCAGCAGCTCGCGGGTGATCTTGCACAGCTCGTACAGCCGCTCGAGGCCGTAGGTCTCTTCGTGGCAGGCGATCTGGAACACCGAATCGGCCGAGGTGTAGAAGATCGGCTTGCCGGTCTTCATGTGCTCCTCGCCCAGCCGGTCCAGTATCTCGGTGCCGGAGGCGTGGCAGTTGCCCAGATAGCCTGGCAGTCCGGCCTTGTCGACAATGGCGTCCAGCAGTTGCTGCGGGAAGCTGTTGTCGTGGTCCGAGAAATAGCCCCAGTCGAACAGCACCGGCACGCCGGCGATTTCCCAATGGCCGGACGGCGTGTCCTTGCCGCTGGAAATCTCGCGGGCGTAGCCGTAGGCGGCTGCCGGCGCGGCCGGATCCATCCCTTCCGGGAAGTAGCCGGACGACAGCTGGCAAGCATGGCCCAGGCCCATCCGGGATAGATTGGGCAGCTTCAGCGGACCGCTGCGGCCGATGTCGGCGCGGCCGGCGGCCGCCTCCATCGCGATGTGGCCCAAAGTGTTGCTGCCGGCGTCGCCGAACTTCGGCGCGTCAGCCGCCGCGCCTATGCCCAGCGAGTCCAGTATCAGAATGATTGCGCGTTTCATGATGCCTCCCCGGCCTTATTCTCCGCGGATGATCTGGTAGACCAGCGGCAGCTCGGACGGCGCGGCTTCGTCGATGCGGATGGCGGCCTTGACGCGGCGCGCCGCGTCTTCGAAGCTCGCCTCGTCGGCGGCGTGGATCATCATCAGCGGGGTGTCCTTGCCGATATTCTGGCCCAGTTCCACGAACTGCGACAGTCCTACGCGGAAGTCCAGCACGTCGGTGGCCAGGCGGCGTCCGCCGCCCAGCGCGCACACCGCCATGCCGATGCCGCGGGTGTCCATCGCGCCGACATAGCCGGCGCGGTCGGCGTACACCGGGCGCATGATGGGCGCCGGCGCCAGGTGGCGGTCGTAATGTTCCATGAAGTCGGCCGGACCGCCCAGCGCGGTCACCATGCGGCCGAAGATCTCGGCGGCGCGGCCGGAATCCAGCGCGGCCTGCAGCTTGGCGCGGGCATCGGCCTCGTCGGCGGCCAGCTTGCCGCCGATCAGCATCTGCGCACACAGCGCCATGGTCACCTCGTGCAGGCGCGGGTTGCGCTGGTCGCCCTTCAGGTAGCGCACCGCTTCGCGGGTTTCGATGCTGTTGCCGGCGGTGGAGGCCAGCGGCTGGCTCATCTCGGTGATCAGCGCGGTGGTGGCCACGCCGGCGCCGTTGCCCACCTTGACGATGCGCTCGGCCAGTTCGATGGACTTCTGCATGGTCGGCATGAAGGCGCCGCTGCCGGCCTTCACGTCCATCACCAGCACGTCCAGGCCGGCAGCCAGCTTCTTGGACAGGATGGACGCGGTGATCAGCGCGATCGACTCCACGGTGGCGGTGACGTCGCGGGTGGCGTAGAAGCGGCGGTCGGCCGGCGCCAGGTCGGAGGTCTGGCCGATGATGGCCACGCCCACATCCTTCACCACCTTGCGGAACAGTTCCGGCTCCGGGAACGGGTTGTAGCCGGGCACCGCGGACAGCTTGTCCAGCGTGCCGCCGGTATGGCCCAGGCCGCGGCCGGAAATCATCGGCACGAAGCCGCCGCAGGCGGCGACCATGGGCCCGAGCATCAGCGACACCACGTCGCCGACGCCGCCGGTGGAGTGCTTGTCGACGATGGGGCCCGGCAGGTTCAGGTCCTTCCAGTGCATGCGGCGGCCGGAGTCGCGCATGGCCAGCGCCAGGTGCACGTTCTCTTCCAGCTCCATGCCGTTGAAGTAGATGGCCATCGCCAGCGCGGCGATCTGGCTGTCGGCGACGCTGTTGTCGGTGATGCCGGCGACGAACTGCTGAATCTCCTGTTGCGACAGCGTCAAGTTGTCGCGTTTCTTGCGGATGATTTCCTGCGGCAAAAACATGGCATTCTCCCTGCCTGATACCCATCGCGCTGCAGAATGAAACGGCAATGGGCGGTGCGGCCGGGAAATCGCCCGGCCAGAGTTGCGGTAACCCCGCGAATTCTTGAATGGATCAGTAGCCGCTGCTCGGCTTGGCGACGCCGCCGGCGATCTCGATCTGCAGATTGGCCAGCAGGCTGGACGCGCCGAAGCGGAAGTGGCGGGCGCTCACCCAATCTTCGCCCAGCAGGCGCGCGGCCAGGGCCAGGTATTCGGCCGCCTCGGTGGCGCTCTTGACGCCGCCGGCGGCCTTGAAGCCGCACTGGCCGCCCTGCTCCTTGATCACGGCCAGCATGGTCTCGGCCGCGGGCAAGGTGGCGTTGACCGGCACCTTGCCGGTGGAAGTCTTGATGAAGTCGGCCCCGGCGCGGATGGAAATCTCGCTGGCTTCGCGGATCAGCGCCGCGTCCTTCAGTTCGCCGCTCTCGATGATCACTTTCAAGAGCTTGCCGCCGCAGGCTTCCTTGCAGGCCTTGACCAGCTCGAAGCCGATGTCGCGGTTGCCGGCCATCAGCGCGCGGTACGGGAACACCACGTCCACTTCGTCGGCGCCGTAGGCGATGGCGGCGCGGGTTTCGGCCACCGCGATGGAGACGTCGTCATTGCCGTGCGGGAAGTTGGTGACGGTGGCCACCTGCACCTCCGGACAACCCGCTTCGCGCAGCGTCTTCTTGGCGATGGGCACGAAGCGGGGAAACACGCATACCGCCGCCACGGTGCCGTCCGGGCTCTTGGCCTTGCGGCACAGCGCGGCCACCTTCTCGTCGGTATCGTCGTCGTTGAGGGTGGTCAGGTCCATCAGGGACAGCGCGCGGCGCGCGGCTTCAATCAGTGCAGACATGTCTATCTCTCTCGTATGCGTCCAAAAGGCGCAAACCGCATGACAGCGGTTTGACCAGGGCAATGCCCACGATTATGAAAATTTCTTCACGTGAAAGCAAATCGCGAATCAACGCCGCTTGCTTAAACGCAAACCGCCCGGCGCCGGCCGGGCTCGCCCGCCAAAAGCGGAACCGGCTGAAACGCCCGATCCACGGGCATTCCAGCCGGTTCATGGTTTTAGCTCAAACCCGGCGGGCTTCCTGCACGCCGGACAGTTCCATCAGGCGCGACAGCACGCGGCTGATGTCCTGCACCTGGCGCACTTCCACCGTCAGCCGCAAGCGGCTCTTCAGGTCGCGCGACAGGGTGTTGACGCCGATCAGGTTGAGCTTCTCCCGCGACAGCACGTCGGAGATGTCGCGCAGCAGGCCCGGCCGGTCCTGCGACATCACCTCGATGTCGATCGGGAACACGCTGTTGCGCTGGTCGCCCCATTCGGCGGCGATCAGGCGCTCGGGCACCTCCTGCGACAGCTTCTTCAGCGTCAGGCAACTACTGCGGTGGATGGAGATGCCGCGCCCCTTGGTGACGAAGCCCATCACCTGGTCGGGCGGCGCCGGTTTGCAGCACTTGGCCAGCACCGTCATCAGATTGTCCACGCCCTCGATCAGCACGCCGCCGGCATCGTGGCCGCCTTTGCTGGCGCGGATCAGGCTTTCCGGCTGCACCTCCACCGCCGGCGGCGGCGCGAAGCTGGTGATTGCGTTGCTGACTGCGCGTATCGTCAACTCGCCATGGCCCAGCGCGCCGTAGACTTCGTCCAGCTTGTCGTAGCCCAGCTTCTCCGCCAGCTGCTGCAGATTAGGCTGGATGTGCGGCCGCCGCGCCAGCTCGCGCTCGAACAGCGCCTTGCCGGTCTCGCGCACGGTGTCGGCGTTTTGCAGCCGGATGTACTGGCGGATCTTGGAGATGGCGCGGTGGCTCTTCACCCAGCCGTCGTGCAGCCAGTTAACCGACGGGCCGCCCTCCTTGGCCACCAGCACCTCCACCCGCTGGCCGTTCTGCAGCGGCGTGGACAGCGGCACGATCTGCCCCTCCACCTTGGCGCCGCGGCAACGGTTGCCCAGCCCGGAGTGGATGGCGTAGGCGAAATCGATCGGCGTCGCGCCCTGCGGCAGCGCCAGTACCTTGCCCTGCGGCGTCAACACGTAGATGGTGTCGGCGAACAGCTCGGTCTTGAACGCCTCGGCCAGGCCTTCGCGGTCAGACATTTCCTCGCGCCAGTCCAGCAGCTGGCGCAGCCAGGAGATCTTCTCCTCGTAGGCGGCGTCGCCCTTGCCGCCCTCCTTGTAGCGCCAGTGCGCGGCCACGCCGAACTCGGCGTGCTCGTGCATCTCGAAGGTGCGGATCTGCACCTCCAGCGCCTTGTCCTCCGGGCCCACCACCGCGGTGTGCAGGCTGCGGTAGTTGTTGGCCTTGGGATGGGAGATGTAGTCGTCGAACTCGCCGCGTATCGGCTGCCACATGCCGTGGATGATGCCGAGCGCGGTGTAGCAGTCCGGCAGCTTGTCCACCAGGATGCGCACCGCGCGGATGTCGTAAAGCTCGGTGAAATCGAGCTTTTTCTTCTTCATCTTCTTCCAGATGGAATAGATGTGCTTGGGGCGGCCGGCCACCTCGGCCCTGACGCCGGCCTTTTTCAGCTCGTCGCGCAAGACGTCCAGCACCCGCTCGATATAGTCGATGCGCTCCAGCCGGCGCTCGTCCAACAGTTTGGCGATCTTCTTGTAGGTGTCGGGCTCGGTGTGCCTGAGGCCCAGGTCCTCCAGCTCCCACTTGATCTGCCACACGCCCAGGCGGTTGGCGAGCGGCGCGAACAGCTCCAGCGTCTCGCCGGCGATGCGGCGGCGCACCGCCTCGTCGGCCACATTGGCCAAGTAGTGCATGGTCTGGGTGCGCCACGCCAGCTTGATCAGCACCACGCGGATGTCGGCCACCATGGCCAGCAGCATCTTGCGCATGGTCTCGGCCTGGCGCGCGCAGTCCTCCGGCGTGGCCATCCTGTCGATGCGGGCGAACTCGGTGATGCGGCGCACGCCGCCCACACCGTCCACCAGCATCGCCACCGTCGGGTTGAAGGTTTCCGTTAGCCAGGCCTGCCACTCCGGGTGAAAATCCGGCGCCGAGAACAGCAAGGTGGCGACGATGGCGTCAGGCAACAGGTTCAGGTCGGCGACGACGGCCGCAGCGGCCACCGCGTGGGTGAACAGGTCTTCGCCGGTGGCGGGGACGGTCTTGCCCGCGTACAGTTCGCGCGCGGCGTGAAAGGCGCGCGCCAGCAGCGCGCCGTCCTCGTCGGGAAAAGCGGCGGACATATGCTCCAGCCAGCGCGCCGGGTCGGCGGCGTCGGCCAGGGTATCGGCAACGGTGCGGACTACGGAAACCATATCTGTCTATCTGGACGGGCTCGCCGTCTTCAATTGTAAGCCGGGGCGCGCCCGGCATTTGCCACAATCGGCGGACCCTCGTCCGCCCTCGTCAATCCGACGCCAGCCTGAGCAGCAGGCGACGGACCGGCGCCGGCACGCCGGCGTCCACAGCCTGATCGATGTCCAGCCACTGGCCATCGGCCTCGGCGGCTCCCGCCGCATGCAGGCGGTCGATCCGGACCGGCTGCGGCGTGATGATCAAGCGGAAATGAGTAAACACATGCTCCAGCTCCGGCCAGGCGGGCAGCATGTCGCCATCGCCCCGGCCGCTCAGCCAGTCTTCCATTTCCAAGGTGGTGGCGAACTCCGGCAGCGACAACAGCCCGCCCCAGATGCCGGTCGGCGGCCGGCGCTCAAGCCATACCTTGTTTTCATGCCGCGCCAGCAGCATCGCCGTGTGCCGGATCGGCACAGCCTTTTTCGGCCGCGGCGTCGGCAGTTCGCCGGTGCGGCCCTCCCGCGCCGCCACGCAGCCGTCCACCATCGGACAGGCGGTGCAGGCCGGCTTGCCGCGGCTGCACACCGTCGCGCCCAGGTCCATCAGACCCTGCACATAGGGGCCGATGTCGGCGGCGGCGGCCGGCAGGATCTCCTCGGCCAGCGCCCACATCCGCTTCTCTATCGCCTTGTCGCCGGGAAAGCCGTCTATGCCGAAGCAGCGCGCCAGCACCCGTTTGACATTGCCGTCCAGGATGGTCTCGCGCCGGCCGAAGGCGAAGGCGGAAATCGCGGCGGCGGTGGAGCGCCCGACGCCGGGCAGCTGCTCCAGCCGCTCCCGCTCGGGGGGAAAGGCGCCGCCGAAAGCATCCATCACCATCTTCGCCGCCTTGTGCAGATTGCGCGCCCGGCTGTAGTAGCCCAGGCCGCTCCACTGCGCCAGC
Source organism: Chromobacterium violaceum ATCC 12472 (assembly GCF_000007705.1). Taxonomy (NCBI): domain Bacteria; kingdom Pseudomonadati; phylum Pseudomonadota; class Betaproteobacteria; order Neisseriales; family Chromobacteriaceae; genus Chromobacterium; species Chromobacterium violaceum. The sequence goes on from NC_005085.1 coordinate 4,004,330, forward strand.
ACGTCGTCCACCGGCGCGGCGGCCAGGCTGGCCACGTCCGGGAAGCGGGCCAGGAAACGCGGGTAATAGTCGAGCACGCTCTTCACCTGGGTCTGCTGCAGCATGATCTCTGACAGCCACACCCGATACGGGTCCTTCACCTGCCAGGGCAGGTCGTGGCGGCCATGCCGCCGTTGCCAGGCCACCAGCCGGGAGGCGAAACTGCTGTGCAACATCGCAATCCAATATCGAATCGAACCGGTTATGGTAGCGGAAAGCCGCAGCGCCACCAAGCAGGCGGCGGCCAAATACGTTAAAATTAAAGGATTACTTATTTAGTTTGCCCATTCGAGGTCGTTTCATGTCCAGTTTCCGCTCCCGCCAACGCGCCAGCCAGCGCCGCGATCAAACCAGCCGCGAACGCGCGGCCAACTCGCCGGCAGGCGGAAACCCGAGCGCCCCCGATCGGCAGCCGCAGGACGGCAAACCGCGCGCGCCGTACTCCGGCCAGCGTCCCGGCCCGGGCAAGCCGGACTGGAAGCCCGGCCAGGAACAACGCCGTTTCGACAAGCGCTCCGACGACCGCGGCGATGGCCAGCAGAAACGCTTCCACCGCGACGGCGACAAGTCGGCCTGGCAGCCGCGCCAGGACGACCGCCGCTTCGACAAGCGCTCCGACGACCGCGGCCAAGGCCAGCAGCAACGCTTCCAACGCGACGGCGACAAGCCGGCCTGGCAGCCGCGCCAGGATGACCGCCGCTTCGACAAGCGCTCCGACGACCGCGGCCAAGGCCAGCAGCAACGCTTCCACCGCGACGGCGACAAGTCGGCCTGGCAGCCGCGCCAGGACGACCGCCGCTACGACCGCGACCGCGGTCCATCCAATCGCAAGCCGCTGCCGGAGGGCGTGGAACGCGCCGCCGATTTCCGCCGCGACGGCGCGCCGCAGGACAAGCGCTACAGCCGCGACCGCGGCCCGTCCGGCCGCAAGCCGCTGCACACCGAAGACGCGCCGCCGCGCGAATTCAAGCCGCGCGCCCAAGGCGGCTTCCCCCGCGACGACAAGCCGCAGTGGCAAGCTCGCGAGGATCGCGCGCCCTACGGCGACAACGGCCCGCGCAAAGACTTCGCCAAGCGCGAAGGCGGCGAGCGCGACCATCATTTCCGCCGTGACGACAAGCCGCAATGGCAGCCGCGCGAAGACCGCGCGTCCCGCCACGACGGCGACGGCCCGCGCAAGATCTTCGCCAAGCGCGAGGACGGCGAGCGCGACAACCGCTTCCGCCGCGACGACAAGCCGCAATGGCAGCCGCGCGAAGACCACGCGCCCCACCACGATGGCGACGGCCCGCGCAAGATCTTCGCCAAGCGCGAGGACGACGAGCGCGACAACCGCTTCCGCCGCGACGACAAGCCGCAATGGCAGCCGCGCGAAGACCGCGCGCCGCGCCACGATGGCGACGGCCCGCGCAAGATCTTCGCCAAGCGCGAGGACGGCGAGCGCGACAACCGCTTCCGCCGCGACGACAAGCCGCAATGGCAGCCGCGCGAAGACCGCGCCCCGCGCCAGGACGGCGACGCGCCGCGCAAGCTGTTCGCCAAGCGCGAGGACGGCGAGCGCGACAGCCGCTTCCGCCGCGACGACAAGCCGCAATGGCAGCCGCGCGAAGACCGCACCCCGCGGGGCGACAGGCACGAGCATCGCTCGCGCGGCCTGCAGCCGTTCGGCGACACCCACCGGGTCGACCAGCCGCGCCGCGCCTTCGAGCAGCGCCCGCACGACAGCAGCCACGCGCCGGCGCCCCGCGCGGAAAACGTGATCACCAACCGCCTGGACAGCCGGCTGGCCATGTTCGCGCCCTGCCCGCGCGGCCTGGAGCAAATCCTGGCCGACGAGTTGCTGGCGCTGGGCGCCGGCGACATCGCCCCGGCCGACGGCGGCGTGGCTTTCGCCGGCGACGCCAGGCTGATGATGGCGGTCAACCTGCACTCGCGCACCGCCAGCCGCGTGCTGCTGCGCCTGGCCCACGGCGGCTATCACGCCGAGCAGGACATCTACCGGCTGGCGATGAGCGTGGACTGGCCGCGCTGGTTCGAGGTGTCGCGCACCATCAAGCTGAAGGCCGACGGCATCGCCGCCCGCGTCAAGAGCCTGGACTACATCGGCTTGACGGTGAAGGACGCGATCTGCGACCGCTTCCGCCAGGCGCACCTCGGCCGCCCCAGCGTCGACACCCGCCACCCGGACGTGCGCGTCAACGTGTTCCTCACCGCCGACGAAGCGACCATCTACCTCGACACCAGCGGCGAGCCGCTATTCAAGCGCGGCTGGCGCGAGGAAACCGGCGAGGCGCCGCTGCGCGAAAACCTCGCCGCCGGCATCCTGCTCTTGGCCGGCTACGACGGCAGCCAGCCGCTGCTGGACCCGATGTGCGGCAGCGGCACCTTCCTGGTGGAAGCCGCCGACATCGCGCTGAACCGCGCGCCGGGCCGCGCCCGCCGCTTCGGCTTCGAGGCGCTGTCTAGCTTCGACTCCGCCGCCTGGGAAAAGCTGCAGCAGGACGCGCGCAAGGCCGAGCAGCCGGCGTCCTCTCTGGCCATCCGCGGCTCCGACCGCTCGCAGGCCATGGTCAATATCGCCCGCGCCAACCTGGAGCGCGCCGGCCTGGCCGAGCTGGTGGAAGTCAGCGCCGCCGACGTGACCGCCTCCCGCCCGCACGCCGAGCACGGCCTGATCGTCAGCAACCCGCCGTACGGCGTGCGGCTGGAAGAGCAGGACCAGCTGGCGGCCTGGTACCCGGAGCTGGGCGACTGGCTGAAGGCCCACTTCGCCGGCTGGACCGCCTGCCTGTTCAGCGGCGATCTGCGCCTGGGCAAGCTGATCCGGCTGGCGCCCAAGCGCCGCACGCCGCTGTTCAACGGCTCGCTGCAATGCCGGCTGTTCGTCATCAACATGGTGGAAGGCAGCGCGCGCAAGCAGAAGGACGGCGACGAAGCCGAAATCGAAACCGGCGACGAACAGTAAACCCCCGCTTTCACGGCGACACGCCGCCCCGCCTCCGGCCGGGCGGCGTTTTTACGGACGTTCGCCGGCAAACATCGCGAAAACGCTTAATTTCCAGTCGCATCGCCGCTCGCCGGCACTCGGACGGCATGCGATAATCGCGGCCGAACCCACCCAAGCCTCGAATCATGCAAACCTCGTTTCTGTCCGCCACCATCCTGTTGATCCTGATCACCGACCCGCTGGGCAACATCCCGCTGTTCATCGCCGCGCTGAAGCAGGTGAAGCCCGAGCGCCGCAAGCGCGTGGTCTACCGCGAATGCCTGATCGCCTTCCTGGTGCTGAGCGTGTTCATGCTGTTCGGCCGCAACTTCCTCGACCTGATGCACCTGACCGACGAATCGATGCGCATCGCCGGCGGCGTGATCCTGTTCCTGATCGCCATCAAGATGATCTTCCCCGGCGAAGGCAGCGTGTTCGGCGGCGACAAGATGAGCGGCGAACCCTTCATCGTGCCGATCGCCATCCCGCTGATCGCCGGCCCGTCGGCGATGGCCACCGTGCTGTTGCTGTCCACCCGCGAGCCGGGCCGGATGCTGGAGTGGATGGGCGCGCTGACCATCTGCATGCTGGTCACCACCGTCACCTTCCTGTTCTCCAGCCGCCTGCAGAAGCTGCTGGGCGAACAGGCGATCACCGCGCTGGAGCGGCTGATGGGCCTGGTGCTGACCGCGATCTCGGTGGAGATGCTGCTCAGCGGCTTCGCGTCCTACCTGAAGCAGCTGCACTGAATCCAATCCGGATATCGCATCAGGGTTATCCCCGATAGGGATATCGACAATGCTCCCGGCTGAAGGCTGTTGTTAGCATCGCTGGAAAATGGACCGTTCAAGAGTCCGGATTCCTGCAATCAACGCCAGTCGGGAGAACCATGCAAACCAAGACTCCGTTCTTTTCGCGCCTGTACGTCCAGGTGCTGATCGCCATCGCGCTGGGCGTCACGCTCGGCGCTCTCGCGCCTGACCTCGGCGCCAAGATGAAACCGCTGGGCGACGCCTTCATCAAGCTGATCAAGATGATGATCGCGCCCATCATCTTCGCCACCGTCGTGGTCGGCATCGCCAAGATGGGCGACATGAAGGAAGTGGGCCGCGTCGGCGTCAAGGCGCTGTTCTACTTCGAAGCCGTCACCACGCTGGCGCTGGTGATCGGCCTGATCGTGGTCAACCTGCTGCAGCCGGGCGCCGGCCTCAACATCGACCCGCATACGCTACACGCCAAGGACATCGCCAAGTTCACCGCCGGCGCCAAGGAAATGAACACGGTCGATTTCCTGCTGCACATCATCCCGGACACGGTGGTCGGCGCCTTCGCCAGCGGCGAGATCCTGCAGGTGCTGACCTTCTCGGTGCTGTTGGGCCTGGCGCTGACCAAGATGGGCGACAACGGCAAGACCATCGTCCACATCCTGGACGAGTTCTCGCACGCGCTGTTCGGCGTGATCAACATGCTGATGAAGCTGGCCCCGATCGGCGCCTTCGGCGCGATGGCCTTCACCATCGGCAAATACGGCATCGGTTCGCTGAAGCAGCTGGGCTTTTTGATGGCCTGCGTGTATCTCACCTGCTTCGCCTTCGTGTTCATCGTGCTGGGCGCCATCGCCCGCTTCTCCGGCTTCAGCCTGTGGCGCTTTTTGGTCTACATCAAGGAAGAGATCCTGCTGGTGCTCGGCACCTCTTCTTCCGAATCCGCGCTGCCCGGCATCATGAAGAAACTGGAAAACCTGGGCTGCTCCAAGCCGGTGGTCGGCATGGTGGTGCCCACCGGCTACTCGTTCAACCTGGACGGCACTTCCATCTACCTGACCATGGCGGCGATCTTCATCGCCCAGGCCACCAATGTGAACCTGACGCTGGGCGAGGAGCTGGCTATCATCGGCGTGCTGCTGCTGACCTCCAAGGGCGCGGCGGCGGTGACCGGCGGCGGCTTCATCACGCTGGCCGCCACGCTGGCGACGCTGGGCGGCAAGCTGCCGGTGGAGGGCCTGGCGCTGCTGATCGGCATCGACCGCTTCATGTCCGAGGCGCGCGCCATCACCAACCTGATCGGCAACGGCGTCGCCACCGTGGTGATCGCCAAGTGGGAAAAGGCGCTGGACGTCGAACGGATGCGCCAGGTGCTGGAAGGAAGCGAGCCCCCGGCTCCGCCCAAGACCAAGCGCGAGACCATGCCGGAACCGGCGCTGCAGACTCGCTGAGCCTCCCACCCCGCAATACGTACCCAACCCGCTGCGAAGCGGGTTTTTTCGTTTTATTTAGGACGAAATTCTTGATTTCGCCGTTCGCTCGTCCACGATAGAAATTCGAGGAGGAGCTGAAATGGAAGACTTTTGGGTACAGTATGGCGACGAAATGTTGCCCGTCATCGGCGATTTCCCGCGCAAGGGAGACTATCTGCCCAGCTTCATGCTGGTGGACGACCAGAAACACGACGCCGCGCTGGAGAGCTTCTCCCACACGCCCAAACTGATCGTCACCCTGCTGTCGGTGGACGAGGACGAGCACGCCGGTCTGCTGCTGCTGCGCGAAACCCGGCGCTTTCTGGACAGCTGGCCGCACCTGAAGCTGATCGTGATCACCGTCGACTCGCCATCGTCGCTGGCGCGCGCCCGGCACGAGCACGGTCTGCCCAACATCGCGCTGCTGTCCACGCTGCGCGGCCGCGACTTCCACAAGCGCTACGGCGTGCTGATCACCGAATACCCGCTCAGCGGCTACACCTCGCCGGCCATCATCCTGGCCGACGCCGCCAATGTGGTCCATTACTCGGAGCGGCTGGCCAATACGCGGGACTTCTTTGATTTCGACGCCATAGAGAAACTGCTGCAGGAAGGCGAGCAGCAGGCGATGGCCGCCGAGCGCGAGGCGGCGGAAGCGAGGCAGGAGCAGGACGCGGAGCGGGAAAAAGGCACCGAACGGCTGCTGGAGAAGGCCAAGCTGATCCAGGACCAGCTGAACAGGAACGGCGACCCCGGCCGCTGATCATCAGCCTGCCGCAAACAAGCGAAAACCGCCCGTTTCCGGGCGGTTTCTCATTCACCGATGGGCTGCCGTCAGCCTCAGCTGTTCAGCTCCTTGGCCAGGTAAAGCCAGGTTTCCACCACGGTGTCCGGGTTCAGCGACACGGTCTCGATGCCCTCCTCCACCAGCCACTTGGCGAAGTCCGGGTGGTCGGACGGGCCCTGGCCGCAGATGCCCACGTACTTGCCCAGCTTGCGGCAAGCTTGGATGGACATGTGCAGCATGGCCTTGACCGCCTCGTTGCGCTCGTCGAAGGTGGAGGCGATCGGGCCGCCGGAATCGCGGTCCACGCCCAGCGTCAGCTGGGTCATGTCGTTGGAGCCGATGGAGAAGCCGTCGAAGTGCTGCAGGAACTTCTCAGCCAGCACCGCGTTGGTCGGCAGCTCGCACATCATGATCAGGCGCAAGCCGTTTTCGCCGCGCTTCAGGCCGTTTTCAGCCAGGATCTCGACCACCTTCTCGGCTTCGGCCAGGGTGCGGACGAACGGGATCATCACTTCCACGTTGGTCAGGCCCATCACGTCGCGCACCTTCTTGATCGCGCGGCATTCCAGCTCGAAACAGTCGCGGAACGACTCGGCCACGTAGCGGGCGGCGCCGCGGAAGCCGATCATCGGGTTCTCTTCGTGCGGCTCGTACAGCTGGCCGCCGATCAGGTTGGCGTACTCGTTGGACTTGAAGTCCGACATGCGCACGATGACCTTCTTCGGGTAGAAGGCCGCGGCCAGCGTGGACACGCCCTCGGCGATCTTGTCGACGTAGAAGTCCACCGGGCTGGCGTAGCCGGCGATGCGGTCGGAAATGGTTTCCTTCAGCTCCGGGCTCAGCTTGTCGAACTCCAGCAGCGCTTTCGGGTGGATGCCGATCTGGCGGTTGATGACGAATTCCATCCGCGCCAGGCCCACGCCTTCGTTAGGCAGTTGGGCGAAATCGAAAGCCAGTTCCGGATTGCCGACGTTCATCATGATCTTGACCGGGGCCTTGGGCATCTTGTCCAGTTCCAGGTCGATCACTTCCACGTCCAGCAGGCCGTCGTAGATGTTGCCGGTGTCGCCTTCGGCGCAGGACACGGTGACCTGCATGCCTTCCTTCAGCACGTCGGTGGCGTCGCCGCAGCCGACCACGGCCGGGATGCCCAGCTCGCGCGCGATGATCGCCGCGTGGCAGGTGCGGCCGCCGCGGTTGGTCACGATGGCGGCGGCGCGCTTCATCACCGGTTCCCAATCCGGGTCGGTCATGTCGGTGACCAGCACATCGCCCGGCTTGACGCGGTCCATCTCGGACGCGTCCTTGATGGTGCGCACCACGCCCTGGCCGATCTTCTGGCCGATGGCGCGGCCTTCGCACAGGATCTCGGACTTGCTGTTCAGGCGGTAGCGGCGCAGGGTGTCCTTGCGGTCTTCCTGCGACTTAACGGTTTCCGGACGCGCCTGCAGAATGTACAGCTTGCCGTCCACGCCGTCGCGGCCCCACTCGATGTCCATCGGGCGGCCGTAGTGTTTTTCGATGATCAGCGCGTACTGGGCCAGTTCAGCCACTTCGGCGTCGCTGATCGAGAACGCTTTGCGCAGCGCCGGCTCCACATCCACGGTCTTGACCGAGCGGCCGGCTTGCGACGCGTCGGTGAACTCCATCTTGATCAGCTTGGAGCCCATGGTCTTGCGCAGCACCGCCGGGCGGCCGGCCTTCAGCGTCGGCTTGTGCACGTAGAACTCGTCCGGGTTCACGGCGCCCTGCACCACGGTCTCGCCCAGGCCGTAGGAAGCGGTGATGAACACCACGTCCTCGAAGCCGGATTCGGTGTCGATGGTGAACATCACGCCGGCCGCGCCCATGTCGGAACGCACCATGCGCTGCACGCCTGCGGACAGGGCCACCACGTCGTGGGCAAAGCCCTTGTGCACGCGGTAGGAGATGGCGCGGTCGTTGTACAGGGAGGCGAACACGTGCTTCATCGCGTCCTTGACGTTGTCGAGGCCGCGGATGTTCAGGAAGGTTTCTTGCTGGCCTGCGAACGAGGCGTCGGGGAGGTCTTCAGCGGTGGCGGAGGAGCGGACCGCCACGGAGATGTCGGCGCCGCCGGCGTCGGCCACCATCTTGTCCCAAGCTTCCTTGATGTCGGCATCCAGCTTGGCCGGGAACGGGGTGTCGATGATCCACTGGCGGATTTCCTTGCCCACCCGGGCCAGTTCGCTGACGTCGTCGATATCGAGTTTGGCCAGCGCGGCGTTGATCTTGTCGGCCAGGCCATTGTGCTGCAGGAAATCCCGGTATGCCTGAGCAGTGGTGGCAAAGCCGCCGGGAACACGAACGCCGGAGCCCGCCAGCTGACTGATCATTTCGCCGAGGGAGGCGTTCTTGCCGCCTACCTCTTCCACGTCGGTCATGCGCAGCTTCTCGAACCAGATGACGTAGTTGTCTGCCATCACTTCACTTCCTGTGTTGGGATTGGGACGATAGGGCCGCATTCTAGCCGAATTACGTGCGAATTGCGTAGCATCTTTTGCGCTGCACAAGACTTTTTGCGACAGCCGATTCAACAAAATCAATACAATCAAACAGTTGTTTAGACAAAGACAGTCCAAAATAACCAAATATCATGTAATTTTATGATTACATGAAGAAAACGAACCGCGCCCCGCCATATCGCCGCCGTCCGCGCCGGTATACACTTTGCAGCAGGCAAATCCACCATCCGCAAGGTCATCCATGTCTCACCACCGCTCCGCCTTCTTCATTTCCGACCGCACCGGCATCACCGCCGAATCGCTGGGCCATACCCTGCTGACCCAGTTCGACGCGCTGGACTTCCAGCGCGAGACCGTGCCCTTCGTCGACACCGTAGAGAAAGCGCGCGCGCTGGCCGAGCGCATCAGCGAGATCGCGGAGCGCGACCACCTGCGCCCGCTGGTCTTCACCAGCATCGTCAACCCGGAAGTGCGCGAGGCGCTGCGGCTGAACAACGTGGTGCTGATCGACTTCTTCGAAAGCTTCATCGGCCACCTGGAGATCGAGCTTGGCCAGAAGGCGACGCTGACGGTGGGCAAGGCCCACGGCATGGTCAACGAGGAGAAATACGACCACCGGATCGAGGCGGTCAATTTCTCGCTGAACCACGACGACGGCGTCAAGCTGAAGGACCTGCACGAGGCCGACGTGATCCTGGTCGGCGTGTCCCGCTCCGGCAAGACGCCAACCTGCCTGTACCTGGCGCTGCAGTACGGCATACGCGCGGCCAACTACCCGCTGACGCCGGAAGACTTGGGCAGCCCGACGCTGCCCAAGATGCTGCTGCCGTTCAAGGACAAGATGTTCGGCCTCACCATCGATCCCAACCGGCTGCACCACATTCGCTCGGAGCGCCGTCCGGATTCCAAGTACGCCAGCATGGACAACTGCCGCCGCGAGGTGAACGAGGCGGAGTCGATGTTCCGCCATCACGGGGTGCCCTTCATCAGCACCACGCACAAGTCGATCGAGGAAATCGCGTCCACCATCATGCACAAGGCGGCGCTGGGCCGGAAATTCTGATCCCGCCGAGCGGCGCCTAGCCGCCCGCCCGCTTGGCCTTGAAACCCAGCCTGGCCAGCTCGGCGACCACGGTCTCGACGTGGTCGCCCTGGATTTCCAGCGTCCAGTCCTTCACCGTGCCGCCGCTGCCGCAGCGCGCGCGCAGCTGCTTGCCCACCTTGGCCAGCTCGTCGGCCGCCAACGGCAGCCCTTTCACCACCGTCACCGCCTTGCCGCCTCGGCCCTTGGTCTCCCTGGACACCCGGACGACGCCGTCGCCGGCCGGCGCCGCCTGCGCCTTGCATTGGCATTGCGCCTCCGGCAGCCGGCAAGCCGGACACATCCGTCCGTGCTCGGTCGAATACACCAGCCCGCCTGTTTTCTCTCTTCCCATCTCCGCTCCACTCCCTGGCATAGCCAGCCATGCCATCCCGGCAAAACGCGGCTATGCGCCATGCCATTGTTTATTTGTAAATTTCCTGCAAAATCAAGAACAATAGAAATCATTCGCTCTCAAATGGTGTGAATATTACCAACAGAGAGCGTCATGAATCTGCCCGATCCCAATCTGTCGCCCATCGCGGCGTTGCGGCAGCCATCGCTGCAGCGGGTCAACGGCATCGCCACCGCCAGCCAGGGCCAATCCTCGGCCCAGCGCGAACTGGCGGAAATGCTGTTCCGCCGGCTGCTGAACAACCTGCAGGCGCCGTCTGCGCCTCAAGCGGCCGCCGCGCGCCCCTCCATGCTGGATTCAAACGCGGGCCTGAGCACGCTGGAGTTCGCCCGGCGCCATACCCAGATGGCGACGGAACGCCGCGCAAAACGCGCTCGGGGACTGATACCCTACCTGTAAGGCGGTTTCGCCGACCATCGCGCCGCCGCTGAGCAGGCGCACCGCTTCCAACAGCCTGGCCTGCGCCAGCCAATGGCCGAACGATACGCCGGTTTCCCTGGCGAAGGCCCGCGTCAGGCTGGCGCGGGAAAACCCATGCGCGACCGCCAGCTCGTCCAGCAGCCATCCCCGCCCCAGATCCGCCAGCACCCGCCGGCACAGCGCGCGCAGACGGCGTTCGGCCGGCAAGGGCAGCTGCTGCGGCAAGGGCACCAATTGCAGCAGCTCGTCGACGATCGCCCCGGCCAGCCGTTGCCGGCGGCCGGGCCAAGGCTCCGCCTCGTAGCGCAGTTGCCGCTCCAGCAGCAATCCCATCAAGCCCCCGGCCGGCATCACCCGCACCTCGGCGGGCAGATCCGGATACGCCGCGCTATCGGCATAGGCCGTCACGCCATAGAGCTCGGCCAACGGTTCGGCGCTGTGCGCGACGCCGGCGGGAATCCAGCCGACCTGCCCCGCCGCCATCAGCCAGCGCATGGTCTCGCTCTGGCACAGCATCGCGCCGCGGCGCAGATAGATCAGCTGGCCGACCGCGTGGACATGGCTGGCCGTCCCGCAGCGCGACACCCCTTGCAGCGCCTGGCAATGAAAAGGCAGATCGACGGCATCCATGATTGATCCGATTGCGACAATACTTGATACTTTGCCGCTAACACATCAAACCGTAAAGCGCCTACTGTGTCTCCATCCACCATCGGCCAGCGCCGCCATACCAGGAGACCGCAACATGAGCTCTTCCCCCCACTCGCCCGACAACCTCGCCATCGTCCGCGGCATGTTCGCCGAGCTGATCGAAACCGGCCGCGTCGACGACGACAGCATCGCCCGCTACATGGCGCCCGGCTACCGCCAACGGGTGGACGGCCGCGAGCTGGATCTGGACGACTTCAAAAATCACCTGCGCCTGCAGCGCGCAAGCGTGGCAAAGATGGAGGTGCATTTCCTCGCCGTCGCCCAGGACCACGACTGCGTGCTGACCCACCACCAGGTACGCGTCGCCAACAAGGACGGCAGCGCCGCACGCTTCCAGGTGCTGGCCCACATCACGCTGCGCGACGGCAGGATCGTCGCCTGCGACGAACTGACCCGCCAGGTGGAAGGCTCAGTCGGCGACCGCGATCTCGGCTCGCGCCACTGAACCGGGCGGAGCTTGACGCGACGCGCGGCGCCGTGTTTTGATGGCATCATGAAAACCGCATCCGCATTCGCAATCCAGTTTTGGTGGTGGCGCCTCTCCTAGGCGGCACCGGCGCTTGCGCACGCACAAGAACCCGGAGGCTGCCGACAAGGCGCACCGGGTTTTGTTTTTGGCGGTTCCTCCCAGTCCACCTTGCCGGCCTCCTCTCCAACCCGATGGAGATATCGACATGAATCTGGACACGATCAGCTCGCAAGACATCATCCTCACCGGCGACCGCACCACCGGCCAGCTGCACCTCGGCCATTACGTCGGCTCGCTGCGCAACCGCGTGATCCTGCAGGAGCGCTGCGCGCAATTCCTGCTGCTAGCCGACGCCCAGGCGCTGACCGACAATATGGGCAACTACCTGAAGGTGCGCGACAACGTGCTGCAGGTGGCGCTGGACTACCTGGCCGTCGGCATCGACCCGGCCAAGAGCACCATCTTCATCCAGAGCCTGGTGCCGGAGCTGACCGAGCTGGCCTCCTACTATCTCAACCTGGTGACGGTGGCCCGGCTGGAGCGCAATCCGACCATCAAGGACGAGATCAAGCAGCGCGGCTACGAGCGCGACATCCCGGCCGGCTTCCTCACCTACCCGGCCGCCCAGGCGGCGGACATCACCGCGTTCAAGGCCACCATCGTGCCGGTAGGCGACGACCAGATCCCGATGATCGAGCAGACCAACGAGATCGTGCGCCGCTTCAACGCCAGCGTAGACCAGCCGGTGCTGGTGGAAACCAGGGCGGTGGTGCCGGAAGTGGGCTCCCGCCTGCCCGGCATTGACGGCAAGGCCAAGATGTCCAAATCGCTGGGCAATACCATCACGCTGTCGGCGTCCCCCGACGACATCCGCCAGGCGGTGAAGATGATGTACACCGATCCCACCCATCTGCGCGTGGCCGATCCCGGCCAGGTGGAGGGCAATGTGGTGTTCACCTACCTAGACGCCTTCCACCCCGACCGCGAGCTGGTGCAAGGCCTGAAGGACCACTACCGCCGCGGCGGCCTGGGCGACACCGTGATCAAGAAGCATCTGGAAGACTGCCTGCAGGAGATGCTGGCGCCGATACGCGCGCGCCGCGAGCACTACGCCCAGGATCCGTCGGCGGTATTGGAGATGCTGAAAACCGGCACCCGCCGCGCCCGCGACGTCGCCGCCCGCACGCTGTCCGAAGTGAAGGCGGCGATGGGCCTGAACTATTACTGAGCGGGAGCCCGGCATGGAACACGTCTACCCATGCCAAAACCTCGCAGAAACGCGCGCGCAGACGACCGCATCGACCGCGCGCTGGTGGCGCTGATCGCCGAGCGCGGCATCTGCGTGCGCCAGGCGGCGGCGTTCAAGCATGGCCGCGGGGAAGTGGAAGGCGGCAAGCGCGCCGACCAGGCGATGAGGCGCGTCGAGCGGCTGGGCGCCGACGCGGCGCTGACGGCCGCCGTCTACCGCGCCATGATAAGTGACTTCGTCACCGACGAAATGGCCGCCTTCCGCGCCAGAACGGCCGAAGATTGAGGCCGCGGGCGGCTTTGCCTACAATCGTCTCCACCCTGTGACCCCGTCCGGCCGCTTTCCGCGGCCGGTTCCGCCGGAGAAAACCGATGAAGAAAGCCGCCCTGCTGCTCGCCCTCCTGTCCCTGCCCGCCCTGGCCGAGGAAGTGGGAGAAGTCTCCACCACCTTCAAGCTGCTCAGCCCCAACGACAAGGTGGTGGTGGAGGCTTTCGACGATCCGTCGGTGCAAGGCGTCGCCTGCTATGTATCGCGCGCCAGGACGGGCGGCTACAAGGGCGCGATGGGGCTGGCCAAGGACCCGTCCCGCTTCTCCGTCGCTTGCCGGCAGGTGGGGGCCATCCGCTTCAGCAAGCCGATCCCGCCGCAGGAGCAGGTGTTCAAGGAGGGCGCGTCCTTCGTGTTCAAGCATGTGCGCGTGGTGCGCATCGTCGACGCCAAACGCAATGTGCTGACCTACCTGACTTACTCGGACAAGCTGGTGGACGGCAGCCCGGACAACGCGATCACCGCGGTGGCGGTGCTGGACCAGAAGATACCGCTCAAGAAGTGAACCTCACAAACCATTGATAAAGATCATGTTTTTTTACATGATATTCATCATTCCATAGCCACTTCCGCGCGCCAGCCGTCGAAACCGACCTCCACGCCGGGCGGACAGCGCTGGCTGAGATCGAGGTATTCCAGCTTGTGCGTCATGTGGATCAGCACCGTGCGGCGCGCGGCGATGCGAGCGGCCCACTCGAAGGCCTCTCCCACCGACAGGTGGGACGGATAGGGATCTTCGTTCAGGCAATCGAGGAACAGCAGCTCCAAGCCTTCCAGCAAAGGCAGGCTGCTGTCGGGAATCCGCGACAGATCGGTCAGCCAGGCCACGTCGCCGATGCGCCATCCCAGGCAGGGCCAGCTGCCGTGCAGCAGGGGAATGGGGGTCAGCGTCACGCCCTGGTGCTGGAACGGCCCGTTGACCACCTCCGGCAGCAACACCGGCTTGTCCCACATCCTGGACGGCGGCTGCAGCGCGTAGCCGAAGCGCTCGCGGATGTTGGCGATGGTGAAGTCGTTGCCGTACAGCGCGATCGGCCCCTGCTTCAGATAACAGAAGGCGCGCAGATCGTCGATGCCGTTCAGGTGGTCGGCGTGCGGATGGGTATAGAGCACCGCGTCCAGCCGGCTCACGCCTTCGCGCAGAGCCTGCTGGCGCAGATCCGGCCCGGTGTCGATCAGGAAACCCAGCTCCCCGACGCGCACATAGGCGCTGGCGCGGGTGCGCTTGTTGCGGACATCGTCCGACTGGCAGGTGGGGCAGCCGCAGCCTATCGCCGGGGTGCCCGAACTGGAGCCGCAGCCCAGTATGGTGACTTCTAGCGTGTTCACGACTCTCCTTGCTTGATCACTGGCACGGCTGCGCGCGCGCCGCCGGCGCCGCCGTCGAACCGCCGTCGCATAAGGGCTGGCCGCCCGGGCCGATCGCGCAGTTGCCGCCCGGCTGCGCCGCGCAATGGGGCGCGCCGTCCGGTCCCAGCACGCACAGGCCCGGTCCGGCGTAAAAGCTGCCGCGGGCGCGGATCACGCCGCCGCCTGGATAGGGCGAGCAGAACAGGTTGCCGAATTCGTCGGAGGTGCAGGCCCCGGCGCCGCAGTACGGCTGCCCCTGATACAGCAGGGCCTGGCCGCCCGGAGGCGCGCAGTAGCTGCGGCCGCCCAGGCTGACGCAATTAGCCAGCGCCGGCAGCGCCATCAGCCAGCCGATCCAGCCCAATGCGGACAGCCGCATGATGCCCTCCGTTTCAGCGGGCCGCCTTGGCGAACAGGCGGAAGAAATTGTCGGTGGTGGCCTGCGCCACCTCTTCGAACGGGATGCCGCGCAGCCCGGCGATGAACTCCGCCACGTGGCGCACATAGGCCGGCTCGTTGGTCTTG
This sequence comes from Chromobacterium violaceum ATCC 12472, assembly GCF_000007705.1. NCBI lineage: Bacteria > Pseudomonadati > Pseudomonadota > Betaproteobacteria > Neisseriales > Chromobacteriaceae > Chromobacterium > Chromobacterium violaceum. The sequence continues at coordinate 4,019,409 of NC_005085.1, forward strand.
CCGCGGAACGGCACCGGCGCGAGATAGGGCGAATCGGTCTCGATCAGCATGCGCTCCAGCGGCACCTTCTGCGCCACTTCCTGCACCTGCCTGGCGTTCTTGAAGGTCACCACGCCGGAGAAGGAGATGTAGAAGCCCAGCGCCAGCGCGGCCTCGGCCACCTCCCAGGTCTCGGTGAAACAGTGCATCACGCCGCCGCATTGCTCGGCATGCTCTTCCCGCATGATGCGGATGGTGTCCTCGGCGGACTCGCGGGTGTGGATCACCAGCGGCAGGCCGACGCGCCTGGCGGCGCGGATATGGGTGCGGAAGCGCTGATGCTGCCAATCGAGCTCGCCCTTGCACCAGTGGTAGTCGAGGCCGGTCTCGCCTATGCCCACCACGCGCGGATGGCCCGCCAGCGCCACCAGCTCGTCCTCGCTGTACTCCTCGGCTTCCGGGTCGTCCGGATGCACGCCGACCGTGGCGTACAGATTGGGATGCGCTTCGGCCAGCGCCAGCACCTGCGGATATTTGGGACGGCTGACGCCGATCACCAAGGCGTGCGTCACCTGGTTCTGGCGCATATTGGCCAGCACGTCGGGCATGCGCTCGGCGAGGTCGGGAAAATTGATGTGGCAGTGGGAGTCGATCAACATGGTCGGTGGGCAGATAAAACGTGAATCCGGCCCACAGGATATCACGTCCGCCCCCCGTACCTCACATGGTATGGGTGGGGCGGCTGGAATTGAGCACGCCGCCCAGCAGCGCCTCGATCTTGTCCTTGGCCTGCTTGCCGGCCTCGCCGGAGACGAACTCCACGCCCACGCCCTGGACGCGGCTGTTGTTGGCGCCGCCCGGCGTGATCCACACCACCTTGGCCTGCACCGCGATGCGCTGCGGATCCTCCATCAGCGTCAGCAGCAGGAACACCTCCTCGCCCAGCTGCATTTCCTTGTTGGTGGGAATGAAAATGCCGCCGTTGCGCAGAAACGGCATGTAGGCGGCGAACAGCGCGCTGCGCTCCTTGATATGCAGCGACAGCACGCCGGGGCGATTGGGATTGTTCAGATCCGGCCGGTGGTTGGCGGCATCCATGCGGGCCCCTTCTTGCTCAGCCGGCCTTGCCGCCGGCGAAGATCTTCAGGTAATCCATCAACACCGCCTCCAGTTGCAGGCGGGCATTCAGCGTATGCTGGGAAAACGGCGCCAGCGCCGTCAGCGCCTGCTGGCAGGCCATCAGCTGGACGGCGTCGCAGCGCGGCGCCAGCGCGGCGAGCGCGCGCTCATGATCTGGATAATAGCGGACGCGGCCGGCCAGGCACAGCGCCGCCAGGTCGTGCAGCCACTTCTGCAGCCAGGACAAGGGCTGCAGCAGCGACAGCTGCTTGTTCTTGTCGATCAGCTCGGCCAATTGCAGCATGCCGGCGAAACTGGGCTGGCCCAGGCCTCGGACGAACTGGCCGCGCAGCGCGGCCAGCTCGGGATCGTGGTCGAACAGCGGCGCGCCGCCATTGTGCGCCAGTTCCGCCTCGGCGTTGGCGACGCCCTGCTCCTTCAGCCACGCCAGCGCGGCGCTCTCGGCCGGCCGGGTCAGCGCGAACTGGCGGCAGCGGCTGCGGATGGTGGGCAGCAAGCGCTGCGGCGCGTGCGACACCAGCAGGAACAGCACCGCCTCCGGCGGCTCTTCCAGTATCTTCAGCAGCGCGTTGGCTGCGGCCAGGTTCAGGCTCTCGGCCGGCTCCACCAGGATCACGCGGCGGCCGGCGCGATGGGCGGTCAGGTGGGCGAAATCGATCACCTCGCGCACCGCCTCGATCTTGATCTGCGGCAGCTTGCGCGTGGTCTTGGCCTCCTTGCCCTCCTCCTCCTCGTCGGCGAACGGCGACAGGCGGCGGAAATCGGGGTGGGTGCCGCTATGGAACCAGCGGCAGCCCTGGCATTGGCCGCACGGCTGGTGGCCGGCCGCCGGGCTCTCGCACAGCAGCGATTGCGCCAAGTGCTCGGCGAAAGCCAGCTTGCCGATGCCGGCGGCGCCGGTGAAGAGCCAGGCGCCGGGCATGCGCTCGCGCTCGGCGGAAAGGCGCGTCCAATCCGCGCTCTGCCACGGGTACAGCATCAGCCGCGCTCCAGCAGGCGTTCCAGGTGGAGCACGATGTCAGCCTGGATGTCGGCGATGCCGCGGCTGGCGTCCAGCACGGCGATGCGCTGCGGCGCCTCCTCGGCGCGGCGCAGGTAGGCGGCGCGCACGCGGCGGTGGAAATCGGCCGCCTCCTGCTCGAAACGGTCCGGCACCCGGGTGCCGGCCATGCGTCCGGCGGCCACTTCGGTCGGCAAGTCGAACAGCAGGGTCAAGTCCGGCTGCAGGCCGCGCTGCACCCAGTCCTCCAGCGCGCGGATGCGCTCGAACGGCACGCCGCGGCCGCCGCCCTGGAAGGCGTAGGTGGAGTCGGTAAAGCGGTCGGACACCAGCCAGCGGCCGGCGGCCAGCGCCGGCTCAATCACCTCGGCGATGTGCTGCTGGCGCGCGGCGAAGGCCAGCAGCGCCTCGGCGTCCAGCGAGGCCACGGTGCCGGGATCCAGCAGCAGGTCGCGGATCTTCTCGGACAGCGGCGTGCCGCCCGGCTCGCGGGTGAACGCGGCGTCGACGCCATGCCGGGCCAGCCAGTCGCGGATGAAGGAAAGATGGGTGCTCTTGCCGGCGCCGTCTATGCCTTCCAGCGTGATGAAACGGCCGCGTCGGACCTCACTGCTCATTGCTGGCCTTTCTTCAGGATGTATTTGCGCACCGCCTGGTTATGCTCGTCCAGGGTGCTGGAAAACTGGGAGCTGCCGTCGCCGCGGGCGACGAAATACAGCGCGTCGGTTTCGGCCGGCTGGGCCGCCGCGTACAGCGCGGCCTTGCCCGGCAGCGAGATCGGCGTCGGCGTCAGGCCGGCGCGGGTATAGGTATTGTACGGCGTATCGCGGCGCAAGTCGGCCTTGGCGATATTGCCCTGGTAGCTGCTGCCCATGCCGTAGATCACCGAGGGATCGGTCTGCAGCCGCATGCCCTTCTTCAGCCGGTTGACGAACACCGCCGCCACCATCGGCCGGTCGGCCTCGCTGGAGGTTTCCTTCTCGATCAGGCTGGCCATGGTCAACAACTCGTACGGCGTGGCGTAAGGCAGGCCCGGCTTGCGCGCCGCCCAGGCGGCGTCCAGCTGCTGCGCCATCGTCGAAAAGGCCTGCCGGTACAGATCGATATCGGAAGAGCCCGGCGTGAACAGATAGGTGCTGGGAAAGAACAAGCCCTCGGGATTGATGTCGGGCAGGTCCAGCTGATGCATCAGCTCGGCATTGCTCATCTTCAGCGCGTCGTGCTTGATATCCGGATTGCGGTCCACCGCCTGGCGCAGCTGGCGGAAAGTCCAGCCTTCTATCGCGGTCAGGCTGGCCTCGTCCGGATGGCCCTGCACCAGCCGGTCCAGCACGTCCAGCATCGACTGCCCGCCCTCCAGCCGGTACAGGCCGGCCTTGACCTTGCGATCGGAACCGGAAATCCGCGCCAGCGCGATCATCAGCTGGCCATTGCGTATCGCGCCGTCCTTCGCCAGCGCATGCGCGATCTGCTTCATCGTGCGGTTGGGGCCGACCAGCAGCTTGTAGCCGCCTGCGGGCATGTCGACGGGCAGCAGCAGCGCCCAGCCCAGCCAGCCGGCCGCGCACAACAGCAGCAGCAACAGAACGCGGGAAATTTTCTTCATCTAACGCTTCGCAAATCCAGGTTGACGGCCGCCATCGCGACGAAGGCGGAATCATACCAGCAAGCGAGGCTGTCCGACATGCCAGCTTGCACTGGCCGCAAGCCCGGTCGTTTGCGCCAAATCAATAGTCATTTGCCGGTTTTTGCCTATTTTTCAGCCTAGACAGCCGGCCTCGCGCCGGTCGCTCCTTCACTCCATTTAATGAAATCCGGCCAGGCAGAACAAGCGATGAAACCTTTCTTCAATCTCGGATGCGCGCTGGTCGCCTGGAACGAACTATGCCGGGTGGCGCGCCGCGGCGAAAACGATCCGCAAACGGCCAGGCCCGGTTTCTGCCAGGGCAGGCACAACCGCCAGTTCGTCTACGCCGACTCCGCCGGACTGCTCAAGCCCTACCATGGCCTGCTGCTGGACCCGCTTTGGCTGCTGGACACCCGCAGGGATGGCCGCTGGCAGCTGGTGGCCACCGCGCTAGGCCACAGCCTCAATCTGCGCCTGCAAACCCTGCTGCGCGCCTGGATGCCGGACATCCCCCAGACGGCGGAGCCGGCGCCTGGCGTCGCCCGGCTGAGGCTGGTCGTCCGCGGCCCGAGCGCCGACGCCGCTCCGACGCCCGGCCGGCCGATAGACGGCCAGTCGCCGCTGGTGCGCGGCATCGCGCCCTATCTGGAGCAAGTGGCCAGCGTCGCCCAGCTGGAAGACTCTCTCGACGGACATCTGCTGGGCGGCGTCGTCAACCTGCAGACTCCGGCGCCGCACCCGGCAGGCGCGCGCGGGGAAACCTGGCAGGACCTGCTTGGTTGTGACTGGCAGCAGCTGCTGCAGTTCAAGACTGCCGACCGGGCGGCTGGCTAGCCGCCGGCCTTTGGCCGCATAATGGCGGGATGACCGTGCTTCCGGAGTCCGCCATGCCGCGCCTGCGCCTTGCCCTGTTGTGCCTGATCCTTTCCCCGCTCGCCCTCGCCGATACCGTCAATGTCGCCGTCGCCAGCAACTTTCAGCAGACGCTGGACAAGATCGCCAAATCCTTCAAGGCGGCCACCGGGCATGACGTCAAGGCCAGCGCCGGCGCTTCCGGCAAGCTGGCGGCGCAGATCCGCCAGGGCGCGCCGTTCGAGGTGTTCCTGTCCGCCGACGACGAGCGCCCGACCGAGCTGGCGAAAGCCGGCCTCGGCCAGGCCTCCAGCCAGTTCACCTACGCCTATGGCCAGTTGGCGCTATGGAGCAAGCAGCGCGACGACGCCGGCGAAGCGGCGCTGCGCAAGGGCGATTTCGCCAAGCTGGCGGTCGCCAACCCCGCCACCGCGCCCTATGGCCGCGCCGCGCTGGAAACGCTGGCCGCCCTGAAGCTGGAGGCGGCGGTGAAGCCCAAGCTGCTGACCGGCGACAACATCGGCCAGACCATGCAATTCGCCGAGGTTGGCGGCGCAGACTTCGCCTTCGTCGCCTACTCCCAGTTGCTGGAGCAAGGCATACGCGGCCATTACTGGCTGGTGCCGGAAAAACTGCACCAGCCGATCCGCCAGGACGCGCTGCTGATCAAGCCGACGCCGGCCGCGGCCGCGCTGATGGCCTACCTCAAGGGCGAGCAGGCGCGCGCGCTGATGGCCCAGGCAGGCTACCGCTTCAAGCCGTGAGCCCGCAGGACTGGAGCGCGATCGCGCTGACCCTGCGCCTGGCCGGCATCAGCACGCTGCTGCTGCTGGCCCTGTGCATTCCCTGCGCCTGGTGGCTGGCGCACAGCCGCTCCCGGCTGCGCCCCATCATGGAAGCCGGCGCCATGCTGCCGCTGGTGCTGCCGCCGACGGTGCTGGGCTTCTATCTGCTGCTGGCCTTCGGACCGCACGGGCCGGTCGGCAAACTGACATCCTCGCTGGGTTTGCCGGGCCTCGCCTTCACCTTCCCCGGCGTGGTGCTCGCCTCCATCCTGTACTCGCTTCCCTTCGTGTTGCAGCCTTTGCTGGCCAGCTTCCGCGCGGTGCGGCAGGAAGAGCTGGAAAGCGCGCGGCTGCTGGGCGCCGGACGCTGGCAGCGGATGCGCCACGTGATCCTGCCTTCCTGCCGCAGCGGCCTGCTCAGCGCGGCCTGCCTGGGCTTCGCCCATACGGTAGGCGAGTTCGGCGTGGTGCTGATGATAGGCGGCAATATCGACGGCGAAACGCGCGTGATATCGATCGCGCTGTACAATCAGGTGGAGCAGGCCAACTACGGCGCCGCCCACCAGCTGGCGCTGATGTTGCTGCTGTTTTCACTGGCGGCGTTGAGCGCCGTTTATTGGCTGAACGCCCGACAGAAACAATCCGAATGACATCCGCCCGCGCCGCGGGCGCCACACTGGAGACATCCACCATGCGCAAATCCGTGCTGCTCGCCGTACTCGCCCTGTTCAGCGCCAACCTGGCGCTGGCTGACGCCGCCTGCGACGCCAAGGCAGCCGAGAAGAAACTGGCCGGCGCCGCCAAGCAGAGCTTCCTGAAGAAATGCGAAAAGGACAGCGCCGCCGCCCAGAAAAGCTGTGATGGCAAAGCCGCTGAGAAGAAGCTGGCTGGCGCGGCCAAGCAAAGCTTCACCAAGAAGTGCATGAAGGACGCGATGGCCAAGTAAAGCCTTCCAGCTCTCCATGCGGCGGCCGCGTCGAATCGCGGCTTTGCCAGACACAAACGGCATGGCATCGCCATGCCGTTTTACTTTTCCTAAAAATCCATTCCGGACAACAACTTGCGCGCCATGCGCTACACTCAAACAAGGTGTGGCTTGCGAGTGTTGGCAATGAACGCCCTGTCCGGATACAACCCCTCTGTCTCGTCTTTCGACAGCCTGCTGCCAAACTTGAGCAGTTTGTTGTCGAGCGGCTTGCTGTTGGGCTCGTCCAGCGCCGCCAGCCAGGCCAGCGCCAGCAGCAGCAAAACGGATCCGATACAGATCGAGCTGTCCACGCTGGGCCAGCTGATGTCGATACTCGGCACCTTCCAGAGCAGTCTGCAGCAGATTTACGCGCCGTCCATCCGTTTCGGCGGCGGCACCGCCAGCAGCAGCAATCCCGCCGTGGCCAGCGTCAGCACCTCCTCCGGCGCGCAGAACGCCAGTTATCTGCTCAATGTTTCCCAACTGGCGCAAGCTCAAAGCGCAACCACCAGCTTCTCCTTGTCCGACAGCGGCTCCACCGTGGTGGGCAGCGGCAGCCTGACCATCTCCACCGGCAGCTATGCCTACACCAGCTCGACCTCGGCCACCAGCTTCACCGCCAGCGGCTCCCCGGTGACCATCAGCATCAGCAACGGCACGCTGTCCAGCATCGCCAGCTCGATCAACGGCGCCGGCGCCGGCGTGGTAGCCAACGTGGTGCAGAACGCGTCGGGCGGCTACCAGCTGCAGATCAGCCAGGCCAGCACCGGCGCCAGCAACAACTTCAAGATCACCGTCAGCGACAACGACGGCAACAACACCGACCAGAGCGGCCTGTCTCGGCTGGCCTTCGACCAGACCCAGGCGGTGGGCAGCGGCCAGAACCTGACCCAGACCCAGGCCGCGCTGAACGCCAGCTACACCGTCAACGGCGCGTCCGGCTCCAGCGCCAGCAACGCCGGCATCCAGCTGGGCAGCGGCGTGTCAGCCAACCTGCTGGCCACCGGCAGCAGCAACATCACCGTCAACGTCGACTTCGGCCAGCTCAACACCAGCGCCCAGTCGCTGGCCAGCGCCTTCAACACCGCTCTGGGCGCCATCAACAGCCTGCTGGGCAACCAGGTTCTGCCAAGCCAGGATCCTATCGCCAGGCAACTGCCGCAAATGCTGAACCAGCAGGCGCAGAAGAGCTACAGCAACGGCAGCTCGCTGCTCACCACGCTGAGCCAGGTCGGCCTGAACTACCAAAGCCCGGCGCAATACGGCTTGGGCGGCACGCTGAACCTGAACGTCGCTTCGCTGCAGGCCGCGTACAACAGCGATTCCAGCGGCACGGCCAACCTACTGTACACGGTCGCGCAATCGCTGAACGCGCTGGCCAACAGCTATACCACTCAAGGCAACGGCACGCTGGTCAACGAAACCCGCGCGCTGCAGGCCCAGCAGCGCACCCGGCAGCTGGTGACCAACACCCGGCCGACGCCCAATACCTTCCCGTACAATCTGCAGAACCTGCTCAGCTACCCGTCCAGCAACAGCCTGCTGTCCTCCCAGCAGATCAGCGGCCTCGCGATGTACGCGCTGGTGTACTCGATCGGCGCGCCGTACGCGCTGAACTCGCTGCTGGTCGGCCAGGGGCTGGGCCTGTCCAGCAGCGGCTTCTCCGCCATCGCCTGAGCGATTTTCCCCGCCCTTTGCTCCATGCCGCGTTTGGCGGTAAAATTCATCGGATGATTGGATGTTTAATCGGACTCCCATGAATATTTCCTCCTCCAAGCGCTCGCTGGTCGACATCGCCGTCGACAATCTGGGCAAACAGCTGGAACAGGGCCGCTGGCCGGTGGGCAGCCGCATCCCCACCGAGCCGGAACTGGCCGACGAGTTGGGCATCAGCCGCAACACCGTGCGCGAAGCGGTGCGGGTGCTGCTGTACGCCGGCCTGCTGGAGGTGCGCCAGGGCGACGGCACCTATGTCCGCGCCATCGTCAATCCGGGCGAGGCGATGCGCGCGCTCAGCCGCGCCAGCCTGCGCGAGCACCTGGAAGTGCGCTGCCTGCTGGAGGAGAGCGCGGCCAGGCTGGCCGCCGAGCGCGCCGGCGCCGGCGACATCGCCCGCATCGCCGCCACGCTGGACGGGCTGCAACGCCGGGACGGCGAAACGCCGGAAAGCTACGCCGAGCGCGATCTCGCCTTCCACGTCGCCATCGCCGACGCCAGCGGCAACCAGGCGCTGGCCGGCCTGTACCACTTTTTCTCGCGCGCGGTGCGCCAGAGCGTGCAGGACTCCATCCGCGACGAGGCGCTGCCCGACCCGGACTTCGCCGCCCACGCCGCCATCTTCGACGCGATCCGGCAAGGCCGGCCGGACGAAGCCGGCCGCGCCGCCGCCGCCATCACCCGCCCGCTGCTGGCCACGCTGGACCGGCTGCTGGACACAAAACAATAAGGAAGCACGATGCAAGAAAACATGGGGCGATCCAAAGCTATCGCCGACGAACTGTTGATTGACGACGAAGCCGCGCCGCGAACCGGCAGCCGCCATCGCGTGCTGATGTTGCTGCTGGGCCTGGTGCTGGTGGGACTCAACCTGCGCCCGGCGCTGTCCAGCCTGGCGCCGGTGCTGGCCATGGTCAGCGCCGACACCGGCCTGAGCCCTGCGATGTCCGGCCTGCTGACCACGCTGCCGGTGGCTTGCCTGGGCATCTTCGGCCCGCTGGCGCCCCACCTGGCGCGCCGCCTGGGCAGCGAGAAGACCATCGCCGCCGTCCTGCTGGTCTTGGCCGCCGGCATCCTGCTGCGCACCCAGCTCGGATTGTTCGGCCTGTTCGCCGGCTCGGCGCTGGCCGGTGCCGCCATCGGCGTGATCGGCGTGCTGCTGCCCGGCATCGTCAAACGCGAATTCGCCAACCGCGCCGGCCTGATGACCGGCGTCTACACCATGGCGCTATGCCTGGGCGCGGCGCTGGCCGCCGGCTTCACCGTGCCGGTGGCCGAGAGCTTCGGCCACGACTGGCGACCGGCGCTGGCGTTGTGGGCGGTGCCGGCCGCGCTGGCGCTGGCGGTCTGGTGGCCGCAATTGAGCGCCCGCCACGCCGCCAGCCAAGGCCAATGGCGGGTGCGGGGCATTCTGCGCGACCCGTTGGCCTGGCAGGTGACCTTGTTCATGGGCCTGCAATCCTCGCTGGCCTACATCGTGTTCGGCTGGCTGCCGTCCATCCTGATGGACCGCGGCCTCACCGCGATGCAGGGCGGACTGATGCTGTCCTTGTCCACCATGGTACAGGTGCCGGCGTCGCTGCTGGTGCCGATGCTGGCCCACCGCTGCCGCAACCAGCGCCCGCCCATCGCCGTCACGCTGCTGGCGGTGATCGCCGGCCTGCTGGGCATGCTGTACGCGCCCACCGACAGCCTGATCCTGTGGGCGGTCCTGCTCGGCTTCGGCCAGGGCGGCCTGTTCAGCACCGCGCTCAGCCTGCTGGCCCACCGCTCGCCGGACCAGCACGTGGCGGCCCACCTGTCCGGCATGGCCCAGGGCATAGGCTATATGCTGGCCTCGCTGGGCCCGTTCGCCGTCGGCCTGATCCGCGGCCACAGCCATGAAGCCTGGCCGCTGGCGCTGCTGTTCAGCCTGATCGCCGCCGCGGCCTTCTGCGTCGGCATGCTGGCCGGCCGCAAACGGCTGGTCGGCGTGAAGGCCGAAGCCGTCTAACCGGCCTCTCCCCATAAGCAAGCCCCGCCGTTTAGGCGGGGCTTTTTCTCATCCCGACAAACGACTCACCTGGGCCGGGCGACGATGCCGTAACGCGCCTGCAGCGCCGGCAAGGTCTCGGCCGCCAGCGGCAGACTGGCGTCGCCGACCTTGAGCGCGACGGGCAGCGTCGCCGCGTCCCCGTCCCAGTCCGGCAGCGCCTCCTCCAGCACCGCCGCCAAGTCGCGGTCGTCCACCACGGCCAGCTCGCCGCCGATCTCCAGCAGCAGCATGCCGTCCGGCGTCAGCCAGGCGGCGCGCGCCGGCAGGTCGTCGTCGTAGGGCACCGTGCTCCAGCCCTTGGGCGTGCGCCGCGCCGCCAAGGGCGCGGCGTCCAGTTGCACGTAAACCTTCTGGGGGCCGTTCTGCACATAGCAGCGGCCCTGGCCGTCCCGGCTGTAATTGCGGTTGAAGAATTCCACCATGCCCTCGTGCTGCAGCCGGGCGTCCTTGATCCACCACTGGCCCCGGGCGTCCAGCCGCAGCCAGCCGAACACCGCCGGCACGTTCGGCCACTTGGCCAGCGCCGCCAACACCATTTCGTCCATCATTTCTCCTCCCGCGGATATCTCCCGCTTTTTTCCGCTAGCCTAGCGCGCGCAGCACCGTCAGCGGCGGCGTCCTCGTTACCTTGCCCACCAGCGGCCAGCCGGCCAGCGTCACCACCAGCACGCCGCCGGCCATCCCCAGCGGCAGCAGCCACCAGTTGAGCAGCAGCGGCAGAGCAAACAGCTTCACCGCCGCCAGCACGCCGATTCCCATCGCGCCCAATGCCGCCAGCAAGCCGGACACCGCGCCCAGCCATACCAGCTCGGCCAGCACCACGCTGCGCACTTGCCTGCGCGACGCGCCCAGCGCCCGCATCAGCCCCACGTCGGCCAGCCGCTCGTCGCGGGTGGCCGTCAGCGACGCCCACAACACCAGCACCCCGGCCGCCAGCGCCAACAGGAACATCGCCTCGATCGCCCGCGTCAGCTTGTCCACCATCGCCCTGACCTCGGCCAGGATGCTGCCCACGTCTATCACCGTCAGATTGGGGAAGCGCTCCACCAACTGATTGGCGAAGGCCTCGTCCGCCGGCTCAAGGCGGAAGCTGGTAATCCAGCTGGCCGGCTGCCGGCTGAACTGGCCCGGCGTGCCGATCACGAAGAAATTGACGCGGAAGCTGTCCCAGGGCACTTCGCGCAGGCTGGTCACCTTGGCGCGGTAGGCGGTGCCGGCCAAGTCGAAAGCCAGCGTGTCGCCCAACTTGATGCCCAGCAGATTGGCCAGGCCCTTCTCCACCGAGAATTGCGGCTTCACCCGCTTGCCCTCGTCCCACCACTTGCCGGACACCACCTGGTTGCCCGGCGGCGGCTCGGCGCGCCAGGACAGGTTGAACTCGCGCTCGGCCAGCCGCCGCGCCTGCTCGTTGTCGTAGGCGGCCGGGCGCACCGGCTGCTCGTTGATGGCGATCAGCCGCGCGCGCACCATGGGCGCGAGCTCGGGCAGCGGCCGCCCGGCGGCGGCAAACGCGTCGCGCACGCCGTCCAGCTGGTTGCCCTGGATGTTGATCACGAACTTGTTCGGCGCGTCGGCCGGCACGCTGCGCTGCCAGGCGCCGATCAGGTCGTCGCGCACCACGGTCAGCGTCAGCAGCGCCATCAGCCCCACCGACAGCGAGGCGATCTGCAGCACCGCCAGCCAGCGCCGCCGCGCCAGGTTGGCGATGCCGAAGCGCCAGCCCACCTTGCCGCCGCGCGGCAGCCGGCGCAACAGCAGCACCAGGCCCAGCGCCAGCGCGCCGGACACGGCGAGAAAACCCAGCATCGCCGCCAGCAGCCAGCCGGCCAGCGACCACTCCCCCACCTGCCACGAAGCCAGGCCCAGCAGCGTGGCCAGCGCCAGCACCGGCGCGATCACGCCCTGGCGGGTCGGCGGCAGCTCGTTGCGCAGCACCGCCGCCGGCGACACGTCGCGTATGCCCATCAAGGGCGGCAACGCCAGGCCGGCCAGCAGCAGCTGCGCCGCCAGCGGGCCGATCAGCCACGGCTGCCAGCCTGGATCGGGCAGGATCTCGCCGACATAGCCGCTGAACAGCCGCATCAACCCCAGTTGCACGCCGAAGCCGGCCAGCGTGCCGAGCAGGCCGGCCAACAGCCCCACCAGCACGAACAGGCCGACGAACAGCCCCCATACCTCGCCGGAGCCCAGTCCCAGGCAGCGCAGCACCGCCACCTGCTGCCAGTGGCGCCGCAGGTAGCGGCGCACCACCAGCGCCACCGCCGACGCGGCCAGCGCCACGGTCAGCATCGCGGTCAGGCCGAGGAAACGCCGCGCGCGCTCCAGGCCGGTGCGGATTTCCGGCCGCATCTCCTCCACGTTTTCCAGCCGGGCCCCCTTAGGCTTGTGCGTGCGCAGCCAGGCGCGGAAATCGGCGACCTGGCGGTCCTCGCCGGCGAACAGCAGGCGCCAGCGGATGCGGCTGCCCTCCTGCACCAGGCCGGTGGCCGGCAGGTCGGCGCTGTTGAACATCAGCCGCGGCACGAAGTTATAAATGTCCATGCTGCCGTCCGGCTCGCGGACGATGATGCCGGCCAGCCTCAACTGGGCGTTGCCGACGCCGATCTCGTCGCCCAGTTTCAGCTTGAGCCGGCTGATCAGCCTGGCGTCGGCCCAGGCGGTGCCGGGCGCGGGCTGCAGCCTGCCGCTCTTTTCACCGCCGTCCAGCAGCCGCACCGTGGTTTCGCCGCGCAGCGGGTAGCCGGCGCTCACCGCCTTGTACTGCGCCAGCGTCGCCTGTCCGCCGGCGAACGCCATCGACGGGAAGGTGATGTTGTCGGCGGTCTCCAGGCCGCGGCGCCTCGCCTCCGCCCGCACCGCGTCCGGCGCCGTCTCGTTGCCGGACAGCACCAGGTCGGCCGCCAGCAGCTGGGTGGCCTGGGTGGTCAGCGCCTTCTCCACCCGGTCGGAGAAAAAGGCGACGCTGCTCATCGCCGCCACCGCCACCAGCAGGGCCAAGCCGAGGATGGTCAGCTCGCCGGCCGCCAGTTCGCGGCGGATGAAGCGGGCGACGAAACGGAAACGTCCAAGCAGGGTCATTCGGCGCGCGCTCCGTTCAGCTTGCCGTCCACCAGACGGTAAATCGCGTCGCAGCGGCTGGCCAGCTCGGTGTCGTGGGTGACCAGCACCAGCGCCGTGCCCTGCTCGGCGTTGAGCTGGAACAGCAGGTCTATGATCTGGCGGCCGGTGTGCGGATCGAGGTTGCCGGTGGGCTCGTCGGCGAACAGGAGGCCGGGATGGATGACGAAAGCGCGCGCCAGCGCCACCCGCTGCTGCTCGCCGCCGGACAGGTGGCGCGGATAGTGGCCCAGCCGCGCCGACAGCCCCACCCGCTCCAGCATCTGCCTGGCCGCCTCGCGCGCGTCGTTGCGCCCGGCCAGCTCCAGTGGCAGCATGACATTCTCCAGCGCGGTCAATTGCGGCAGGAGCTGGAAGTTCTGGAACACGAAGCCCACCCGGTCGCGCCTGAGCAGCGCGCGGGCATCCTCGCTGAGCCGGGACAGCGGCTTGCCGAACAGCGCCACCTCGCCGTCGCTGGGGTGGTCGAGGCCGGCCAGCAGCGACAGCAGCGTGGACTTGCCCGAGCCCGAGGTGCCGACGATGGCCACGCTCTCGCCCGGATACAGCGTCAGCGAGGCGCTGCGCAGGATGTGCAGCACGTCGCCGCGGAAATGCACTTGTTTCGCCAACTCGCTGGCGGCCAACACCGCCTTCTTTTTCTCAGGATGGTTCATGCGCTCTATCGTCTGCAAAATGCTGTTCCCTTTGTTGCTGCTGTGGCAGCTGCCCGCCCTGGCCGCCACCGTGCTGGTGTTCGGCGACAGCCTGTCCGCCGGCTACGGCCTGGCCCCGGGCCAGGGATGGGCGGCGCTGCTGGCGCGCGACCTCTCGCCCCGGCACAAGGTGGTCAACGCCAGCGTGTCCGGCGAAACCAGCGCCGGCGGCCTGTCCAGGCTGCCCGACGCGCTCGCCCGCCACCAGCCCGACGTGCTGGTGCTGGAACTCGGCGCCAACGATGGCCTGCGCGGCCTGCCGATGGCTGACATGAGGCGCAACCTGCAGCGGATGATAGACCTGGCCCAGGCGCGCAAGGCCAAGGTGCTGCTGGTGGGCATGGCGCTGCCACCCAACTATGGCCCCCGCTACGGCGCCGAGTTCCGCGCCGTTTATGACGATTTGGCCCGCCGCAACCGCCTGGCCTACGTGCCGCTGCTGGTCGAGGGCTTCGCCGGCGACCTCGGCGCCTTCCAGCCCGACGGCCTGCATCCCCGCGCGGAGAAGCAGGCCACCATGATGCGCACGGTCAAGGCAAAACTGCCAGTGAAATAATGCAACAAAGCCATTGACTGGTTATTGTTTTAAATAGAAGAATAAGCATATCGCATAACCATACAACGATCCGCCAATCTGCTTCCGCCGCGCAGCCGGAACCAGGCCGAACGGCCGTTGCCGCGCCATGCCTCAAGCCGCTTTGCTACGCCGTCTTTCCCGTCCCTACCGCGGCCTGCCGCCCAGCGTCTACATCCAGGTCGTCTGCAGCTTCATCAACAACGTGGGCGGCATCTCCAAGCTGTTCCTGCCGCTGTATCTGCGCGAGAGCTACCAGCTACCCTACAACCAGATCGGCATGCTGATGGCTTTCTACGGCGCCGGCATGCTGGCCGGTTCGCTGAAGGGCGGCAGCCTGACCGACCGCTTCGACAGCCGCGCGCTGGGCGTGCTGGCCCTGGCCGTGTCCGGCCTGTGCATGGTTTTGCTGGCGTTGCGGATTCCGGTGTGGCTGTTCATGCCGGTGCTGGTGCTGTCCGGCATGGCCGACGGCGGCTTCCGGCCGATCAACCAACGGCTGGCGCTGGAGCCCTGCGCGCCGCAGCAGCGTCCGGTGGCCCAGGGCATGATGCGGGTAGCCTTCAACCTGGGCGTGGCCATCGCCGGCGTCAGCAGCGGCTTCCTCGCCGCCTATGGCTACCAATGGGTGTACGCCGCCAATGCCGCCGGCACGCTGCTGGGTGCCTGCTGGATGGCCTGTTCCTACGCCCGCCGCGTGGAAAGCACCCGTCCGCAGAGGCGCCGGGCCGATGATGAAGACGCTTTGGCCGGCCCCTGGCGCGACGCGAGCTTTCTGCGCAGCATCCTGGCGCTGGTGCTGATCACGCTGGCCTTCGACCAGATGTACGTCACGCTGGCGCTGTTCCTGCGCGAACACTACCAACTGGGGCCGCAATGGGTCGGCTACCTGTTCACCCTCAACGGCCTGATGGTGGTGGCGCTGCAGATTCCGATCAGCCGGCGCATCCTGCGCTGGGGGCTGGCGCGCAGCACCCAGCTGGGCGTGCTGCTGACCGGCTGCTCCTTCCTGTGGCTGAACGCCGGCCACGGCGTGCCGTGGGCGGTGCTGATGATGATGACGCTGACCTTCGGCGAGCTGTTGCTGTCGCCCAGCTACGCCCATCTGGTGATGCACCGCTCCGAGGGCAGGCTGCGCGGCAGCTACCTGGGACTCTACAACGCGGCATGGAACGGAAGAACGCTGGTCGCGCCGGCGCTGGGCACCGCGCTCTATGGCCAGTTCGGAGGGCAAATGCTATGGTGGCTGTGCGCGCTGGCCGCCTGCCTGGGCGTGGCCATCCAGCACGGCGCGCTGAAAGCCATGCTCGCCCCCGCGGCGGAAAGGGGCTAAGGCCCGTCAACGCGGATCCAGACCCTAGATGTCATCCATCGGAGACGCCAGGCAGACCCGGTTGCGCCCGCCCTGCTTGGCGCGGTACAGCGCCACGTCGGCCCGCTTCAGGCATTGCCGCACCAGGTCGCCCGGCTGGCAGCCTACCACCCCCACCGACATCGTCTGCACCCGTCCCACCGGCAACCCCTCCAGGCTGGACGTGGAAAGCAGGGTCCTCACCTCCTCCATCAGGCTCAGCAGCTCCAGCCCGTCCCGGTCCGGCGCCAGCACCGCGAACTCCTCGCCGCCGTATCGCGCCAGAATGCAGCCTTCCGGCAAGCGGCTTTCGATCAGCCTGGCCGTCTGACACAGCAGCCGGTCCCCCGCCAGGTGGCCGAAGGTATCGTTCACCTGCTTGAAATGGTCGAGATCCAGCATCGCCAGCGACCAGGGACGTCCGCTGGCCAGGCTGGCTTCGGCGCAGCGGTCCAGCCTCTCGCGCAATGCCCGCTGGTTGTAGCAGCCGGTCAGGGCATCGCTCTCCGCAAGCTTTTTCATCTGCTGCAGCGCGCTCTGCAGCACCTGCTGCCGCTTTTCCAGCAGGGCCTTTTTGCCCATGCTCTCCCGATGCAGGGCCTGCACCGAGGCCAGCATGCTCTCGTTGCGCTCGCTCAGGTTGGCGGTATCCTGCAGCTGGCGGTGAAAACTCTGCAGGAATTCCCATTGCACCAGGATATAGATGGCGGACCCCACCATCAGGGCCAGGTACAGGCTGCCGCCCTCACTGTAAAGCCGGTACAAGGGATACGCCCAGTATCCGACCAAATGGGCGCGCAGCATGTCCCGGCATGGCGCCAACAGCAGGGAAAGCAGCGCCGAGGCGCCCACCAGCCACAGCAGGGTCACCATCCGGTACGGCTCGTCCTGGTCTGGCAGCATCAGCCACATGATGGCGGGCCAAGCCATGCTGTTCGCCAGCATCACCCCCCGCAGCGCCAGGTAGCGGCGCCAGGTCTGCCACAAGGACAATGGCTCGTTGCCGAAGCGCTCGCACAACTTGCGCAGCCACAACTGCATCGCCAGGAAAGGCAGCGCCCATGCCAGCCCCCTCACCCACGGCACCTGGGGCAGCATCAGCAGCACGAACAAGGGAATGGTGAGGAAGGATTGCCAAATCGACAGCCTGAGCATGCCCACCATCTCCCGCGCCAGCTCCGCCTCCTGCCGGCCGAAGACGATAGGCTCGCGATCGATCCGCGTCATATCGCGTCCTTCTCGGAGCAGACCCGATTGCGCCCCTGCGCCTTGGCCATGTACAAGGCGCTGTCCGCCCGCTGCAGCATCGCGCCCAGATCGGTGCCCGGATACCAGCTGGCCACCCCGCAGGAGATGGTCACCGGCAGGATGCCGGTCAATGGCGTCCAGTCGTAATCGGCGATGGCCGAGCGCAAGGCGTCCATGCGGCGGAAATGCTCGCCGCCGTTGCAATCCGGCGTCACGAGCAGGAATTCCTCGCCGCCGTAGCGGGCGAACACTTCGCCTGGCTTCAGCGTGGCGCTGACGATCCGGCACAGCTGCTGCAGCACCTCGTCGCCGGTCGGGTGGCCGCATTCGTCGTTGATGCGTTTGAAGTAATCCAGGTCGATGATGGACAGCGCGAACGGCGCGCCCTGCTCCTCGGAACGCTGCAGCAGGCGCTCCAGCTCGGGCGTCAACGCCCGCATGTTGAAGACACCGGTCAACGGATCGCGAACCGTCAGCTCGCGTATCCGCAGCAAGGTGGCGTCGAGCTCGTCGTTCTGCCGCTCCAGCTGCGCATTGCAGTCGTCCAGCTGCGCGCGTTCCTCTCCCAGCCGCCAGGACAACAGCTGGTTATCGACCCGATTCTTGATCGATTCCACCAGGAAACGATGCAGATGGGCGGTGAACTGGATCAGCACGCCGCTGAAGACCAGCACAGACACCCCGACCAGGTGCAGCAGCTGGTCATGGGAGTCGAACAGACGCGTCAGCATCAGCGCCCCCAAGATTCCTTCGAACAGGTAGAACAGCCTGCGCTTGCCGATCAGCAACGCGCCCTGCACCGCGCTGATCGCCAGCATCCACAGCAATACCACCAAGGCGTAGGTGATGTCGTCGTCGCGCATGATCAGCCAGGCCGAGCTGCCCCATCCCAGGCTGCTCGCCAGCAGGCAGGCGACAAAGCTGCGATACAGGACGGCGACGCGGTCGTCGTCGTCGTCGCGGCAACGCCTGGCCAGCATGGTGATCAGGTACTCCAGCGCCAGCAGCGGATAGATGAGCATGCCCCAGCGCAGCAAGCCAATGGTGGGCGCATGGCCCCATTGCAGCGCCTGCAGCACCAGCACGCCGGGAAAGGCATAGGGCAGGCAGTCGCCGGAGGCGCGCATCACCTGCAGCCTGGATTCCCGCTCCACCATTCGCCGCCTGGTCGCTTGCACTCCATCCCCCTAACCCTATGAATACTATTGTTATAGGGGACGGCGGCGGTCGATAAAACAACACCCCGCCGGCTTGCGCGGGCGGGGTGCGGGACGGAATCCGGGTCAGTCGCGGATTACAGGTCCTTGGCGTTCTCGGCCAGGTAGGAAGCCACGCCTTCGGCGGACGGCTTCATGCCCTTCTTGCCCTTGTTCCAGCCAGCCGGGCACACTTCGCCGTGCTCTTCGGTGAATTGCAGCGCGTCGACCATGCGCAGCATTTCGTCGACGTTGCGGCCCAGCGGCAGGTTGTTCACCACTTGGTGCTGCACCACGCCGGACTTGTCGATCAGGAAGGAGCCGCGGAAAGCCACGCCGCCGTCGGCTTCAACATCGTAGGCCTTGCACAGGTCGTGCTGGATGTCTGCGACCAGGGTGTAGCCGACTTGGCCGATGCCGCCCTTTTCCACCGGGGTGTTGCGCCATGCGGCGTGGGTGAACTGGCTGTCGATGGACACGCCGATCACTTCCACGTTCTTGGCCTTGAATTCGGCCAGGCGGTGGTCGAAGGCGATCAGTTCGGACGGGCAGACGAAGGTGAAGTCCAGCGGGTAGAAGAACACCACGGCGTACTTGCCGGCGGTGGCTTGCTTGAAGGAGTAGTTGTCTACGATCTCGCCATTGCCCAGCACGGCGGAGAAAGTCTTTTCACCAGCGAAGAACGGGGCTTGCTTGCCAACGAGTACGGCCATTTTGATCTCCTTAAAGGTCTTGATATGACAACGTTTCCCTGATCGGGCATCGGAAAACGCCGTGGATTGCGGAGCTTTATAAAACACTGCGTCCGAGCCCGGCAAATTGTAAATCGATATCGTTGCGATAAAGTTTTGCAATCGCGGAGCGCGGAACCGCCCCGGCGGCGCGGGGGCCATTGTTTGAGATGGGGATCGCCGGCCTAAGTTTCAAGCCGACGGATATCAGCCGGCCGGGCGCGAAAAAAAAACGGACAGCAAGCTGTCCGTTTTTCCAGGCGATCCCGCCCAATCAAGCGCTCGGCTCGGCCTTCTGGCGCAGGCGCAGGTTCAGCTCGCGCAGCTGCTTGTCGTCCACCGCGTTCGGCGCGTTGGTCAACAGGCATTGGGCGCGTTGGGTCTTCGGGAAGGCGATCACGTCGCGGATCGATTCCGCGCCGCACATCAGCGTCACCAGGCGATCCAGGCCGAAGGCCAGGCCGCCGTGCGGCGGCGCGCCGAACTTCAGGTTGTCCAGCAGGAAGCCGAACTTGTTCTGCTGCTCTTCCGGGCTGATCTTCAGCGCGCCGAACACCTTCTCCTGGATGTCGGCGCGGTGGATACGGATGGAGCCGCCGCCGATTTCCCAGCCGTTCAGCACCATGTCGTAGGCGCGCGCCAGACACTTGCCCGGATCGGTGGCCATCAGGTCCTCGTGGCCCGGCTTCGGGCTGGTGAACGGATGGTGGCAGGCGGTCCAGCGGTCTTCTTCCTCGTCGTGCTCGAACATCGGGAAGTCCACCACCCACAGCGGGCGCCATTCCTTGACGAAGTAGCCGTTTTCCAGACCGTGCTCGTGGCCGATCTTGATGCGCAGCGCGCCGATCGCCTCGTTCACCACCTTGGCCTTGTCGGCGCCGAAGAAGATGATGTCGCCGTTCTGCGCGCCGGTGCGGGCTATGATTTCCTTCAGGCCATTGGCGGACAGGAACTTCACGATGGGCGACTGCAGGCCCTCTTCGTTCAGCTTGGTGACGTCGTTGACCTTGATGTAGGCCAGGCCCTTGGCGCCGTAGATGGCGACGAACTGGGTGTAGTCGTCGATTTCCTTGCGGCTGAACGACGCGCCGTTCGGCACGCGCAGGGCCACTACGCGGCCGTTCGCCATGTCGGCGGCGCCGCGGAACACCTTGAACTCTTCCGACTTCATCACGTCGGTCAGTTCGGTGAATTTCAGCGCAACGCGCATATCCGGCTTGTCGGAGCCGTAGTAGAACATCGCGTCGCCGTAGGTCATGCGCGGGAAGGTCGGCAGCGTCACGCCCAGCACGTCCTGGAAGATCTCCTTGGTCATGCCTTCGGTGATGTCCATGATCTCGTCCTCGTTCAGGAACGAGGTCTCGATATCGATCTGGGTGAATTCAGGCTGGCGGTCGGCGCGCAGGTCTTCGTCGCGGAAGCACTTGGTGATCTGGTAGTAGCGGTCGAAGCCGGCCACCATCAGCAGCTGCTTGAACAGCTGCGGCGATTGCGGCAGCGCGAAGAACTCGCCCGGATGCACGCGGGACGGCACCAGGTAGTCGCGGGCGCCTTCCGGGGTGGAGCGGGTCAGCATCGGGGTTTCGATGTCGATGAAGCCTTGCTTGTCCAGGTGGTTGCGCACGCCCATCGCCACCTTGTAGCGCAGGCGCAGGTTCTTCTGCATCGCCGGGCGGCGCAGATCGATCACGCGGTTGGTCAGACGGACGTTCTCGGACAGGTTCTCGTCGTCGATCTGGAACGGCGGCGTGGCCGCGGCGTTCAGGATTTCGATTTCCTTGGCCAGGATCTCGATCTCGCCGGAGATCATCTTGCTGTTGGCGGTGCCGGCCGGGCGCTCGCGCACGATGCCGGTGATGGACAGCACGTACTCGCCGCGGCTGCTGTCGGCCAGCTTGAACGCTTCCGGGGTGTCCGGATCGATCACCACCTGCACCAGGCCTTCGCGGTCGCGCAGGTCGATGAAGATCACGCCGCCATGGTCGCGGCGGCGATGGGCCCAGCCTTTGACGGTCACGGTTTGACCGAGGTATTTCTTGTCGATGAGTCCGCAATAATCGGTGCGCATTGGGTAAACCTTTTTGATTGAATTCTTCGAAGTTCCCGCTAGGGGACGACATGCTTAGGGGCTAGACAGGGTGACGGCCTAGCCCTGCCGATTATGTTCATCATTCAGCCGCGGGCGCTGAGCCTGCGGCGGCGGGTTCGGAACCACCACGCCCATGGAAATGACGTACTTGAGCGCCTCATCGACGCTCATGTTCAGCTCGCGGGTGTCGCTGCGCGGCACCACGATGAAATAGCCGGAAGTGGGGTTCGGCGTGGTCGGCACGTAAACGCTGACCAGCTCCTCGCCGCTCTCGGCGTGGCGCAGGATCTCCTGGGCCGGCGTGCCGGTCTGGAAGGCCACGGTCCAGGCGTTCTGGTGAGGCCAGCGCACCAGCAGCGCGTTCTTGAACGCGTTGCCGGAGTCGGACAGCAGCGTGTCGCTGACCTGCTTGACGCTGTTGTAGATGGAGCTGACCACCGGCGTGCGCGACAGCAGGCCGTGCCAGAACTCCACCAGGCGGCGGCCCAGCACGTTGGCGGCCAGCATGCCGGTGCCCATCACCACCAATACGGCGAATACCACCCCGAGGCCGGGGATATGCATGCCGAACAGCCGCTCCGGACGCCATTCGGCCGGCAGCAGCGTCAGCGTCTGGTCCAGCGAACCGATGATCAGGTTCAGCACCCACAGGGTGATCGCCAGCGGCAGCCAGATCAGCAGGCCGGCGATCAGGTACCCCTTCAGGGTCATCTTGATTTGCGGGGGAACCGACATCAGTCGCAACCGCAGCCGGCGCCGCAACTGTGGCCGCCGGCCGGGGCCGAGCCGCCGGACGCGCTCGACGAGCCGCCCTTGAAGTCGGTCGCGTACCAGCCCGAGCCCTTCAGCTGGAAGCCCGCGGCGGACAGCTGCTTATGGTAGTCGGCGCTGCCGCATTCCGGACAGGCGGCCACCGGGGCGTCGCTCAGTTTCTGCAGGTGTTCCTTGGCGACGCCACAGGCGCCGCAACGATATTCATAGATCGGCATAGCTTTACTTTCCCGCCAATTGACCACAATGGCATAATACGCACGTTTGCTGCACTGCACCACATCCGGAACTAAACTCAGGACAGGTCTGACTGTACAGATGCGGCCGCCCGCTTTCAAATCAAGTGCGCCGCCTGCAAACCTGCCATTATATCCGACTGAAACGACAATACAAAAACCACTTTCAATCATTCT
The DNA here is from genome assembly GCF_000007705.1 of Chromobacterium violaceum ATCC 12472. Lineage (NCBI taxonomy): Bacteria > Pseudomonadati > Pseudomonadota > Betaproteobacteria > Neisseriales > Chromobacteriaceae > Chromobacterium > Chromobacterium violaceum. The sequence continues at coordinate 4,041,695 of NC_005085.1, forward strand.
GCTGCAACACCGCCCTGCAACGCTATCCCGGAGGTCCAAATGGTTTACCAAGAAGGTCAGATGGAAAGCATACGCAACATTCTCGCCGGCAAGAGGGGGCTCATCGTCGGCATCGCCAACGAGAACAGCATCGCCTACGGCTGCGCCAGCGTGCTGCGCCAGCTGGGGGCCGAATGCGCGGTCACCTACCTCAACGCCAAGGCCGAGAAATACGTGCGGCCGCTGGCCGAGCAACTGCAGGCCAAGCTGGTGCTGCCGCTGGACGTGGAGCAGCCGGGCCAGTTGGAAAGCGTATTCGCCGAGATAGAAAAGCGCTGGGGCGAGCTGGATTTCATCGTCCACTCCATCGCCTACTGCCCGATGGAGGACTTGCACGGCCGCGTCACCGACTGTTCGCTGGCCGGCTTCCAGCAGGCGATGCGGGTGTCCTGCTACTCCTTCATCGAGATGGCGCGCCTGGCCGAGCCGCTGATGAAGCGCGGCGGCAGCCTGATCACCATGAGCTACTACGGTGCGGACAAGGTGGTGGAGCACTACAACATCATGGGCCCGGTCAAGGCCGCGCTGGAAAGCGTGTCCCGCTACCTGGCCAACGAGCTCGGCCCCAAGCGCATCCGCGTGCATGCGGTGTCGCCCGGCCCGCTGAAGACGCGCGCCGCCTCCGGCATCGCGCATTTCGACCAGTTGATCGAGGACGCTATCGCCCACGCGCCGCAGAATCGCCTGGTGGAGATAGAGGAAGTGGGCATGACCTGCGCCTTCCTGATTTCGGACGCCGCCAGCGGCCTCACCGGCCAGACCATCTACGTAGACGGCGGACACCACATCAAGGCTTGAGGAGAGCGGCATGATTCACGATACCCACGCATTCGACGACATCCTGCAGCAGGCGCGGCAACTGGGCGCGCTGCCGATGGCGGTGGCCCACCCCTGCAGCCGGGAATCGCTGCTGGGCGCGGTGGAGGCCGCCGACAACGGCATCGCCACGCCCATTCTGGTGGCGCCGCACGCTCGGCTGCAGAAACTGGCCGACGAGCTGGAAGTGGACCTCGGGCGCTTCGAGTGCATCGACGTCGAGCACAGCCACGCCGCCGCCGAGCGCGCGGTGCAGCTGACCCGCGACGGCTACGCCGACATCCTGATGAAAGGCAGCCTGCACACCGACGAGTTCATGAGCGCGGCGCTGGCGCGCGAGACCGGCATCCGCACCGACCGCCGCATCAGCCACGTCTGGATCATGAAGGTGGAAAGCTACCCCCGCTACCTGTTCATCACCGACGCCGCGGTCAATATCGAGCCCGACCTGGTCACCAAGCGCGACATCTGCCAGAACGCCATCGACCTGACCCACGCGCTGGGCATCGCCTGCCCCAAGGTGGCCATCCTGGCGGCGGTGGAAACCATCAACCCCGACATGCGCTCGACGCTGGACGCCGCCGCGCTGTGCAAGATGGCCGACCGCGGCCAGATCACCGGCGCCATCCTGGACGGTCCGCTGGCCTTCGACAACGCCATCTCCAAGGAAGCCGCCCAGAGCAAGGGCATCGTCTCGCCGGTGGCCGGCGATCCCGACATCCTGCTGGTGCCGGACCTGGAGGCCGGCAATATGCTGGGCAAGCAGTTGACCTACCTCGCCCAGGCCGCCTCGGCCGGCATCGTGATGGGCGCGCGCGTGCCCATGGTGCTGACCAGCCGCGCCGACGACGCCAGCGGCCGCCTCGCCTCCAGCGCCATCGCCAATCTGCTGGCCCACCAGCGCCGCCAACAGGGAGGGCGTCCATGAACCGCTGCCTGCTGGCGATCAATGCCGGTTCCGCCACGCTGAAGTTCCGCGCCTTCTCCCCGGATGGCCGGACGCTGCTGGCGCGCGGCATGGTGGACCGTTTCGGCAGCAAGGAGGCCAGGCTGCGCTTGGCCGACGCCAAGGGCCAGGCCCTGGCCGAGCGCGATCTGGCCGACGCAGCCCACGCCGCCGCCCTGGCCGCGGTACTCAACAGCCTGGCCGACCAGGGTCTGGAGGCGCAGGCCCTGGTCCACCGCGTGGTGCACGGCGGCAGCCGCTTCCGCGAGCCGGTGCGGATAGACGCCGAAGTCCGCGCGGCGCTGGACGACTACATCGCGCTGGCGCCGCTGCACCAGCCGGTGAGCCTGGAGGTGGTGGACGCGTTCAGCGAACTGGATCCGCGGCTGCCGCAGATTGCCTGCTTCGACACCGCCTTCCACGCCACCCAGCCCACGGTGGCCACCCGTTTCGGCATTGCCCGCCACTGGCACGACGAGGGCGTGCGCCGCTATGGCTTCCACGGCCTGTCCTACGCCGCCATCTCGCGGCGGCTGCCGGAGCTGGGGCTTGCCCACGGCAAGGTGGTGGTCTGCCACCTGGGCAGCGGCGCCAGCGCCTGCGCGATCGAGTCCGGCAAGAGCGTGGCGTCCAGCATGGGCTTCTCGGCGGTGGACGGGCTGATGATGGGCAGCCGTCCAGGCTATATCGACCCGGAGGTGATCCTGTACTGGCAGGAACACGAAGGCATGGGCGTGAAGGACGTGCGGCGCGAGCTGTACAAGAACTCGGGCCTCTTGGGGGTGTCCGGCGTATCCGCCGACATGCGCGAACTGCTGGCCAGCGACTTGCCGGAAGCGCGCGAGGCGGTGGAGCTGTTCTGCTACCGCGCCGCGCGCGAGGCGGCCAGCCTGGCCGCGGCGATGCGCGGCCTGGACGGGCTGGTCTTCACCGCCGGCATAGGCGAACACTCGGCCGAGGTGCGGGCCAGGATATTGCAGCAGCTGTCCTGGCTGGGATTCGATCTCGACCACGCCGCCAACCTCGCCCACGCGCGGCGGCTGACCGCCGCCGGCAGCCGCCTGCCGGCCTACGTGCTGCCCACCGACGAGGAGGGCGAAATGGCGCGCCAGGCCGCGCGCTTGTTATAAAAACAGGGTCAGGCGCCCGCGCCGCCCAGCCAGCGGGTGAGCACCTGAGCGGCCAGCGCCGTCAGCGCCTCGCCATGGCGTCGGTTCTGCTCGCGCAGCTCGCGCGGGTCGATGCCGGCCGCCGCCAGCTCGCCGCTATGGCCGATCAGCCAACGCTCCAGCTGCTGCGGCTCCGCCTCGAGGTGAAACTGCAGGCCCAGCGCGTAATCGCCGACGGCGTAAGCCTGGTGCGGACAGCGCTCGCTGGCGGCCAGCCATTGCGCGCCGCGGGGCACGGCGAACTGGTCGCCGTGCCAGTGCAGCACCGGCGCGTCGGCCAGCGGCGCCAGCGCGGACGCCCGGCCCGCTTCGGTCAGCTTCAGCGGCGCGTAGCCTATCTCCTTGTGCCCCATCGGCGCCACTTTGGCGCCCAGCGCGCGCGCCATCAGCTGCGCGCCCAGGCAGACGCCCAGCGTCGGCCGCCGCTGCCGCAGCCGCGCTTGCAGCAATCTCAGCTCCTGCTCCAGAAAGGGATACTGCGCCTCGTCGTTCGCGCCGATCGGGCCGCCCAGCGCCACCAGCAGATCCGCCTGATCCAATGCGGCCGTGTCCAGCCGGTCCACGCCGGCTTCGCGGTATTCAATGCGGTAGCCGCGCATCTCAAGCACGCGGCGCAGCGTTCCCAGATCTTCGAATGCGACATGGCGGATCGCGATGGCGGTCTTCATCCGCGCCCCCTTCCTATGCGGATTCAATTTTCCGAGTATGCATAAGCCCCCCGCCATTGTCGACGATGGAAAGGACAACGCCCCCGCCGCATCTCTGCGGCGGGGGCGCGGATACACAAAAGGCCCCGCGATGCGGAGCCTTTGCGTATTCTTGCAGCCTTGGCTGGCTAGATCAGGCCATGGCCTTGATCTGAGCGGACAGACGGCTCTTGTGACGAGCGGCCTTGTTCTTGTGGAACACGCCCTTGTCGGCGATGCGGTCGATCACTTTTTCGGAAGCCTGGAACACCACGCGAGCGGCGGCCTTGTCGCCGGCTTCGATTGCCTTGAGCACTTTCTTCACTGCGGTACGGAACGCAGTACGCAGGCTGGCGTTATGCGCGCGCTGCTTGAGGGCTGTGCGTGCACGCTTGCGAGCTTGTGCGCTGTTAGCCATGAATCTTTCTCCTGATAGCGGAATCTGAAACCCGCGATTCTAAGCCCTAAACACAGGTTTTGCAACAGGAATCCCGCCAGCGTAAACTAGCGGGCTTGCTCAACGCCTCTGACACCCAAATAAAGCAATGAACCTGCTCAAGGCCCTGGCTGCAGTCAGCAGCATGACCATGGTTTCCCGCGTGCTCGGCCTGGTGCGCGACACGCTGGTTGCCCGCATTTTCGGCGCCGGCATGGCCGCCGACGCCTTCAACGCCGCCTTCAAGATTCCCAACATGCTGCGCCGGCTGTTCGCCGAGGGCGCGTTCTCGCAGGCTTTCGTGCCGATACTGGGCGAATACAAGCAGAACAGGACGCACGAGGAGACCCGCGAATTCGTCGCCAAGGTCACCGGCGTGCTGGGCTCGGTGTTGCTGCTGGTGACGGCGATAGGCATGCTGGCCGCGCCGGCCATCATGTGGATCTCGGCGCCCGGCTTTTACCGCGAGCCGGCCAAGGCCGCGCTGTTCGCCGACATCCTGCGCGTCTCCTTCCCATATATTTTCTTCATCTCGCTGTCGTCGATGACCGGCAGCGTGCTCAACAGCTGGGGCAAGTTCTCGATCCCGGCTTTCACCCCCACCTTCCTAAACCTCAGCTTCATCGTCTTCGCGCTGGCTTTCACCCATTACTTCCATCCGCCCATCATGGCGATGGCGTGGGCGGTGTTCGTCGGCGGGCTGATCCAGCTGGTGTGGCAGCTGCCCTTCCTGAAGCAGATCGGCATGCTGGCCAAGCCCATCCTCGCCTTCCGCGATCCGGAAGTCTGGCGGGTGATCAAACAGATGGGGCCGGCGATCTTCGGCGTGTCGGTGGCGCAGATCTCGCTGCTGATCAACTCCACCTTCGCCTCCTTCCTGCCCACCGGCAGCGTGTCCTGGATGTATTACGCCGACCGGCTGATGGAATTCCCGTCCGGCGTGCTGGGCGTGGCGCTCGGCACCATCCTGCTTCCGTCCTTGTCCAAACACGCCGCCAGCAAGTCCGACGCCGAGTTCAGCGTGCTGCTGGACTGGGGCATACGGCTGTCGCTGCTGCTGGCGGTGCCGGCCACCGTCGGCCTGGGCCTGCTGTCCGGCCCCTTGCTGTACACCATGTTCATGTACGGCAAGTTCACCGCCCACGACGCCTTGATGTCGCAGCAGGCGGTGATCGCCTACTCCTTCGGCCTGTTGGGGCTGATCCTGGTCAAGGTGCTGGCGCCGGGCTTCTACGCGCGCCAGGACATCAAGACGCCGGTGCGCATCGCGGTGGCGACGCTGATCGCCACCCAGGTGATGAACCTGGCCTTCGTGTTCCCGCTGAAGCACGCCGGCCTGGCGCTGTCGATCGGCCTCGCCTCCTGCATCAATGCCGGCCTGTTGATGCACACGCTGCAAAAGCGCGGCATCTACCGTCCGGAAGCCGGCTGGAAGCCCTTCCTCGCCAAGCTGTTCATCGCCATCGCGGCGATGGCGGCCGCGCTGCTGGCCTGCCAGCAATGGCTGCCGATAGACTGGCACGGCCACGCCTGGCAGCGCGCGCTGTGGCTGCTGCTGCTGGTCGGCGTCGGCGCGGCGGTTTATTTCGCCGCGCTGTTCGTCCAGGGCTTCCGCCCGCGCCACTTCATGCGCCGCGAGCATTGATCATGCGCCAGACGCTCAAGGCTATTTCTCAGGCAGAGCGCCAGGCCTTGACGGTTTTGCTGGTTTGCAGCCTGTGCATGGTCTGGCTGCAATACCCCGCCAACCGCTATTGGATGCTGGCCACGCTTAATCTGGCCTTGCCCCAGGCCGCGGACTGGTTTCGCGCCTCCGTGGTGCACAATCCGCATACCGAACTGTTCCGCGTCGCCTATTGGGCGCTGGCCAGCATCGCCGGCTATGTTTTGCTACCTTGGCTGCACATTCGGCTCAAAGGCGGCAAGCTGTCCGACTACGGCATCGCCTGGCCGGACCGCAGCACGCTGCGCGCCGACCTGAAGCTGTTTCCGCTGTTCTATGCACTGATGCTGCCGCTGGTGTGGTGGGCATCGGCTCAGCCTGGCTTTCTCGCCATCTATCCTTTCTTCCGGCTGAGTTCGGGAGAAACGCTATGGCCGCACTGGCTGCTGTGGGAAATGCTTTATTTCGCCCAGTTCGCCGCGCTGGAGTTCTTCTTTCGAGGCTATATGGTGCATGGGCTGAAGCCCCGCCTCGGCTGGCTGGCGGTATTCGTGATGATCATCCCCTATTGCATGATCCATTTCGAAAAACCGGCGCTGGAGAGCCTGGCCGCCATTATCGCCGGCGCCGCTCTGGGCTTGCTAAGCTACCGCTATAAATCAATCTGGCTGGGCGTGGCGCTGCATTGCAGCGTGGCGCTGACCATGGACCTGATGGCGCTGTGGCGCAAGGGTCTGCTGTAAAGGAAATCATCATGAACATACATGCCGCCACACCCGAACATTCGCCGCTGGGCAAAACCGTCAGCTACCAGGACCAGTACGATCCGTCCCTGCTGTTCCCGATCGCGCGCCAGACCAAGCGCGACGAGATCGGCGTGGATGAAGCCGCGCTGCCCTTCGCCGGCGTCGACATCTGGACCGGCTTCGAGCTGTCCTGGCTCAACGCCCGCGGCAAGCCGCAGATCGGCATCGCCACCTTCCGCATTCCGGCCGGCAGCCCCAGGCTGATCGAGTCCAAGTCGTTCAAGCTCTACCTGAACAGCTACAACCAGACGCGGATGGACGGCATCGACGCCCTCGCCGCCCAGTTGGCGCGGGACCTGTCCGCCGCCGCCGGCGCCGAGGTGGCGGTCAGCATCGCGCTGCCGCAAGCCTTCGCCGCCGAGCGGATCGCCGAGCTCGCGGGCGAATGCATCGACGAGCTGGACATCGCCGTCGACAACTACGCGCCCTGCCCGGAAATCCTGAGCGCCGACTCCACGGCCATCGTCAGCGAAACGCTGTGCAGCAATCTCTTGAAGTCCAACTGCCTGGTCACCGGCCAGCCGGACTGGGGCAGCGTGTCCATCCGCTACACCGGTCCGAAAATAGACCGCGAAGCGCTGCTGAGGTATCTGATCGGCTTCCGCCGGCACAATGAATTCCACGAGCAATGCGTCGAGCGCATCTTCGTCGACGTGCTGCGCGCCTGCGCGCCAACGAAGCTGACCGTCTACGCCCGCTACACCCGCCGCGGCGGCCTGGACATCAACCCCTGGCGCAGCAACTGCGACGCAGCGCCGACGGACAACGTCCGCACCGCCCGGCAGTAGCGCCGGCGAAACGCGCAAAACAAAAGGGATGCTTCTCGGCATCCCTTTTTTTGCGGCCCAGGCCAGGCATCAGAACGGCGCCGGCGCCTCGAACTCCATTTCCTCGAAAGTCACCGGATGGCGCAACACCAGCCGCGACGCATGCAGCAGCAGGCGGTCGGCCTTGGCCAGCGCCTCCGGCGGCGCGTAGATGGTGTCGCCGAGGATGGGGTGGCCGGACTCCAGATTCAGCATGTGCATGCGCAGCTGGTGGGCGCGGCCGGTCTGCGGGTCCAGCTCCACCCGGCTGATGTTGCGGCCGGTATCGCGCAGAATCACCCGGTAATGGGTGATGGCTTCCTTGCCCTGGTCGAAGTCCACCTTCTGCCGCGGCCGGTTCGGCCAGTCTATGATCAGCGGCAGGTCTATGGTGCCGCTGTTGCTCTCGATGATGCCGTCCACCACCGCGATGTAGCGCTTCTTCACCTTGCGGTCCATGAAGGCGATCGACAGCGCGCGCTGCATCTCCGGCCCGCGTCCCATCACCACCAGGCCGGAAGTATCCATGTCCAGCCTATGCACGGTCAGCGCGTCCGGATACACCTTCTGCGCGCGGCTGATCAGGCAGTCGGCCTTGTCCTCGCCGCGCCCCGGCACCGACAGCAGGCCGCTGGGCTTGTCCAGCACCAGCAGGCAATCGTCGGCGTAGATCACGTCGAGGCCGGTGTCCGGCGGCGGATTGTAATGCTCCAGGTTGTGTCTTTGCATCGAAAACGGCTTTGAAAACGGGTATTGGCGGCGATTATCGGCGCTCCGCCGGATCGAGACAAGGCCCCCTGAGTCTTACTTCAGATCTTCCGCGGAGGGCTCCAGCAACGACGAGAAACGCGTCAGCAGCCAGTTCAGCAGCCTGGACTGATGCTGGAAATAGTTCCAGGTGGGCCGCTGTTCCGCCCCCAGGATGCGCTTGAACGCATAGCTGGTGGAACCCAGCTCGATCTCCGCGCAGCCCCGCGCCTCGGCTACCTCCACCGAGCGAATAAGCATGGTGGCGTAAAGGCCGTAATCATAGGCATGCAGGTAATCCAGTCCGCCAAAGGCGTTCATCATCAACGCCCCCTTGCCCAGCAACTGGCAGAAGCCGATCAGTTCGCCCTGCAGATAAAACAGCAAGTAGATGCTGCCGTCGCTGGTGCGGGTAAAGTAGTCGGGGCCGAGCCGGCCGAACTTGAGCGGCGCCTTCTCCCAGGTTTGCAGATAGAGCGCGTATATCCTGCCCAGCAAGCTGACTGGCAGCCCTTCGACCACTTCGTATCGCAAGCTGTCCGATTTTTTCAGCTTGCGCCTGAGTCCGCGGCGACGGCTGCCTTTCAGCGAAGCGTAGTAATCGCCGCGCAAGCGGATGACGGGAACCGGCAGACCCTTCACCCTGGCGTAGCCATTCAGCGGCAGGTCTTCTCCGAATCCCTTCCAGGCGATCAGCCGCCCCTTCTGGCCCAAGCGCCGCGTCACCTCCGCGATGATTTCGGGCGTCAGCTCCCCCTCCACCCGCCCCAAGTCCGTCACCGGGTTGCCCACGCAAGCCATCGGAATGCTCAGTTTGGGCAGCCAGGCGAACAGCGGTCCCCTGGGCAACAGGATGTTCAGTTCCAGATCGGTGACGAAGTAAGGAATGCAGCACACGCGACGGCCGGCCTCCTTCGCGACGAAAAAACCCTGCCGGAACTCAGGCATGCAACCACGGGAGAACGCGCTATAGAAATCGGCGTTATCGGGATTGCCGGCGGAGAAATCGGCCGGCGGAGCAGGCAAATCTTGTAGAGTAAGCATGGGTCGGCGCATCCAGGGTCCAAGAATGACGGCCATGCCCCGACCAGACCAATAATTTAGTTTTAGTTACTATAGTTCATGAAAATAGTTAAAAACAAGGAAATCACATGAGCGAACAGTTCTACGCCAATGCCTATCAAACCCGCCTCGCCACCCGCGTGCTGCGTCACGACGACGCCGGCCTGATCCTGGAAGACACGCTGTGCTACCCGCTCGGCGGCGGCCAGCCCGGCGACAGCGCCGCGTTGACGCTGGCGGACCGCTCCGCGCTGCGCATCGCAGACACCCGCCGCGACCGCGAAACCCGGGCCATCCTGCACCAGACAGCAGGCGACGCCCGTCTCGCGCCGGGAACGGAAGTGACGCTGGAGCTGGACTGGGACCGCCGCTACCGCCACATGCGCATCCACACCTGTCTGCATTTGCTGGGCGTGGTGGTCAAGGCCGGCGTCACCGGCGGCAACATGACCGCCGAATCGGGCCGGCTGGACTTCGCGCTGCCCGAGGGCATGGAGCTGGACAAGGAAAACATCGAGGCCGAATTGAACCGCCTGGTGGACGCCGACCTGCCCCTCGCGGTGAGGATAACCAGCGGCGAAGCGTTGAAGGCGCAGCCTGAGCTGATCCGCACCATGTCGGTGACGCCGCCGCTGCATCTGCCGGAAATCCGTCTGATCGAAATCGAAGGCGTGGATCTGCAGCCCTGCGGCGGCACCCATGTCGCGCGCACCGGCGAAGTGGGCCGGGTCAGGGTGAAGAAGATAGAAAGCAAGGGCGCGCGCAACAAGCGCGTGGTGGTGGAATTGGTCGACTGACGCCGGGAGAAACGCCATGGACGAAACCGTGATCGGCAGCGTGCTCGCCGTTCTGGCAGGCAAAGCCGTGCCCTATGCCCGCCCCGGCGCGCTCAGCGCCATCGACAAGCAAGCCCGGAACGGACGCGCGGCGGTCGGAACGCTTGGCCTGGAAGGCGACGAGCAGGGCGATCCCCGTTACCACGGCGGGCCGCACAAGGCGATTCACTTGTACGCTTTCGAGCATTACGCCCGCTGGCGCGACGAGATCGGCCCGCGCCAAGCGCTGAGCCGGCCCGGCGGTTTCGGCGAAAACCTGAGCACGCTGGGCGTGGACGAGCGCACGCTGTGCCTGGGCGACCGGCTGGCCATCGGCACCGCGGCGCTGGAAATCTCCCAGGGCCGCCAGCCTTGCTGGAAGCTCAACCACCGCTTCGACCAGCGCGACATGGCCCGACGGCTGCAGGACACCGGCCGCACCGGCTGGTACTGCCGGGTGCTGCAGCCCGGCGATATCGGCGCCGGCGACGACATCCGCCTGTTGGCGCGCCCCTATCCGGAATGGACGCTGGCCAGGCTCGTCGAGGCGTTCTACCGCCGCGGACTGGAGCGGGAGCTGCTGCTGGAGATCGCCCGGCTGCCGCTGGTGGAATCGTGGCGGGCGCTGATCGAGAAACGGCTGGAAAGCGGCCAACTGGAAGACTGGAGCCGCCGGCTGGATGGATAAAAAAAACGGAGGCCGCATGGTCTCCGTTTTTTTACTCGCGCGCCGGCTTAACGAGCGTCCAGCGCCATCTCGTGTTCAGGATGCGCCGGCTTCTCGTCCAGCGTCATCCGGTGCAGCCACGGCGCGATGATGATGGTCACCACCGCGATCACGCCGGTCACCACGCCGATCTGGGTGAACACGCGGCTGTAGATCTCCAGCGTGGCCAGCGGGTTGGTCACGTTGTCCGGCGCGGCGGTCAGGCCCGCCACCCAGCCGGCGATCACCGACGACGCGGCCGAGGTCAGGAACCAGGCGCCCATGATGAAGCCCATCAGACGCTGCGGCACCAGCTGCGCCACCATCGCCAGCCCCAGGCCCGAGATCAGCAGCTCGCCCACGCTCTGCAGCAGATAGCTCAGCACCATCCAGTTGGACGACACCAGGCCCTGCGCGTTGGCGTACTTGGCGCCCAGCGGCAGCACCAGGAAGGCACCGGCGCACAGCACCATGCCGATCGCGAACTTGTGCGGCATCGGCAGGCGATTGCCCAGCTTGTTGTAGCACAAGGCAAGCAGCGGACTGGCCAGCATGATCCAGAACGGATTCAGCGACTGGAACTGCTCCGGCTGCACCGGGATGCCGAACAGCATGTGCTCGGTGTTGTGGATGGCGAAGAAGTTCAGCGACAGCGGCATCTGGTTGTACAGCACGAAGAACACGGTTGCCTGCAGCATCAGGATGGCGGCCACGATCATCTTCTTGCGCTCCGCGCCTTTCAGCAGCAGCGTTTCCTTGACGTACAGGCCCACCACGCCGATCGACAGCACGGCCAGCACCACGTTGGCGATGATCTCGTGCTTGAGCAGCAGCGCGGCGGCGGCGCAGGCGGCCACCACGCCGGCCAGCACCGCCAGCCAGGTGGACAGCCTGGGCGTGCGGAAGTCGGCGTCGGAACCGTAGTTCTTCACCCAGCCTTGCATCAGGATGAAATTGGCGACGGTGATCAGCATGCCCACCACCGACAGCGCGAAGGCGTGGGCGTAGCCGAACTGGTCGGCCAGCCACGGCGTGGCCAGCATCGACAGCAGCGAACCGATGTTGATCGCCATGTAGTACATGGTGAAGGCGCCGTCCAGCCGCGGATCGTTCTCCTCGTAGCACTTGGACAGCAGCGACGACGGATTGGCCTTGAACAGGCCGTTGCCCACCGCGATGGTGCCCATGCCCAAGTAAAGCAGGCTGATATGCTCGGACGACGCGGTCACCATCGCGTAGCCGGCGGTCAGCACCAGCGCGCCCAGCAGGATGGTGCGCTTGGTTCCCAGCACCTTGTCGCCCAGCCAGCCGCCGACGGCGATCAGGCCATACACCAGCGCGATGAAGGAGGAGAACAGCGTGAAGGAGTCGGCCTCGCGCAGGCCCAGGGCCTTCACCAGGTAAACGGCCAGGATGCCCTGCAGGCCATAGAAACCGAAACGCTCCCAGAATTCGATCGAGAAGATCAGGTAGAACGGCTTGGGCTGGCGCAAGGGGTTGAGCGCAGACGTCGTCATATTGGGTTCCTTGTAATCAGAACTGCCGCGGACCCGGGAAAAGCTCCTGCGTGGCGGAATGACGGAAAGACAGGCCCCCAGGGCGCCGGCCATCGCCAGTCACGCCAGGGTGAGACAGACAGTGGTCACTACTGAAAAATAAGGCAAACTCTTGCCATCATTCGGAAAAGCACGACGAATAGCGCTTTTGCTCGACAAAAGATAGCGTTCAGGAACTATTGATGATCGAAGTTGTCGCAACTGTCAATGCCGCGGCTTGGCAATATGGAAAAATACCCGCATGGCAAGAGCGGGATTTGGAAAAGCGGCAGCATTTTACCAATCAAAACGCTTGCAAATCGATTAAAAAAAGACAGAATACTGTTATTTTTAATTTTTAAGCAATTTAATTGCTTTTATATCAAACCACCACTCTCCCGCGCTCAGCCTCGCAAAGCCGACAGCCTGATATCCAGTTCCGACACGCGCCGCCGCAAGGCGGCGATGAAGCGCGCCGGCAGCGGCGATGCCGGACGGAATTGCGGCAGCACCAGCTGCACGGAAAACGGTATCGACTCCGCCAGCGGCCGCACTGCCAGCCCCCTCTCCGCCTCGGCCAGCGCCGTCAGCGGGTTGACGATGGCCACGCCCAGTCCCAGCCTCACCATTTCGCACACCGAAGCCGCGCTGTGGCACGACAGCTGCAAACGGCGCGACACGCCCTCCCGCGCCAACCAGGCGTCCACCTGCTGCCGGTAGCTGTCGCTGGCCGCCAGGCTGATGAAGGACAAACCGTCAAAATCGCGCGCCTCCAGCCTGCGCTTCTCCGCCAACGGATGCCCCGCCGGCAGCACGCATAGCTCGTCGCCCTGCCACAGCGGCTGCATCTGGCAGCCGGCCGGCGCCTGCTGCTGCTCGGTCAGTCCCAGGTCGAAGCGCTGCGCGGCCAGCCACTCCTCCAGCCACGGCGACTCCTGCGGGCTGATGTCCACGCCCACGTCGGGAAAGTCGGCGACGAAATCGGCGCAGGCCCCCGGCAGCAGCGCCTGCGCGAATACCGGCAGGCAAGCGACGGCCAGTTGGCCGCCGGCGAACTGCCGGATCGCATCCGCGCTGGCGACGATGCGCTCCAGCCCGACGAAGCTGCGCTCCACTTCGGCGAACAGCTGCAGCGCCTGCTGGGTGGGACGCAAGCGGCCATGGCCGCGCTCGAACAGCGCCATGCCCAGCAATTGCTCGCAACGCGCCAGCTCGCGGCTGACCGTAGGCTGGGACGTGTGCAGCAAACGCGCGGCGCCGCTGACGCTGCCGCAGGTCATCACCGCCCGGAACACTTCGATATGGCGCAAGCTGATGGACATGGACCTCACCGTACTTTCAAACCAATCCATATCATAAATGAAAGACTGATCTAAAAATTGCTATTTTATTTTTATGTCCCGCCAGCGGATCATCGTGTGAAACCTCAACCGGATTGCCCGCCATGCACGCTTTCGACAATCGCCAGCTCGCCGACATCGCCCGCCAGTACGGCACGCCGCTATGGGTCTACCGCGCCGATACCATCCGCGAGCGCATCGCGGAGCTGAAAGCCTTCGACACCATACGCTACGCGCAGAAGGCCAACTCCAATACCCACATCCTCAGGCTGATGCGCGCCGAGGGCGTCAAGGTGGACGCGGTGTCGCTGGGAGAGATCGAGCGCGCGCTGGCGGCCGGCTACCGCGGCGGCGGCGAACCGTCCGATATCGTGTTCACCGCCGACGTGCTGGATCGGCCGACGCTGGCCAAGGTGATCGCCGAGAACATTCCGGTCAACGCCGGCTCCATCGACATGCTGCGGCAGCTTGGCGAAGCCGCCCCCGGCCACCCGGTCTGGCTGCGCATCAACCCCGGCTTCGGCCACGGCCACAGCCAGAAGACCAACACCGGCGGCGAAAACAGCAAGCACGGCATCTGGCATGGCGACCTGGACGAGGCGCTGCAGGCGGTGCGCCGCTTCAATCTGCGCCTGATCGGCATTCACATGCACATCGGCTCCGGCGTCGACTACGGCCATCTGGAGCAGGTATGCGGCGCGATGGTGGAGCTGGTGGCCCGGCTGGAATGCGACATCGAGGCGATCTCGGCCGGCGGCGGCCTGTCCATCCCCTACCGCGACGGCGACGCGCGCATCGACACCGCCCACTACTTCCAGCTATGGGATGCGGCGCGGCGGCGCATCGAAGCGCATCTGGGCCATCCGGTGCAGCTGGAAATCGAGCCCGGCCGCTTCCTGGTGGCCGAAGCGGGGGCGCTGCTCTCCGAGGTGCGCGCGGTGAAAAACATGGGCAGCCGCCATTTCGTGCTGGTGGACGCCGGCTTCAACGATCTGATGCGGCCGTCGCTGTACGGCAGCTATCACCGCATCTCGCTGCTGGACGCGGACGGCGCGGAAAAAACCGGCGCCGTCGACACCGTGGTGGCCGGCCCGCTGTGCGAATCCGGCGACGTGTTCACCCAGCAGGAAGGCGGCACCGTGGAAACCCGGCCGCTGCCGCCGGCGCAAGTCGGCGACCTGATGGTGTTCCACGACGCCGGCGCCTACGGCGCGACCATGTCGTCCAACTACAACAGCCGGCCGCTGCTGGCCGAGGCGCTGGTGGATGGCGGAGCCGTCCGGCAGATCCGCCGCCGCCAGACCATCGCCGAGCTGCTGGCGCTGGAGGCCTGACGCCGCGCTCGGCGCGCGAAAAAGCCGGGCAGCGCCCGGCTTTTTCGCACATTCCGTCAAACCCGGGCCGGAATCAGCCCTTCTGTTCCATCTTGTTGATGACGAACTTGACGCCCGGCACCTTCTCGGCAGCCTGGCCCGCCTTGAACATTTGCTGGTCGTCGGTCATCACGCCTTCTATGGTCACTTCGCCCTTCTTGCTGGACACTTTCAGGTCCAGCGGCTTCAGTTCCGGCTCGGCGTCCAGCGCCTGCTTGACGCTGGCGGCCAGCTGTTCGTCGGTCGGCGCGGCGACTGCGGCGTCCTCGGCGTAAACGGCATGGGCGGCGAAAGCGCCGGAGCAGGCCAGAACGGCCAACAGCAGAGTGCGGCTTGCGATTCGTTTCATCGTTTTCTCCAATTTCTCGCGACCACGACCGCTCGGCATCCACGCCGGCGGCCATATCCATGGGACCCGCCCATGTTAACGATGAAACTTTTCGGTTTTGTTTCAGCTCAATGACTTCACATCTGCCCGGCATCACGCCGGGCCGCGCATCGGGTTACAATCCAGACCATCTATCACGGAAAGGCCTTCCGGCCCAAGCATGAAGCAGACACTGTTGAAGAAAAGCTGGCCGCTGTGGCTGGCCTTGCTGGCGCTTGCCGGCTGCACCACCACGCCCTCCGTCACGCCCGGCGGCCCCTCCACGGGCATCCCCGCCGGCGCCGACAGCGCCAGCCCCGCCGCGCTGCCGTCCTGGAACGACCAAGCCGT
The DNA here is from genome assembly GCF_000007705.1 of Chromobacterium violaceum ATCC 12472. Lineage (NCBI taxonomy): Bacteria > Pseudomonadati > Pseudomonadota > Betaproteobacteria > Neisseriales > Chromobacteriaceae > Chromobacterium > Chromobacterium violaceum. The sequence continues at coordinate 4,057,358 of NC_005085.1, forward strand.
CGGCGATTCGCTGCAGGGCCTGCGCCAAAGCTGCCGCACGCTGCAGAAGAAACCGGCCTGGAGCGGCGTCTGCCGCGAAGCCGGCGCGCTGGCGGACAACGACGCCGACGCCGCGCGCCGCTTCTTCGAAAACCGCTTCACCGCCTGGAAACTGCGCGACGGCGGCCGCGACAGCGGCCTGATCACCGGCTACTACGAGCCGCTGCTCAACGGCAGCCTCAACCGCTCCGAGCGCACGCCATGGCCGGTCTACGGCGCGCCGCGCGACATGCTCAGCGTCGACGTGCCGATGAGCCAGCGCAATCGAGGCACGCTGCGCGCCAAGCAGGCCGGCCCGGGCCGGCTGGTGCTGGCGGCGGGCGGCAATATCGAGATCAATCCGGCCGACTTCCCCGCGGATCCGCGCGGCATCCGGCTGAAGGGCCGCCTGTCCGGCTCGCGGCTGCTGCCCTACTTCACCCGCGGCCAGATCAACCAGGGCAGCATCGCCGGCAGCGCGCCGGTGATCGCCTGGGTGGAGGACCCGGTGGAGCTGTTCTTCCTGCAGGTGCAGGGCTCCGGCCGCATCCAGCTCGACGACGGCAGCTTCCTGCACGTCGGTTTCGCCGACCAAAACGGCTATCCCTACCAGTCGATCGGCAAATGGCTGGTGGACAAGGGCGAGATGACGCTGGGACAAGCGTCGATGCAGGGGATCAAGGACTGGCTGGCGAAAAACCCGCAGCGCCGCGACGAGCTGCTGGCCGTCAATCAGAGCTACATCTTCTTCAAGCCGCTGCCCGGCGACAACGGCGGGCCGATCGGCGCGCTGGGGGTGCCGCTGACCGGCGGCTACAGCATCGCGGTGGACCCGCGCTACATCCCGCTGGGCGCGCCGGTCTACCTGTCCACGACCTGGCCTCACTCCAGCGAGCCGCTGGTGCGGCTGGTGCACGCACAGGACACCGGCAGCGCGATCAAGGGCGCGCTGCGCGCCGACCTGTTCTGGGGCTACGGCACCGAGGCCGGCATGTACGCGGGCCGGATGAAGCAACAGGGCAGCCTGTGGCTGCTGCTGCCCAAGGGCGTGTCGCCCGGCGCCTCGCTGTAGCGCGAAGCAAGACAAACGGGGCCTAGCGGCCCCGCTCCGCTTTCCCTCGCGGCTCAGACCGCCAGCGCGCGCTGGCGGCAGCGGCCGGCCACCATGACCGGCGGGTGCAGCGCGACCGCGCCCTCCTCGTCGTCCTCCCGCTCGAGCTTGCCGCGCAATGCGGCCTCAAGGGCCCGGCTGGCCAGAAACAGCGCGCGCACCACTTCCGGCTGCCTGAGAACGGCGGGTTGCGACAACAGCTCGCCACTGATCGGGTCTACTCCGATGGCAAGCGCTTCCACGATGCTGCGGGCTTCGGCTGGCGACATGATGCAGGCTCCCAAGACTGATGAAACGACAATCCATGCCCCGAATATCGGGGCCGGACCTCGCATAGGATCGGCATTCCCGGCGGAAAGCGCACCTGTCTGTTCAGCCACCTGCGCAACGCGCGGCCAGCGCCTGGCTCACCCGCCCCTGCCCATCCTCCAGCCAGACGGCCACGCCGCTGGCCCCCGGCCGCTGGCCGCCGGCGAACCGCAAATGGCGCCTCAGCGTCGTTTTGGCCCCGGACAAGGGAAAGGGCCCCGCCAAGCTTCGCGCCACGGCGTCGTGCCGCAACAGCCTGCCCTCGTTCTCGCCAGCCTCCACCCGGCTTTGCAAGCCATCCTCGAACACGGCCAGCATCAGGCGCTGCGCCGGAGAGCCGGACTCCAGAACGGCTTCGACTTCGACATCCACGCCGTCGCCGGCCAGCCGTCCGCTCACGCGCAACGAGGCGCCCGCCCGTCCGCCGCGCAAGCCGGCCCGCAGCCCGTCATAGCCGGCGAAGCGCCAATCGCGGCCGTCAAGCAGCAGCTGCGGCGTGTAGACCAGCGTCGAGCCGGCCTGGGCCGAGCGCCAACGCTGGCGCTGGGAATAATCGGGCTTGGCGAAACGGTCCCGCCAGCCCAGCCCGTCCCAGTAGTCGACATGGAAGGCCAGCGGCACCACCCGCCGCGCGTCCAGCCCTGCCGCGGCCAATCCCGACAACCAGGCCTCGGCCGGCGGGCAGCTGCTGCAGCCCTCCGAGGTGTACAGCTCCAGCAGCGACGCTTGCCGGCCGCTTCCCTGCGCGCCGTTCAGAACGCAGGCGCCGTCAGCCCAGGCAGCCTGGGCGCAAAGCGACAGCATGCCCGCCCAGAAAAACTTATTCCGACCGTTCATTTCCGCTCTCCTGTTTCCATCCGCAAATTAGTCGCGGACGGAGAGGTTTTCTTGCGATGGGCGCGGGTCGGGATCCCGGCGGGACGGGCGCTGCGGGGCGGCGGTGAAGACGACGCGCCGCGGCTGGAGACGGCGGAACGGCGCCGCCTGCGAGCAGAATAAGGAAAAGGGGCTGCGCTCGCGCGCAACCCCTTGATTGTCTGGTGGGCCCCCGGGGAGTCGAACCCCGCACCAACGGATTATGAGTCCGCTGCTCTAACCAAGCATGAGCTAGAGGCCCTGAAAGAGTGGGCAATTATAGCGAGGAAAACAAAAATCCCCAAGCCCTTTATTCAAGGCGCTTGGGGATTTCCAGCATTTCAAGCGATGCGCTTACTGACCGCCCGGCTCGCTGTCCAGGAAGCTGCGCAGACGCTCGGAACGGGTCGGGTGGCGCAGCTTGCGCAGCGCCTTGGCCTCGATCTGGCGAATCCGCTCTCGGGTCACGTCGAACTGCTTGCCCACTTCTTCCAGCGTGTGGTCGGTATTCATGTCGATGCCGAAACGCATGCGCAGGACTTTCGCCTCGCGCGGCGTCAGCGTGTCCAGCACTTCCTTGGTCGCGTCCTTCAGGCTGGAGTACATCGCCGCGTCGGACGGGGCCAGGTTGTTCTGGTCCTCGATGAAATCGCCGAGATGGGAATCGTCGTCGTCGCCGATCGGGGTTTCCATGGAGATGGGCTCCTTGGAAATCTTCATGATCTTGCGAATCTTCTCTTCCGGCATCTCCATCTTCTCGGCCAGCTCCGCCGGATCCGGCTCGCGGCCGCTTTCCTGCAGGATCTGCCGCGAGATGCGGTTCATCTTGTTGATGGTCTCGATCATGTGCACCGGAATGCGGATGGTGCGGGCCTGGTCAGCGATCGAGCGGGTGATGGCCTGCCGGATCCACCAGGTGGCGTAGGTCGAGAACTTGTAGCCGCGGCGGTATTCGAACTTGTCCACCGCCTTCATCAGGCCGATGTTGCCTTCCTGGATCAGGTCGAGGAACTGCAGGCCGCGGTTGGTGTACTTCTTGGCGATGGAGATCACCAGACGCAGGTTGGCCTCGATCATTTCCTTCTTGGCGCGGCGCGCCTTGGACTCGCCGGCCGACATCTGGCGGTTGATTTCCTTCAGCGCCTTGATCGACAGCATCGCCTTGTCTTGCAGATCGGACAGGCGGGTCTGCTTCTCGATGATCGCGTGCTTGAAGCGGGTCAACGCCTCGCTCCAGGCCTTGCCGGAATCGATCTCGTTTTCCACCCAGTCAAGATTGGTCTCGTTGCCCGGGAACACCTTGATGAAGTGGGCGCGGTCCATGCGCACGCGGCTGACGCAGATGTCCTGGATATCGCGCTCGTAGGTGCGGATCTCGTTGACGCGGCCGCGCAGCGACTCGCAAAGGCTTTCCACCTGGCGGGTCGCGAAGCGCACCAGCATGAACTCGGTGGTGATCGCGTCCTGCAGCTCCAGGTATTCCTTGCTCTGCTGGCCCTTGGCGTTCAGCGCCTTGACCATCTTGTCGAACAGCATGCGCACGCCGGCGAAGTGCTCCAGCGCCTGTTGCTTCAGCTCTTCCAGATTGGCCGCGGCGTCGGCGTCGGCGTCGACCGGAGCGCCGTCTTCGTCCTCTTCCTCTTCCTCTTCCTCGTCCAGCAGATCGTCGCTGTCCTCCGGTTCGGCGAATTGCGCCTCGTCCTCGGTCGGGGCGTTGAGATCGATGAAGCCGTCGACGACTTCGTCGACGCGGATTTCATCGCGCGCCACGCGTTCCATCAGCTCCAGCACCTCGGCGATGGTGCCGGGGCAGGCGGAGATGGCCTGGATCATGTACTTGAGGCCGTCCTCGATCCGCTTGGCGATCTCGATTTCGCCCTCGCGGGTCAACAGCTCGACCGAACCCATTTCGCGCATGTACATGCGCACCGGGTCGGTGGTGCGGCCGAATTCGGAGTCCACCGAGGACAGGGCCGCCTCGGCCTCCTCCACGGCGTCCTCGTCCGCCACGGACGGGGTGGCGTCGGACATCAGCAAGGTTTCGGCGTCCGGCGCTTCCTCGCATACCTGGATGCCCAGACCGGCGATCATCGTGACGATGTTCTCGATCTGCTCGGCGTCGGATACGTCTTCCGGCAGGTGGTCGTTGATTTCGGCGTAGGTCAGGTACCCACGCTCCTTGCCCAGGGCGATCAGCTGGCGCAAGCGTTTCCGCTGCTCTTCCAGGCTCATCACCTCCTGTTGGCTGTCCTTCACATCTTTCTGGTTTTCGGGAGAGGCCGCCATTTCGCTTCCTGCTAGAAAAAAAGCCGAAAAAAACAGTTGATTATAACACAACCACTTGAACTTTTCCGCCGAACCCGTTAGTTCGGCGGCGAGAACATTTCCCGCAACAGCTGGCCCATCAGGGCTTTCTCCTCAGGAGTCAGCCCTTCGTGCCGGTCCTTCAGTTTTAGCCGCTCCAGTTGCTCCGCATGCAGCATTTTCAGCAGCCTGTCGTTGCCATCCTGGAACAGCTGCCGGTCATCGTCGCTTGGATCGGCGAACTCGTCCGGATCCTGCATCGCCTGCTGCAGCACGCCGTCTATCAAGCCCTCGTAGGGCGTGCCGCGCAATCCTTCGATCAACTGAGCGGTATTCGGCGCGTCGCCGTGCTCCAGCACCCGCTCGGCCAGCATCGCGAAACAGCCCAACTCGTCCGACAGCGCGAGGCTGTCCGGCAGCTTGACGTCGCTTGCCCATTGCGGGTTCATCAACAACCACTTGATCAGCTTCTTGACCATGGTGGTGTTGACCACGCGCTGCGACTCGGCCGGCACTTTGTAATCTCGCCGGCCGCCGCTGCGGCCGCCGCGCTCGGATCGCTGCGGCTTGCCGCCGGTCAGCATGTCCAGCTCGTCGACGTCCACGCCGGCCATCTCGGCCAGCCGCTTGCGTATCATGTACCCCAGCGCCGGCGCGGCGATCTGCGCCAGCAGCGGCGTCGCCTGGCGGATCAGGTCCGCCTTGCCCTCCGGCGTGCCGAGGTTGATGCCGCGGCACAACTCGCGGGTGAAATACACCGACAGCGGCAGGCTCTGCTGGGTCAGCAACTCTTCAAACGCATCGGCGCCGAATTCGCGCACATAACTGTCCGGATCGTGCTCGGTCGGCAGGAACAGGAAGTTCAGCGCCTTGCCGTCCACCAGCTGCGGCAAACTGTTCTCCAGCGCGCGCCAGGCGGCCTTCTGGCCGGCCGCGTCGCCGTCGAAGCAGAAATACACCTGCTCCGCGTGCTTGAGCAGCTTGCGCACATGCTCGCCGGTGGTGGCGGTGCCCAGCGTGGCCACCGCGTAGCCGATGCCGTACTGGGCCAGCGCCACCACGTCCATATAGCCTTCGACCACCAGGACGCGGTTTTTCTCCCGGATCGCCTGCCGCCCCTCGTACAGGCCGTACAGCTCGCGCCCCTTCTCGAACAGCGGCGTTTCCGGCGAGTTCAGATACTTCGGCTCGCCCTTGCCCAGCACCCGCCCGCCGAAGCCGACGATGGCGCCGCGCTGGTTGCGGATCGGGAACATCAGCCGGTCGCGGAAGCGGTCGTAGCGTCGCCCGCTGTCCTCGGCCACGATCACCAGGCCGGCTTCCACCAGCTTGTCGTCCTGGTAGTTGTCTACCGCGGCCTCAAGGTTCTGCCAGCCGTCCGGCGCATAGCCCAGGCCGAAGCGCGCGGCGATCTCGCCCGACAGCCCGCGCCCCTTGCAATAGGCGACGGCGTTGGCCGCCCCCTTCAGCTCGCGGCGGTAGAAGTCGCTGGCAAGCTGCATCAGCTGCTCCAGCGACACCTGCTTCTCGCGCGCCTTGCGGCTGGCTTCCGGGTTGACGCTGCGCTCGTTCGGCACCTGCATGCCGATGCCTTCGGCCAGCATCTTGACGGCATCGACGAAGCCGATGCCCTGGTACTCCATCACGAAGCCGATGGCCGAGCCGTGCGCGCCGCAGCCGAAGCAATGATAGAACTGCTTGCTGGGACTGACGGTGAATGAGGGCGATTTTTCCTTGTGAAAGGGGCAGCAAGCCATGTAGTTCTGGCCGCCCTTCTTCAAGGGGACGTAGCGGTCCACCACGTCGACGATGTCGACGCGGGACAACAGCTGGTCGATGAAATCCTGCGGAATCAAACCCTGCTACCCGAGCGTCAAGCGGTCAGCTTGGCCTTGATCAGCGCGGACACCTGCGCCATGTCGGCGCGGCCGGCCAGTTGAGGGCGCAGCGCGCCCATCACCTTGCCCATGTCCTGCATGCCGGCGGCGCCGGTATCGGCCACCGCCTTGGCGATCAGCGCCTCGATCTCCGCCTGGCTCAGCTGCTGCGGCATGTAGCCCATCAGCACGTCCATCTCGGCCTGTTCCTTGTCGACCAGATCCTGGCGCTGGGCGGCCTGGTACTGGGCGATGGAGTCGCGACGCTGCTTGATCATCTTGTCGATGACGGCCGTGATGCCGGCATCGTCCAGCTCGATGCGCTCGTCCACCTCTTTCTGCTTGACGGCGGCCAACAGCAGGCGGATAGCGGCCAGCTTGTCGGCTTCCTTGGCTTTCATGGCGGACTTCATGTCGTCGGTGATGCGAACTTTGAGGCTCATGTCGTGCTCACTTGGAAATCGGGCGCTGCGCGGGCAGCGGGGGAAATTCGGGAGTACAAATGGCAAAACCGCAGGCATGGCCTGCGGTCCTGCTTGATGCCGGGCAGCTCTTAGTAGAGTTTCGGCGGCAGCATTTGGCTGCGGATGCGCTTGTAGTGGCGCTTCACGGCAGCGGCATGCTTGCGCTTGCGCTCGGTGGTCGGCTTCTCGTAGAACTCGCGGGCGCGCAGTTCGGTCAGCAGGCCAGTCTTCTCTACAGCGCGCTTGAAGCGACGCAGGGCAACTTCAAACGGTTCGTTCTCTTTTACGCGAATAGTCGGCATGTACTTAAGGGTCCTTAGATTTCTTTAGGGCGTGGCTAGGGCCGCCGCCTGTAAAAACAGCATTTTAGCAATGTTACTGCATTTGTAAAAGTCTGAAACGGCAACGTCAGGTCTTTTGTGGTGTTTTGCGCGGTTTGGCGCGGCCAGCCTGGGCCATGAACATCACGACTTGACGGAAGAAATCACCCCCTCACTAGGAGAACTTGGCACTGCACTGTAAAAACGCTTCGGCATCCGGCCCGCGAGATACGCGGCGCGGCCTGCCTCCACGGCCAATTTCATCGCGTGCGCCATTCGGACCGGATCGCGCGCAGCGGCAATCGCGGTATTCATCAGCACGCCATCGCAGCCCAGCTCCATCGCGATCGCCGCGTCGGACGCGGTGCCGACGCCGGCGTCCACGATCACGGGGACCTTGGACTGCTCGATAATCAATTGCAGATTCCACGGATTCAGGATGCCCATGCCGGAGCCGATCAGGCTGGCCAGCGGCATGATCGCGCAGCAGCCAATCTGCTCAAGCTCGCGCGCGACGATGGGATCGTCCGAGGTGTACACCAACACGTCGAAGCCTTCGGCCACTAGCACTTCCGCGGCTTTCAGCGTTTCCCTGACGTTGGGATACAGGTTGTTGGGATCGCCCAGCACCTCCAGCTTCACGAAACGATGGTCGTCCAGAAGCTCGCGCGCCAGGCGCAGGGTGCGGATCGCATCCTCGGCGGAATAGCACCCCGCCGTGTTGGGCAGCAGGTTATACCGGTTTTTCGGCAGAAAGTCCAGCAAATTCGGCTCGTTGGCGTTCTGCCCCAGATTCACCCGCCTTATCGCGGCGGTGACGATTTCGGTGCCGGACACGTCCAGCGCCGCCGCGGTCTGCTCGAAATCCTTGTATTTGCCGGTCCCCACCAGCAAGCGAGAGCCGTACTCCCTGCCGGCTATCACCAGTTTGTCGTCCACCTGCATTCCCTTTTCTTCCATTGGCCTTAGAATGGCGGACAGACGGTTTCAGCCGCCGCCGACCGCCACCACGATTTCCAGCACGTCGCCGTCCGCCAGCCGCGCTTCGGCATGCCGGCCGCGGGGCACGATCTCGCCGTTGCGCTCGATGGCGATGCGCTTGCCGCCCAGCTGCAAGGCTTCGACCAGCTCGGCGAAGGTGGCGATGCCCGAGAAACTCCGATCTTCGCCGTTGATGCGCAGATTCAATTGACTCATCTTCTCTCCACGCGCTGCACCACCGCCAGTTGGCGGACGGCGGCGAGCACGCGCTCCAGGTGCTCCACGCCTTCCACCTGCAGGCGGAAGTGGATATTGAACAGGCTGTCGCCGTCGCGGCTGCTGTCCTGGGTATCGGCGCTCTCGATATTGGCCGACGCCTGCGAAATCGCGGTGGCGATATCGGCCAGCGCGCCGCGCTCGTTGCGCGACAGCACGCCGACGGTGACGCCGAACATCCGGTCGCGCTGCGCTTCCCAGGTCACTTCCAGCAGCTTGTCCGGATCCGCGCGGCGCGCGTTCGGGCAGTTGACGCGGTGGATCACCAGTCCCTGGCCCTTGGTGATCACGCCCAGGATGTCGTCGCCGGGCAAGGGGTTGCAGCAGTTGGACAGCTGCACCATGCCGGCCTCGTTGCCGCGGATGGTGATCGGGCCGACCCGCACGCCTTCGCCCAGCCGCTCTCCGGCCAGCTCCAGCATGCGGCGCGCCACCACGATGGGCAGCAGCTTGCCGGCGCCGATGTCGGCCAGCACGTCGTCGAAGCCCTGCATCTTCTCGCCGTAGGCGGCGAAGTATTCGGCGCGCAGTTCGTCGCTGACCGCCAGCGGCGTCGACGCCAGCGCGCCCACCGCCTGCCGCAGCAGCTTTTCGCCCAGCGCCACAGCCTCCTCGCGCTGCAGGCTCTTCAGATAATTGCGGATGCCGGAGCGGGCGCGGCCGCTCTGCACGAAGGCCAGCCACGACGGATTGGGCTTGGCCTGGGTGGAAGTGATGATCTCGACGGTGTCGCCGTTCCGGAGCGCGGTGCGCAAGGGCACTAGCGCGTGGTTGACGCGCGCGGCGATGCAGCGGTGGCCGACGTCGGTATGCACCGCGTAGGCGAAATCCACCGGCGTGGAGCCTTGCGGCAGCACCATGATCTTGCCCTTGGGCGTGAACACGTAAACCTCGTCCGGGAACAGGTCGATTTTGATGTGCTCGAGGAATTCGACGGCGTCGTCGCTCTCCTCCTGCATGTCCAGCAGCTTCTGCAGCCACTGGTGGGTGCGCTGCTGCGCGGTGTTGACGCCCTCGCCGCTCTTGTACATCCAGTGCGAGGCCACGCCGGCCTCGGCCACGTTGTGCATCTCGCGGGTGCGGATCTGCATCTCCACCGGCGTGCCGTAGGGGCCGAACAGCGTGGTGTGCAGGCTCTGGTAGCCATTGCCCTTGGGAATGGCGATGTAATCCTTGAATTTGCCGGGAATCGGCTTGTACAGGCTGTGCAGCGCGCCCAGCGCCAGGTAGCAGGCCGGAATGTCGTTGACGACGACGCGGAAGCCGTAGATGTCCAGCACCTCGGAGAAGGACAGGTGCTTCTCCTGCATTTTCTTGTAGATGCTGTAAAGGTTCTTTTCGCGGCCCTTGATCGTGGCCTCGATATTGCTTTGCACCAGCCGCTGGCTGACCGCCTGCAGGATCTTGTTCACCACTTCGCGGCGGTTGCCGCGCGCGGCGCGCACCGCCTTGGACAGCACGCTGTAGCGGTGCGGGTGCAGATGCTTGAACGCCAGGTCCTGCAGCTCGCGGTAAACCTTGTTCAGGCCGATGCGGTTGGCGATCGGCGCGTAGATCTCCAGCGTTTCCAGGGCGATGCGGCGGCGCTTGTCCTCGCGCATCGAGTCCAGCGTGCGCATATTGTGCAGCCGGTCCGCCAGCTTGACGATGATGACGCGGATGTCGCGCGCCATCGCCAGCACCATCTTGCGGAAGCTTTCGGCCTGGGCGTCTTCCTTGGTCTGATACTCCAGCCGCTCCAGCTTGGACAGGCCGTCGACCAGGTCGGCGACGATCTTGCCGAACTTCTCCACCAGCGTCGGCTTGGTGACGCCGGTGTCTTCCAGCACGTCGTGCAGCAGCGCCGCAGCCAGGCCCTGCACGTCCAGCCGCCAGTCGGTGAGCATGGTCGCCACCGCCAGCGGATGGGTGATGTAGGGCTCGCCGCTCTTGCGGGTCTGGCCTTCGTGCGCATCGCGGCTGACCTGGAAGGCCAGCCTGAGCATTTCGACGTCTTCCGGCTTGAGGTAGCGCGCGGCGCTCTCCAGGAATGCCGCCGCTTCGGACTCGATCAGGACGTTGTAGTCGATGCCTGTCTCAATGCCGGTGCCCATCTTCGCGCTCCGTACTGCGTCAATCAGGCCTTGCCGCGGTTGAGGACTTCCTTGCCGACGTGGCCGGCGGCAATTTCACGCAGGGCGATCACGGTCGGCTTGTGGCGGCCCGGCTCGACAAAGGCGCTGGCGCCGGAAGCCACTTGGCGGGCGCGGTAAGCGGCGGCCAGGGTCAGGTCAAAACGGTTCTGGATGCGGTCCAGGCAGTCGTCAACGGTAATACGGGCCATGATCTCTCTCAGCTAATGACGGTTACAGGGTTCACTATATCGATTTTCGTCCCGTCCGGCACGGCGGGACGGAACTATTTTCATTTCGCGCCGGCGGTGCCCATGCGGCGGAACATGTCGGCCAGCCGGCGGCACTGCGGGGCGCTTCTCAGGCGCTGAGCGCGCACGATGCTGATCAGATCCAGCCGCGCGCGCTCGAAGTCGTCGTTGACCACGATGTAGTCGTACTCGGCGATCTTGTCGATCTCGGCGCGGGCCGAGGCCAGCCGGCGCAGGATCACTTCCTCGGTGTCGGTGTCGCGGCCGCGCAGGCGGCGCTCCAGCTCCTCGATGGACGGCGGGGCGATGAAGATGCCGATGGCGTCCGGAAAAACCTTGCGCACCTGCTCGGCGCCCTGCCAGTCGATTTCCAGCAGGATGTCCCTGCCGGCCTCCAGGCGGCCGCGTATCCACGGCGCGCTGGTGCCGTAGCAGTTGCCGTACACCTCGGCCCACTCCAGGAAGTCGCCGCGGTCCTTCATCTCTTCGAAAGCCGCGCGGTCGATGAAGTGGTAATGCTGGCCGTCGATCTCGCCCTTGCGCGCCTGGCGTGTGCTATAGGAAATCGACAGCTCGACGCTCGGCTCGGCCTGCAACAGCGCTGCCACCAGCGAGGTCTTGCCGGCGCCGGAGGGCGCCACCACGATGTAAATGTTGCCGATGGGCTGGTTCATGCAAGCTACCAACATTTGCCAAAGAGTAATTTTTCAGGATAGCACAGCGGGACCGCCATTGTTAAGCAATGACATATTTTCACGTCAAGATTTAGGTGTTTGAGCGCCCGCTGGCCGATAATGCCGCGTTTCAGAACGCTCGCGATCCGTCCGGAGTCATTTTTCATGCAACTGCTGGAAAGCTTTTTCAAGCTCAAGGAGCACGGCACCACGGTGAAAACCGAGGTCATCGCCGGCTTCACCACCTTCCTGACCATGGCCTACATCGTGCTGGTCAATCCGCTGATCCTGTCCTCCACCGGCATGGACCTGAACGCGGTGTTCGTCGCCACCTGCCTGGCCGCCGCGCTCGGCACCGCCATCATGGGCCTGGTGGCCAACTACCCGATCGCGCTGGCGCCGGGCATGGGCCTGAACGCCTACTTCACCTTCAGCGTGGTCAAGGGCATGGGCCTGTCGTGGGAGACCGCGCTGGGCGCGGTGTTCATCTCCGGCATCGTATTCCTGGCGGTCAGCCTGTTCAAGGTGCGCGAGGCCATCGTCAACGCCATTCCGCAGTCGCTGAAGTTCGCCATCTCGGCCGGCGTCGGCATGTTCCTCGCCATCATCGCGCTGAAGAACGCCGGCGTGATCGCCGCGCATCCGGCCACCTACCTGACGCTGGGCGACATCCACAACCCGACCACCCTGCTGGCCATCCTGGGATTCTTCCTGATCGTGGCGCTGGAATACCGCAAGGTCCCGGGTTCCATCATCATCGGCATCCTGGTGGTGACCGTGCTGTCGATCGCGTTCGGCCTGTCGCCGTTCAAGGGCATCGTCGCCCCGGTGCCCAGCATGGCGCCCACCTTCATGGCGATGGACATCAAGGGCGCGCTCAACGCCGGCCTGATCGGCGTGATCTTCGTGTTCTTCTTCGTCGACCTGTTCGACACCACCGGCACCCTGGTCGGCGTGTCGCACCGCGCCGGCCTGTTGGACAAGGACGGCAAGCTGCCGCGCCTGAAGCGCGCGCTGATGGCCGACTCCATCGCCATCACCGCCGGCGCCGTGATGGGCACCTCGTCCACCACCGCCTACATTGAATCCGCGGCCGGCACCGCCGTCGGCGGCCGCACCGGCCTGACCGCGATGGTGGTGGCGCTGCTGTTCCTGGCCGCGCTGTGGCTGTCGCCGCTGGCCGCCACCGTGCCGCCCTACGCCACCGCGCCGGCGCTGTGCTACGTCGCCGTGCTGATGGCCAGGGGCCTCGCCGAAATCGAATGGAACGACCTGACGGAATCGGCCCCGGCGGTGATGACCGCGCTGGCGATGCCTTTCACCTTCTCCATCGCGGACGGCATCGCTTTCGGCTTCATCAGCTACGCCGTGATCAAGATCCTGGCCGGCCGCTTCTCCGACCTGCGTCCGGCGGTGCTGATCATCGCCCTGCTGTGGATCTTCAAGCTGGCGTTCTTCCACTAAAAGCACAATAATCCCTTCATCCGACGGCCTGCCCGCTACGCGCAGGCCGTCGTCGCGAACCGTGTCAGTCGGCACAGTCTCTTGATTTCGAAGTACAATAGGCCCATGGAAAACCTCAGCAATCTCGACTACTCCAGCTACCTGAAGGGCTGGATCCGCACCGTGCCCAACTGGCCGCAGCAAGGCGTGATGTTCCGCGACATCACGCCGCTGCTGCAAAACCCGAAAACCTTCCGCATGCTGATCGACATCTACGTCCATCGCTACATGATGGAAAAGGTGGACCTGGTGGCGGGCCTGGACGCGCGCGGCTTCATCATCGGCTCGGTGCTGGCCTATGAGCTGAATGTCGGCTTCGTGCCCATCCGCAAGAAAGGCAAGCTGCCTTTCACCACGGTGGAAGAGGAATACGAGCTGGAATACGGCAACGCCGCGGTGGAAATGCACACCGACGCCTGCAAGCCGGGCGACCGCGTGATCCTGATCGACGACCTGGTGGCCACCGGCGGCACCATGATGGCCGGCTACAAGCTGCTCAAGCGCATGGGCGCCGACGTGCTGGAAGCCGCGGCCATCATCGAACTGCCGGAACTGGGCGGCGGCCAGCTGGTTCGCGATGGCGGCCTGGACCTGTTCACGGTCTGCAGCTACGAAGGCCACTGAGCGCGGCAGGCAAATCCGCGCGCGCATGCTGACAACGGAGCCGACGGCTCCGTTTTTTCATGCCGAAACGAAAAAGGCCCGGCCTAGGGCCGGGCAAAGGGACACGGAGTCATACCGTAATCAGTCGCGCTCGAGCGACACCTTCACCGCCGAGCCGTTGACCCTCAGCTTCAGCGGCGCGCCCGGGGTATTGGCCCAGTCGCCGCTGACCTTGCTGGCCTGTCCGCTCACCTGGTAATCCAGCTTGGCCTGGCGGCCGGCGCTGAAGTCGAGGTTCACCATCTGCCCCTTGACGTCGACGCTGGCCGCCGGCTGGGCGCCGCGAAGCTTGACCTCCGCCTTCACCGCCTGGCCGTCCAGCGTCATGCCGCGGGCGCTGCCGTCGAAGGCCAGGTTTACCGCCTGCCCTTGCGCCTTCAGCTCCTCCACGCTGGCCCTGACCTCGGCCTTGACCGCGTCGCCGTGCATCGACACCGCGCCGTAAGCGCCTTTCAGCTCCACCTTCAGCGCCTGGCCGCGCAGCTGCACCGCGGCGAACTGCCCGTTCAGATCGCCGTCGAAAGCCTTCAGATCCACGCCCACCTGCTTGCCGGGCTTGACGTTGCCGCTGACCTCCAGCTTGCAGCGCTCGCCGGCCGGCCTGTTCAGCTTGACCTGGAAAGTCAGGTCCTTCCCCATCCGGGTGACGGTCACCTTGCAGTCGGCGTCCGACCAGTTCCGCTTTTCCAGATTCAGCTTGTACGGTTTGGAGGCGTCGGCGCTCAGATCCAGCTTCAGGGCGTCGCCGCTGAAATTCAGCCTGTCGATGCCATTGACGTCCTCGGCCTGCGCGGCCGCGCTGATCAGCAGAAGCAAGCCGCAGCCTATCTTGACGATGCTCATTCACGGTTCTCCTCGGATGCGCTCAGTTCAGGAACAGCCAATAGACGGACAAAGTGGCTGCCAGCGCGAACGCCAGCGCCAGGCCATGCTCGGCCACTCGGGCCGGGCCGCGCCGGCGGGAAAACCCGGCGGCCAGTTCGCGGGTATCGGCCAGGATCGCCAGCAGCCGGCTTTCGCTGGCGCGGTCGGCCACCGCGCCACGGATATAACCACGGTAGTCGCGGAGGAGTTTCCGCAATTCGGCTTCCGGCAATTCGACCAGGGTCAGTTGCAGTTGTTGCAGGCAGGCATCGTTCTTCATGATCCATACTCCATTGCGAAGTTTAAGATTCAGGCCTCGGCGTTTTCGCCGACCTTGCCGGAAACCAGCTCAATCTGATATTTCACATAGGCGACCAGCGCGCGCCAGGTCAGCCGGGTCAGCCACACGCAGAACACCAGCCCCAGCGAACCGCCCAGCAGCAGCAGCAATCCCACCACCAGCGCGCTCATCCCTACCGACAAACCAGGCAGCGCATCGATCTGGATATGGTCCATGCCGTCTTTCAGCTCGATGCTGCGCTCTGAAATCTCCAGCGTGCTGTCGCCGTCCTTCAGCGAGATGCTGCCGCTCGGACCGCTGGCCACCAGTTTCAGCACGGTTCCGCCAGCAGAGGAGGCGTCCACGCGCACCAGGCGGCTGCCGTCGTCGACCCTGGCGGTGAACACGTCCCCGCTTTCCTCCTTCAGCTTCAGCTCGCGAATCGCGCCGCCGTCGATGCTGACCTCGTCGTCGCGGATCCGGACCAGCTGGCGCACCGCAGGCTGGCTGGCGTCCACCGTCAGCTTGTCGTCCGACCTGGACACCAGCAGCGGCTCTCCCTGCCGGGTTCTGAGCTCGAAGCGGTCGCCATCGTCCGGCCTCAGCACCAGCAATCCGTTGTCGATCCAGACCTGTTCGGCGTGGTCGCTCCTGTCGCTGCGCCAGGCCATTTCGGCGCCGTTGTCGCCGTAGCGGCCGATATACCAGCCGGAACCGTCGCTGGTGAACTGCGGCCAGCCGAACAGGCTGTGGCTGCCCCAGGCCAGCACCACCGTCAAGCCCGCCATCAAAAAGCCGATCGACGCGATGTAGCCGACGGTCAGGAACAGCAGATAGACCAGGAAGGGAATCGCCAGAACAAAGTTCAATACGCCCAGGCCGGCGATCGACATCACCACCCGCGACAGGTTGGCGAAGGAGCGATGCTCCTGCCATTGCCGGTAATGGGTTTGCGCCTTCAATTCCCGCGCCAGCTTCTGCGGGCTGCCCAGCGCCTCCACCACCTCGGCCTCGTCGCGGCCGTCGGCCAGCGCGTCGTTGAAATACTCGTCGTAGTCGGCGAGGATTTCGCGCGCCGCCTCCGGCCTCAGGCCGGACAGCGCGTGTTCCAGCTGCTTCAGGAATTCCTTGCGTGTCATTGCTGCGCTCCCTCTTTCGTTGCCGCCGGTCCGCCCCGCAGCACGTTTTCCACTTCGGCCACAAATTCCTGCCATTCCTGCCGCATCGTTTCCAGTTCCCGCCTGCCGGTTTCCGTCAGCTTGTAGTACTTGCGGGATGGCCCGGACGACGACTCCACCAGGTAGGTGCTCACCCACGATTCGTTCTGCAGCCTGCGCATCAGCGGGTAGATGGTGCCTTCGCTGATGTCCATGCCCTGCGACAGCTTGCTGACCAGCTCGTAGGCGTAACTGTCGGCTTGCGACAGCACCGCCAGCACGCACATGTCCAGCGTGCCTTTTTTCAATTGTGTCTTCATTGTTGCCTTCCTCACCGACTGGCAATGCACGATACCTTGCATTACAAGGAACTTCGGTAAACTGCCTCATCCGGATGTCTGAGTGAACTGTATGACAAGATACCTTGTATCGCAAGGTATCTTTCATTGCTCTGTTCAATGCGGATGGGAATGCGTCTTTTCCGCCACAGCGGGCTATTGACATGCTGCATTGCAAAACCCGCTTTTCCGGTCATACTTCAGCCATGCATTTGTCTTCCCCAATGGCATTTCCAGACGGCAATCCAAGATGGAGAAACAAGCAATGGCCCAATCCCGAAATCCCTCGATCGCGCTGGTGCTGGGCGGCGGCGCGCCCAACGCCACGCTGATGGCGGGCGCCCTGGTGGCGCTGACTGAAGCCGGCGTCAAATTCGACATCATTTCCGCGTCCGGCGCCGGCGCCATCGTCGGTTTGCTGTACGCGGCCCCGCGCCAGGGCGATGCGCTGGCCGCGCTGTCCCGGCTGGCCGACATGGGCGTGTCCGACTCGATCTACAGCCTGTTCCCGGTCAATTTCAAGGTGTTCAACAAGCCGGGCGCGCTGGCCGACGCGTGGCGCGCGCTGCTGTCCCGCAACCCCTTCCTGCAGGCGATACAGCAACAGGCCGACGACAGCCCGGCTCACCGGCTGTTCGCCGACTGGACCTCGCTGGCGCTGGCCGCGCTATGCCCCAGCGGCCTCACCTCCGACAGCCAGGGGCTGTGCGCGCACGTGCCCTTCATCGAACAGGTGGTGGATTTCTCCAAGCTGCAGTCCTTGCCCGGCGAGTTCTACCTGAACGCCTACAACATCAGCCGCGGCGAGATGCGTTGCTGGGACAAGCGTGAAATCACCCACGAGCATTTCCTCGCGGCGCTGTCCTTCCCCTTCATCTACCCGCCTTACAAGCTGGAAGACGGCTATTACATCGAAGGCGCGGCGATAGACACGCTGAACTTCAAGCGCCTGTTCGAGCTGCATCCGCACATCGACTACACCATCGTGTTCGACGTGCTGGGCAGCGACAAGCTGCTGCACCCGCCGCGCAACCTGTACGACGCCTGGGTGCAGTCCATCATCGCGCCGCTGACCGAGATCGCCCGCGACGACCTGCGGCTGTTCCAGGCGCTGCACAACCGCGACGAGAACGGCCAGCCGCGCACCGAGGTGCTGAAGATAGACTTCGACGCGCACATCCGCCGGGAAGGATTCCGCGAGGAGCTGGACTGGTCGTTCTCCAATCTGTCCCGGCTATACGACGCCGGCTACCGCGCGGGCCAGGACACCGCGCGGCGCTACGCGCGCGAGCTGGGCCTGAAGGCGCCGCTGCAGATGACTGCGTAGTTGCAACGATTCCGGCCAGCCGGCCGGACGGCTAATCTGAATATCCGCCACACTCAAGCAAGGAGACCGGCCATGGCGTTCCCCACCGCAGTCAACGACCAGATCACCGATGCCGTCGCGCAGGGCAATCTCAAAACGCCGGGCGCCGAGTCCGCGCCGGACCGCGACGGCCTGCCCCCCGACCCTGCCGAACTGGAGGAGCTGATCCGCCAGCTCAAGACGGAATGATCCTGCCGGCGTCCGCATGCGAAAAGGGCTGCCCCAGGCAGCCCTTTCTCTCGGCTCGGATTTCCGCGCCCGTTCAATACCACTCGATGCCCTGCTTCTCGGTGGAGATGATGGTGCCGGCTTCGCCCTTGACGATCTTCTCGATGTCTTCCAGCGCGCCGATCACCGCCTTCTTGCCGGTCAGGCGGGCGAACTCGCAGGCGGCCTCCACTTTCGGCCCCATGGAGCCGGCGGCGAAGCCCAGCTTGTCCATCTCGTCCGGATGGGCCTGGCGGATGGCCTTGGCCTCGGGCGTGCCCCAGCCGACGAACACGGTCTTCACGTCGGTGGCGATCACGAAGTAGTCGGCCTCGATCTCGCGCGCCAGCAGCGCGGAAGCCAAATCCTTGTCGATCACCGCCTCCACGCCGACCAGCTTGTCGCCCTGGTACATGGTGGGGATGCCGCCGCCGCCGGCCGCGATCACCACCGCGCCCTTCTCGATCAGCCACTTGATCGGGCGCATCTCGAAAATGCGCTTCGGCTTCGGACTCGGCACCACGCGGCGGTAGTACTGGCCGTCGGCCTTCACTGTCCAGCCTTTTTCCGCGGCCAGCTTCTCGGCCTCTTCCTTGCTGTAGACCGGGCCGACGAACTTGGTCGGGTTCTTGAACGCCGGATCGTTGGCGTCCACCTCGGTCTGGGTCAGGATGGTGGCGAACGGCACCTCGAACGGCAGCACGTTGCCCAGCTCCTGCTCGACCATGTAGCCGATCATGCCCTCGGTCTGCGCGCCCAGCACGTCCAGCGGATACGGCGTCACCTTGTCGTCCACGTGGCGGGCGTAGGCATCGTTCTGCAGCCCCAGCAGGCCCACTTGCGGACCGTTGCCGTGGCACATCACCAGGTTGTGGCCCAGCCGGGTCACGGCGGCCAGTTGTTCGGCGGCCACTCTGACGTTGGCGCGCTGATTGTCGGCGGTCATGGCCTCGCCACGACGCTGCAGGGCGTTGCCGCCCAAAGCTACGACGACTCGCATAATGCTTCCTTCCTCATTCTTCTGACCACGCCGGCCAAGGCTTCCGGTCAGGAGTCCTTGGCCGGCCGGTATTCGATCAGGCCGGCTTGCCGGCCCCATGCAACCCCAATCGCAAAGCGTCTGAAACCAGGCGCTTGGCCCGCGGGCTCAATCGCCCAGGGTGGATACTAGGATGGCCTTGATGGTGTGCATGCGGTTCTCGGCCTGCTCGAAGGCGATGCAAGCCTCGGACTCGAACACGTCCTCGGTCACCTCGATGCCGTTGGCCAGTTCCGGATACTGGGCGGAGATTTCCTTGCCCACCTTGGTTTCGCTGTTGTGGAAGGCCGGCAGGCAGTGCATGAACTTCACCTGCGGATTGCCGGAGGCGGCCATCAGCGCGCTGTTGACCTGGTACGGCTTCAGCAGACGGATGCGCTCGGCCCACACTTCGGCCGGCTCGCCCATGGACACCCATACGTCGGTGTGGATGAAGTCGGTGCCCTTGACGGCTTCCTTCGGATCTTCGGTCAGCGTGATGCGGGCGCCGGTGCGCTTGGCGATCTCGCGGCACTCGGCCACCAGCTCGTCGGTCGGCCACAGGTGCTTCGGCGCGCCGATGCGCACGTCCATGCCCAGCTTGGAGCCGATCACCAGCAGGGAGTTGCCCATATTGTTGCGGGCGTCGCCGAGGTAGGTGTAGCTGATCTGGGAGATCGGCTTGTCGCTGTGCTCCCACATGGTCAGCACGTCGGCCAGCATCTGGGTCGGGTGGTATTCGTCGGTCAGCCCGTTGTACACCGGCACGCCGGCGTAGGCGGCCAACTCATGCTCGACCATGTCCTGGCTGTAGCCGCGGTATTCGATGGCGTCGTACATCCGGCCCAACACGCGGGCGGTGTCCTTCATCGATTCCTTGTGGCCGATCTGCGAGCCGGACGGCCCGATGTAGGACACGTTGGCGCCCTGGTCGAAGCAGGCCACCTCGAACGCGCAGCGGGTGCGGGTGGAGGTCTTTTCGAAGATCAGGGCGACGTTCTTGCCCTTCAGGTGCTGCTGTTCGGTGCCGCTGTACTTGGCGCGCTTCAGATCGCGGGACAGGTCCAGCAGGTAACGGATTTCACGCGGGGTGAAGTCCAGCATTTTCAGGAAGTTACGGTTGCGCAGATTGAAAGCCATGATATTGCTCCTGATTAGAGTCTGGGCAAGCGGGCCGTCGTCCCCGGGGGAAGCGGCGGTCAACCTGTCTTTTTGCAAACAAACTAGAACTAGATACGGATTCTCAGCCCCGGCCGGACTCGCCGGCCGGGAAATACAGCCTTACACCTTCACTTCGTCGCGGATGATCGGGCAGGTCATGCAGTGGCCGCCGCCGCGGCCGCGGCCCAGTTCGGACGCCGGGATCTCGATCACTTCCACGCCGTGCTCGCGCATCAGGCGGTTGGTGTAGGTGTTGCGGTCGTAGGCCACCACCACGCGGCGATCCAGCGCCACCACGTTGTTGCCGTCGTCCCACTGCTCGCGTTCGCGCTGGTAGGCGTCGCCGCCGGTCTGGATCACGCGGATTTCCTTGAGATTCAGCGCCTCGCGCACCACGTCCACCAGCTTCACGCCCTCGTGGCGCTCGAAGCGGATTTCGCCTTCGCGGTCGCCGGCGTACATGCTGGTGCAGGTGATTTCGTCCACCACGTCCGGGAATACCGACAACAGATCGATGTCGAGGAAGCTGAACACGGTGTCCAGGTGCATCGCCGCGCGGGACTTGGGCATCTGGCAGGCGATCACGCGCTTGGCGCCGCCCTCGCGGTGCAGCACGCGCTTGGCCACTTGCACCACGGCCTGCGGGCTGGTGCGCTCGCCCATGCCGATCAGCACCACGCCGTTGCCGATAGGCATCACGTCGCCGCCTTCCAGCGTGGCCGGGCCGTGATCGGTGTCGCAGCCGCCCCACCAGATGTTCACCTTGCCGGCGAAATACGGGTGGAACTGGTAGATCGATTGCAGGATCAGCGTTTCCTGGCGGCGGGCCGGCCAATACATCGGGTTCAGCGTCACGCCCTCGTAGATCCAGCAGGACGGGTCGCGCTGGAACAGGCTGTTCGGGATCGGGGGCAGCACGAAGTCGGAACGGTCCAGATAGCCGCCGAACAGGCCTTTCGGGTCGAACGGCAGCTCGAACTTGGCGATGCCGCCCACCAGGTGGTCGGCCAGCTGCGACGACGGCATTTCGTTCAGCCAGCTGCGCAGGTCGGACAGCATGCCGATGCCCACGTTGTCGGCCTTGACCTTGCGGTCCAGGATCCAGTTGCGGGCGGCCTTGTCGTCCAGCACCTTGGCCAGCGCGTCATGCACCTCGATCACCTCGATGCCGCGGGCGCGCATCTGTTCGACCATGTAGGCGTGGTCCTTCTGCGCGCGCTCCACCCAGATCACGTCGTCGAACAGCAGGTCATGGCAATTGTCGGGGGTCAGGCGCTTGTGGGCGAGGCCGGGACGGCACACCATCACGGTGCGCAACTTGCCGCATTCAGAATGAACACCAAACTTGGTCATAACGCTACTCCTTGAGTCTTGTCTGACTTCGGGGGCGGGCATCCGCCCCCACTGGTTTCAAAATCTTTCGCTTACAGGCCGATCTGACCGGTGGCCAGCATGTAGACCGCGATCACCGCCAGCACCACCACGATGGCGGCCAGCACGGCTTCGATCAGGTTGAACGGTTTCTGGCCCTGCTCCTTCTTGGCCCACAGGTAGAACAGCAGGCCGGGGGCGTACAGCACCATGGACAGGAACAGGTACTTGGGTCCGGCGGCGTAGATCAGCCACGCGCCGTAAACGGTGGCCAGGATGGCGGTGCCCAGCTCCTTGCCGCGGGCCTCGCCTTGGGCATAGCCCTCGCCGCGTTGCGCCACCAGCCAGGAGTAGCCGGCGCACAGCAGGTAGGGGATCAGGATCATCGAGGTGGCCAGCGACAGCAGCGCCAGGTAGCCAGCCGAGCTCTTCAACGTGATCAGCAGGAACAGCTGGATCAGGCCGTTGGTCAGCCACAGCGAGGCGGCCGGGGTGTCGTTGCCGTTGACGGTGCCGAACACCTTGGGCATCACGCCGTCCTTGCCGGCGAGGTAGGGCGCTTCGGCGGCCAGCAGGGTCCAGGCCAAGAGCGCGCCGCCGACGGAGATCACCAGGCCCGCGTTCATCAGGTTGGCGCCGAAGGTGCCGAAGGCTTTCTGCAGCACGTAGGCGGTAGACGGGTTCTTCAGCGCGGCCAGCTCAGCCTGGGTCATCACGCCCAGCGACAGCACCGACACGGCGACCAGCAGCGCGATGGTCAGCAGGAAGCCGATCACGGTGGCCTTGCCCACGTCCTTCATGCTCTCGGCGCGGCCGGAGAACATCGACGCGCCCTCGATGCCGATGAACACCCATACCGTCACCAGCATGGTGCTCTTCACCTGGTCGACGATGGAGCCGAGCTTGGCGCTGCCCCAGAAGTCCAGGCTGAAGGTATCCACCTTGAAGGCGAACACGATCAGCGCGATGAACAGCGCGAGCGGCACCAGCTTGGCGATGGTGGTGATGGTGTTGATGAAGGCCGCGCCGTGCACGCCGCGCAGCACCAGGAAGTGCAGGGCCCACAGCAGCACCGAGGCGCAGGCGATGGCGATCGGCGTGTTGCCGTCGCCGAAGGCCGGCACCCAGAAGCCCAGCGCCGAGAACATCACGACGAAATAGGAAACGTTGCCGATCCAGGCCGAAATCCAGTAACCCCAGGCCGAGTTGAAGCCCATGTAGTCGCCGAAACCGGCCTTGGCGTAACCGTACACGCCGCCGGACACTTCAGGCTTGCGCGAGGCAAGCATCTGGAACACGAAGGCCAGCGCCAGCATGCCGACGAAGGTGATCGCCCAACCGATCAGGATCGCGCCAGCGCCGGCGCCCGCCGCCATGTTCTGCGGCAACGAGAAGATGCCGCCACCTATCATGGAGCCGACGACCAGCGCCGTCAGCGCGCCCAGCTTCAGCCTGGGCGATCCGCCCTCGGCCACGCCGGCTTGGGTTGCAGTTTCAGTAGACATTTTCATTCTCCAATCTGGGATGTAAACCGAGCATTACATTATTAAATTCTTATCATCTGAAATTATGGTATACGCCGGAAAACAAGGCTTTCCAGCGGTGACGATAGCTAGATTGATTTGCGTCAAGCGGGTCGGCCGGCCAATCCGGCGACTTCAATGGAATGCGACCAAGGCTTGCATTAAGGCGTCATGGCCGCCCGGTCCCGGAAGATGAAAACCGCGCGCCCGCAGCCGCCCGCCCTACCCTGATCCGCCGATGCGACCGTATCGCCGCGCATCGGCGCCGTTGCCGGACACGTCATGGCCGGCGGCTCTTAAGCATAGGAAAGGAAATGCGGAGGGACAGTCCGAAGCCAGGCTGATCTGACGTAGAACAAAATCCGGCGGGCGCAAAAAAAAAACGGATACGGCCCACCACCGTATCCGCCAACACACACATCAAGAGGAAATGCCAAAAACGACAGGGGTAATCCTTACTTGCCGGGCTTGTTGATGTTCCGGAAAATCACCCACAAAGCCCCGCACGCCACCAAGGTGGCGACCACGATAGTCATCAGGCTCAGACGGCCGACATCGTCGGACAACAGCAGGGTCAGCAACTCCATGGTTTCCTCCTCACCGGCATGCGGCTCCGTTAACTTGCCAACGACATAATAACCACTCTGATACTAGTGGAATTGACCCAGGTCAAACCGCTCGCCCCGGCCTTTTGACGCAGGACAAACAAAAAGCCCCCGGCGATTGCCGGGGGCTTTTTCATATACAGATCAGCAGCTTGTGTATTTACTTGCCGCCGCCCATGTCCTTGGCCAGGAAGAAGGCGTCGGAGAAGAACTCGTCCTCGGGCAGGCCGCGTTCGCGGATGAAGGTGCCGTGCGCCGCCTCCACCATCACCGGCGCGCCGCAGGCGTACACTTGGTGGCCGGACAGATCGGCGAAGTCTTCCAGCACCGCCTGGTGGACGAACCCGGTGCGGCCGGTCCAGCCGTCTTCCGGCAGCGCCTCGGACAACACCGGGATGTAACGGATGTTCGGATGCGCGGCCGCCCAGCCTTCGGCCAGTTCCGACATATAGAGGTCGGCCTTGGTGCGGGCGCCCCAGTAGAACTGCATCGGCCGCGTGATGCCGTGGTGGATGGCATGCTCGATGATGCCCTTGACCGGCGCGAAGCCGGTGCCGCTGGCGATCAGCACGATGGGCTTGTCCGACTCTTCGCGCAGGAAGAAGGAACCCATCGGCCCCTTGAAGCGCATGATCTCGCGTTCCTTCATCTGGTGGAACACGTACTCGGAGAAGGAGCCGCCGGGCTGATGGCGGATGTGCAGCTCGAGGAAGGCATCGTCATGCGGCGCGTTGGCGATCGAGAAACTGCGCTTCTTGCCGTCCTTCATCAGGATATCGATGTACTGGCCGGCGCGGAACTGCAAGCGCTCGGACACCGGCAGCTTCAGCTTCAGCACCGCCACGTCATGGATCTTGTCGATCTTTTCCACCCGGCACGGCAGCGTCTTGATCTGGATGTCGCCGACGCCCGTCACTTCCCGGGCCTCGATGCTCACATCGCCCTTGGGCCGGGAACAGCAGAACAGCGCCATGCCCTGAGCGCGCTCGGCCGCGGACAGCGCCTTCTCCTGGAAGCCGTCCTGGCTCACTTCCCCTTCCAGCACCTTGCCCTTGCAAGCGCCGCAGGCGCCGTCGCGGCAGCCGTAAGGCAGGCCCACGCCCTGGCGCAGCGCGGCTTCAAGAATGGTTTCATGCGCTTCGACACCGAATGTATGCCCGCTGGGGAGCACCTTCACCTGGCAAGTCATAATCGTTTCTCAATCCCGAATTCTGGCTAAAATGCCACCATGCGTACTTTGCTCATCATCGGCGCCGGCGATGTCGCGCGGCGCGCCCTTCCGCTGCTGCTCCGGCATTGGCGGGTATTGGCCCTGTGCCGGACCGAAGCCTCCGCCGCCCGCTGGCGCGCGCTGGGCGCCGTGCCCCTGATCGGCGATCTCGACGACTCCGGCAGCCTGGAGCGGCTAGCCGGCCTGGCCGACGCCGCGCTGCTGACCGCCCCGCCCCCGGCCCATGGCCGGACAGACCCGAGAATGCGCAAGTTGTTGTACGCGCTGGCAAAAGCCGACAGCATACCACAGCAATTGATCTACATCAGCACCAGCGGCGTGTACGGCGACGCCGGCGGCGGCCTGCTGGACGAAGCCGCGGCGATTCGTCCGCGCAACGAACGCGCGCAGCGCCGCGCCGACGCCGAAGCCCAGCTGCGCCGTTTCGCCTGCCGGCGCCGCTGCGCGCTGACCATACTGCGCGCGCCCGGCATCTACGCCGACGAGAGGCTGCCGCTGTCGCGCTTTGCCAGCGGCGCGCCGCTGATCATCGACGCCGAGGACAGCTGGAGCAACCACATCCATGCCGACGATCTGGCCCAGCTATGCGTAGCGGCCTTGCGCCGCCGGCGCGGCATCCGCGTCTACAACGCCTGCGACGATAGGCCGATGCCGGTCGGCCAGTGGTACGCGGCGCTTGGGGAAACGCTTGGCCTGTCCATGCCGCCGCGGCTGCCTCGGGCGGAGGTCAAGGCTCGCGTCGCGCCGTCGCAATGGTCGTTCCTGGCCGAATCCCGCCGCCTGGACAACAGCAGGATGCGGCGCGAGCTGGACGTCCGGCTGCGCTGGCCCAGCGTGCTCGACTACCTGGCCGCGCTGCGGCGGGACGAGGGCCGGCGGTCGGCAATACTCGCAAGCTACGCCGAGATTCGGTAACATCGCGGTTTTTTTGAGTTTTCAGCAGGCCAGCAAAATGGAAAATCCGGCTTTCAAACGCGCGATCCGCAGCTTTGTGCTGCGCCAGGGCCATCTGTCCGCAGGCCAGCAGCGGGCGATGGACGAAGGCATGCCCAAGTGGGGCATAGAGTACCGTCCGGAAACGATGGATCTGGAACAGGTCTTCGGCCGCGCCGCGCCCAAGATCCTGGAAATCGGCTTCGGCATGGGCGGCGCCACCGCCGAGATCGCCGCCGCCAACCCGGACAATGACTATCTGGGCATCGAGGTGCACGGCCCCGGCGTCGGCAATCTGTGCAAGCTGATCGCGGAAAAAGAGCTGACCAATCTGCGGCTGATGCGCCACGACGCGGTGGAAGTGCTGGACAATATGCTGGCCGACGGCAGCCTGGACGGCGTGCACATTTTCTTCCCGGATCCGTGGCACAAGAAACGCCACAACAAGCGCCGGCTGATCCAGGCGCCGCTGGTGGAAAAGCTGGCCAAGAAGCTGAAGCCGGGCGGCTACTTCCACGCCGCCACCGACTGGGAAGACTACGCGATCCAGATCCTGGAAGTGCTGAACGGCAACGCCGATCTGGAAAACACCGCCGACGGCTACGCGCCGCGCCCGGACTACCGCCCGCTGACCAAGTTCGAAGCCCGCGGCATCAAGCTGGGCCATGGCGTGTGGGATGTGATCTTCCGCCGCAAGTAAGCGATCCGCTCTGCAGCCACGGCCCGCTCGCGCGGGCCGTTTTTCTTTCACCTCGCCAGCAGCGCCTTGATGTCGTCTACCAGCTCGTGCGGCTCCACCGCCGGCTCGTAGCGCTTCACCACCCGGCCGCGGCCATCGACCAGGAACTTGGTGAAGTTCCACTTGATCGGATGCGGACGGTCTGAATCGGCCTGGGTCAACCAGCGCCACAAGGGATGCGCGCCGTCTCCGTTCACCTGCAGCTTGGCGAACAGCGGGAAGGACACGCCGAAACGGCTGCGGCAGAAATCGACGATCTCGTCCTCGCCACCCGGCTCCTGGCCGCCGAACTGGTTGCAGGGAAAACCGAGCACGACGAAAGCCTGGCCGGCGAAATAGTCCTGCAATTCCTGCAGTCCCGCGTATTGCCGGGTATAGCCGCACTCGCTGGCGGTGTTCACCAGCAAGGCCACCCTGCCCTCATAGGCCGAGAGCGCCTGTTCGGCGCCGTCGGCCCGCTGCGCGCTAAAATCGTAGAGCGTGGTCATGGCAAGCTCCCTCCCGTATAATGCCGCTGCCCGGAATGGCAGCCGCCTGCGACCCAGATCCTCTTGCAGAGCAAGCCCGTCCCGGGCGCGCCAGCAATCGCCCGAGGTCTTTATCGATGTTGTTCAACCCCAGCCGCCAGGACGCGCGCCGCTTCTTCTTCGACACCTGGCAGAAATCCAAATCCAGCCAGCCCTTGTCCGACCTGGAACAAATCGTCCTCTCCATTCTTATAGACCACCCTGAGTATCATCCCATCCTGGAAAACCCGGAGGCCTTCATGGAGCAGGAATGGACGCCGGACATGGGCGAGACCAATCCCTTCCTGCACCTGGGCCTGCACGTGGCGATCGCGGAACAGCGCTCCATCGACCAGCCCTTCGGCATCCGCGCGCTGTACGCGCAGCTGGCGCTGCGCCACGGCGACGAACACCGCGCCCAGCACGAGATCATGGAATGCCTGGGCGAGATGATCTGGCACGCTCAGCGCTACGGCGGCGGACCGGACGTCAACCGCTACATCAGCTGCGTGCGCGGCAAGCTGGGCATGGGCGAAGAGGATGCGCCGCGAATCAATCCAAACGACGTCGACGGCTAAACGCGGCGAGCGGACAAAAAGACACCGTGGCAGGAGGACTGTCCACGGTGTAACAAGCGGGGCAGCTCAGGCCGGCGAACCGACCGAGCCATTTAAAAGTAGCTCAACCTGTAAGATACATCAAATTCTTTTTCAATAAAAACAATAAAATCATAGCCAACATGACAGCGGCGGCTTGTTTTCCTGCAAAGGATGACAGGCATCACCACAAAAACACTAATTTCTGATTAAATTAAACGGTTTACTTTCCGTCCATCGACGAACGCCTCGATGTTGGCGACCAGCTGCGCGGCGAGCCGGCGCATCGCTTCGCCGCTGGCCCAGCCCACGTGCGGCGTGACGATCAGGTTGGGCAGGCGCGCCTTAAGCAGAGGGTTATCCGGCGACGGCGGCTCGCTGCTCAGCACGTCGAAACCGGCCCCGCCCAGCTGTCCGTATTTCAGCGCCGCCACCAGATCGGCCTCATCCACCAGGCCTCCGCGCGCGGTATTGATCAGGATGGCTCCTGGCTTCATCGCCATCAGCTCAGGCTGGGCGATCATGCCGCGGGTCTCCTCGGTCAGCGGGCAATGCAACGACACCACGTCGGCCCGGGCCAGCGCCTCGTCGAACGGCACCCGCTCCTCCCTGACCCGGGTCGCGCCCTTGCGTTCGGCGAACAGCACCTCCATGCCGAAGGCGCGCGCCATCTGCGCCAGCCGTCCGCCTATCCCCCCGCTGCCGACAATGGCCAGCGTCGCGCCGCGCACTTCGCGTATCGGCGCGCCGAAATGGCAGAACTGCCGCGACTGGCTCCACACGCCGGCGGCGACGTCGCGCTGGTAGGCGGGCAGATTCTTCATCAGCGCCATCATCAGCATAAACGCGTGCTCGGCCACCGTGTGATCGCCGTAATGGCGGATATTGCATACCGCGACGCCGCGTTCGCGGCAGGCATCCAGATCGACGTGGTTGTAGCCGGTGGCGGCGATGGCGACCAGCCTGAGTTCGGGCAGTGCGGCGATGGCCTCGCGGGACAGCGGCACCTTGTTGCTGATCACGATGTCGGCGCCGGCCGCATGGGCTGCGAGCTGCTCGGAGGCGGTCGCCGGATATTCGCGGTAATGAACCGGGAAGCCAAAAACGGGAACCGGGACAGGCAAGCTGTCCCGGTCCAGAAATACGACGTTATGAGTCATTGCGTGGCGGTCATCGCTCGAAGGTGATCAGATCCCGATAAGCATGCCAGCTGGCCAGCGCCAGCACCGGCATGATGATGATCAGGCCCAGGTAATAGGTGGCGAAGCCCACCACCGTCATCGCGACTATGATAGCGGCCCAGACGCCCATCGTCAGCAGGTTGCGGTACACCGCCTGCACGCTGGCGATCATCGCGGTGATGGTGTCCACCTCCTTGTCCAGCAGCAGCGGGATGGCCACCACGCTGACCGAAAACACCAGCTGGGCGAACAGAAAGCCGACGGCGAAGTAGGCGATCAGGAATTCCAGGTTGTCCGGATTGAACGCGTCGGCGACGATCTCGTTCAGATTGGGCAGCGCCGCCGTATCGTAAAACAGCGCGAACATCAGCAGCGACACGCGGAACCAGCCGAACACCAGCACCGCCAGCAGCACCGCGTACAGGCTGAAGCCCGGCATGTTGACGCGCCAGGCGGCCATGCTGTGCAGCAGCTTAACTCGTCCGTGTCCGTCGAAGGCCTCCATCTGCTTGGCGATGTCGTACAGGCCGATCGCCAGGAAGGGGCCGGCCAGCAGGAAGATGGTGGTGAACGTGATCACCAGTTCCGGCGCCTGATCGACATAGGCGCCCAGCAGATAGCCCATCAGGACGAAGACCGCGCCGTAGAACAGGCAGTCGGCCGGCGCCTTCTGGAAATCTCGGAATCCCCTTTTCAGCCACAGCAGCGGCTGTCGCAGCTCCACCTTGCGCGCCACCGGGCGCACGGGCGGAACATCGCGGTGAGTGACATCCATGGCACACCCCCTTGCATCGCGTGGAAAATAGAGACGAACGCTCTGATTTTCGTTATATGCCACACAGGGGAAAACACAAATCGGCCGGCCGGCTGCTACAATCGCGCGGTCAACACCCTACCCGTGGAAGGAAATACCATGAGCGAACTGATCATCGAAGAATTGCAGGTCGGCGAAGGCGCCGAAGCCGTCACCGGCCAGGAAGTCACCGTCCATTACACCGGCTGGCTGACCGATGGCACCAAGTTCGACTCCAGCAAGGACCGCATGCAGCCGTTCAGCTTCCCGCTGGGCGCCGGCTACGTGATCAAGGGCTGGGACCAGGGCGTGCAGGGCATGAAGGTGGGCGGCAAGCGCAAGCTGACCATCCCGTCCGAGCTGGGTTACGGCGCGCGCGGCGCAGGCGGCGTGATTCCGCCGCACGCGACGCTGGTGTTCGAAGTGGAGCTGCTGCAGGTAGGCTGATCCGCCCTGACGGCAAAAAGGCCATCCGCAAGGATGGCCTTTTCATTTGCATTGCCGGATGCTTATTTCTTCGCGCAGGACATGCGGCGGCGTTTGAGCCAGACGAAGCCGACCACCAGCAGCAGCACCGCCACCACGGTCAGGATCCCCGCTTGGCCGCGGTGCACCATCGTCATCAGCCAGTCGCGGTTCGCCGCGCCATAATAGCCAAGATAGACCCAGACCGGCACCGAGATCAGCGCGGCGAAGCCATCCATGATCAGGAAGCGCCAATAGGACACGCGCCGGGTCATGCCGGCGGTGATGAAGATCGGGGAACGCAGGCCTGGCAGGAAACGGGCGACGAACAGCACCCAGTTGCCGTATTTCTCGAACTTCTCCTGCACCGCCTCGAAGCGTT
The DNA here is from genome assembly GCF_000007705.1 of Chromobacterium violaceum ATCC 12472. Classification (NCBI taxonomy): domain Bacteria; kingdom Pseudomonadati; phylum Pseudomonadota; class Betaproteobacteria; order Neisseriales; family Chromobacteriaceae; genus Chromobacterium; species Chromobacterium violaceum. The sequence continues at coordinate 4,087,791 of NC_005085.1, forward strand.
CCTGGGTCAGGATGCGGGCGATGGGCTTGAAGCGCAGCACCTTGTGGCCGAAGATCCGCCCGGCCAGAAACATGATGCCGTCGCCGACCAGCACGCCGGCCATGCCGACCACGAACATGTAATGCACATTGGCGTAGCCCAGGCCAGAAATCACGCCGCCGGCCACCAGGGTGATGTCCTCGGGAATCGGCACCCCGAAACCGCAAACCAGCAACACCGCGAACACAGCCACGTAGCCGTAGCCAGCGAAAAAATCGAGAAGTATCTGCAGAGTATCCATCTAGTATTCCGTCCGCCGGCTCATTCCAAATCGTCGCGATCAAGCGGCTGGGCGGCTAATGTCCATGCACGGAGGTGTATAATAGCACACCTCTCCTACACGCTTTCTTGACATGACACGCCCTATCCGGCTGGAGATTTCCCTCCCGGCCATCCGCCATAATTTCCTGTTCACCCGCCAGCATTCCCAGGCCCGCAGCCTGTTCGCCGTGATCAAGGCGAACGCCTACGGCCACGGCTTATTGGACACTGCAAAGGCGTTGGCCGATCAGGCCGACGGTTTTGCCCTGCTCAATATCGAAGATGCCGTGCGCCTGCGCGAAGCGGGATTCGATCACCCCATCTCGCTGCTGGAGGGACCGTTCGACGCGGCCGAAGCCGCCGCGATGGCCGATTACCGCCTGGGCGGCGCGGTCCACTCACAACAACAGATGGACTGGCTGGCCAAAGGTTCCGCGGATCGGCCCATCGACGTCTGGCTGAAAATCAACAGCGGCATGAACCGGCTGGGTTTCCGCCCGCAAGAGGCCGCCGCCGCCCAAGCCCGGTTGCAGGCGCTGCCCGGCGCGCGGCTGACCGCGGTCATGACCCACTTCGCCACCGCCGATGAAGATTACGGCGTCGCCGAGCAATGGGCCCGCTTCGAGCCGGTGGCCGTCGCCAGCGGACTGAAGGTCTGCGCCGCCAATTCCGCCGCACTGCTGCGCCATCCGCATACCCACGGCGACATCGGCCGCCCCGGCATCGTGCTCTACGGCGCCTCGCCGTTCGAAAACGAAACCGGCGCCGGCCTCGGCCTGATGCCGGCGATGACGCTGTCGGCCGACATCATCGCCGTGCAACAGCTGCAACCCGGCGACGCGGTGGGCTACGGCCGGCGTTTCATCGCCGACCGGGCCATGCGCATCGGCGTGGTCGCCTGCGGCTACGCCGACGGCTATCCTCGCGTCGCCGCCAACGGCGCGCCGGCGGCGGTGGACGGCCAACCCTGTCGACTGGCGGGCCGGGTATCGATGGACATGCTGACGGTGGATATCAGCCATCTGCCCCAGGCCGGCGTCGGCAGCCGGGTGGAGCTGTGGGGGCCAAACGCGCCGATAGAGAAAGTGGCCGCGGCCGCCGGCACCATCAGCTACGAGCTGATGAGCGCGGTGATGCCGCGGGTACCGCGCGTCGTGCGCAGCTGAGTCCAAGCAGCAGCGGCGGCGCCAGCAAGGCGCCGCAGACATGCGCCGACCACAGCACCGGCTCGCCGCCCGGCCCCAGATTCGGCCACATGCCCTGCCAAGCCAAACGCAACAGCAGCGCCGCCGCCAGCCAAGGGCCGGCGGTTTCGCTCCGCTTCAACCAGGCCACTGCCGCCCACCAGCCATAAACCACGCCCGATGCGCCGAGGAAAGGCTGCGGTTCGGGCGGGATCATCTGCAGCCCTGCGATCAGCCAGGGCAATAGCAACGCCAGCGCGCACAACGCCCAGGCCGCGCGCCGCCCGCCCAGGCCGGCCAGTAATAGCAAGCTGGCGCTGTTCAATGCCGCGTGCCGCCAGTCGGCATGCACCCAACTGGCGGTGAAAGCCCTCCACCACTCGCCGTCTATGGACGGATTGAAGAGCCAGCGCCGCGCCGCCTCGCCCCAAGGCGCCAGCAGCGGCAGCAGCGCCGGCAACAGGCTGGCCGGCGGCAGCCTCACCTGCGTCGGCGCCAAGCCAGGAAACCGGCGAGACCGAGCATGCCCAGGGCGACCTCGTCGGCGCCGGCGATCGGGACCAGCTGCAGATCCACGTACAAGGGGTCGTGGTCGGACGAACGGTAGGCGTCGGGCGCGTAGTAATTCTGCCGCTGCTCGGCGGACTTGAACTCGCTGCCGTATTCGAGCGCGGTCGGCTCATCGGCGTTGATGTGCCATTCACCGGCGTCGGCCACCCATTTGACCAGCGAAGCGTCGGCCAGCGCATGGTCGAGGTTGCCGGACTCGCCCTGGTAAACATAGGAGTAGGCGTCCTTCTGGAAACGCGCCAGCAGATTGGACAAGCCGCCGTCCTCGAAGGCGCGGATCGGGTCCTCCTTGGCGTAGGCGTTCATGTCGCCCATCACCAGCAGCCCTTCCTTGGCGGACGCGCCGCGCTGCTTCGCCCACTTCACCAGATCGCGCGCGGCCTGCACACGGGTCAGATTGCAATTGCCCTGGCCGTCGCCGGTATCCGCGTCGGGCGCGCCATCCACCTTGACCTGATCGCAGCTGCTGCCCTTGGACTTCAGATGGTTGACCACCAGCGTCAGCTTCTTGCCGTCGGCGGCGAAAGTTTGCGCCAGGCTGAGGCGGTTCTTGCCCGGATCGCCCACCGTCAGCGCCTGCGCGGCGCCGTCGGGCTTCACCCGCGACGGACGGTAGAGCATGCCGGTGGTGATGGCGTCGGTGCCGATCTTCGGCAAGCCGGGATCGACGAAGCGATATTGCTTGTCGGCCGCCTGGCCGGCATTCAACGCGTCGACCAGCTCCTTCACCGCCGATTGCGGGCCGAATCCGTCGTTTTCCAGTTCCATCAGACCCAGCACGTCGGCGTCCAGCTGGCGGATGGCGCTGACGATCTTGGCCTTCTGCCGCAGGAAGTCGTCGCGGGTCTTCGCGCCGCGCTCGGTCGGAAAGCCGCCCCCCAATCCGTCGCCGTTGAAAAAATTGAGCACGTTGAAGCTGGCCACCCGCAGGTGGCCCGCCTTTCGCGCCGGCGCCGCCGAGCGCGCATTGGCAGCCGATACCTGCGGCGGGGACAGCGGCTGCACGCGATAAGCGCCGTTGCTGAACGACACCACGCCGGCGAGGCCATCCAGTCTATCCCCCACCCGCAGCGTATTGGCTGCCGACAAGCCTCCGGGAGCGGGCAGCCAGGCGTCGGCGTTCTGCCAGGTTTTTCCGTCATCCAGCAGCACGCGGTCGCGCGGATTGGCGGCGCGCAGCGCCTGGGCCTCGGCGCTGCCGGGGCGATAGCGCTGGGTAGGCACCCATTGCCGCGGCTGGCTGGACAAGGTCAGCTCGCCGTAGCGGCCGTAGTTGTAGCTGTCGATGACATACAGCGGCTGCTCGAACTTGACCGCCATGCCGGCCAGCGACTCCAGCTGGGCCGCGTCGCCGCTCAGCGGCAGGCGCAATGCCACCGGCGCCAGCTCGCCCTGATAGCCGCACGCCTGCACATCGCCGGCGGCAGCCGGCTGCAGCTGGGTTTCGGTGCGCGTGTCGCCCTTGCGGCCGAATTCCAGCACCTTTCCGCGCACGCCGACCACGTCGCCGGCCTTCAGCGCCGGCAGCGCCAGCTTGCCGGTATAGACGTAGATGCCCTCTGAAGTGGCGGGGTCGGCGTCCTGGTTCTGCGGCGCTTCCTGGATGAAAAAGCCCACCGGGCCGTCCTTGCCGTACAGCAGGCTGCTGACCACGCCCTGCACGGCGACGGTCTTGCCCTGCATCGGGCTTTGAGCGCCATTGCCCTGGACCTGGTGGATGCGCGCGTCCGGCAAGCTGCAGGCGGCATGCGCCTGCAGGCCGGCGAGCGCCAGCGCAGCCGCGACGGCGGCGCGGGAAAGGGGAAATGCGGCTATTGTTCTCATCTTGTTGTCATCCTGAGTAGAGGTGCGGCAATTCTATCCACAGATTGATGACATTCAAGTTTATTATTATCGGAAAACAAATTTTGGATGAAAAAAATGCCAACCCGTACAGGTCGGCATTCTTTTCAGACCGCGCGACGGAACGCTCAGGCAGAGACTTTCTCGATCGCCGCGGCAATGGCTTTCGCCCAGGTGTCGGCCAGGGCCTTGTCGTCGGCCTCCACCATCACCCGCACCACCGGCTCGGTGCCGGATGGGCGCAACACCACGCGGCCGCGGCCCTGCAGCGCGGCCTCGGCCTCGGCCAGCGGCGCCGCCGAGGCGGCCTTCCAGTCGCAGCCGTTGTGGCGCACATTGATCAGCGTCTGCGGGAATGGCCGCCAGTCGGCGCAGATCTCGGCCAGGCTCAAGCCCAGCTGCTTCAGGCTGGCCAGCACCTGCAGGCTGGAAATGATGCCGTCGCCGGTGCTGTGCTTGTCCAGGCAAAGAATATGGCCGGACGCCTCGCCGCCCACCTGCCAGCCGTCCGCATGCAGCATTTCCAGCACGTAGCGGTCGCCTACCTTGGCGCGGCCAAAGGGCACGCCCTGCTTTTGCAGCGCCAGCTCCATCGCCATATTGGTCATCACGGTGCCGACCACGCCGCCCTTCAATTCGCCGCGCGCGGCGCGCGCCTTGGCGATCACGTAGATCAGCTGGTCGCCATCGTAGACGCGGCCGGCGGCGTCCACCATGATCAGGCGGTCGCCGTCGCCGTCCAGCGCGATGCCGAAGTCGGCCTGGTGCTCCAGCACCGCCATCTGCAAGGTCTTGGGATAGGTGGCGCCCACCTTGTCGTTGATGTTGTAGCCGTTGGGTTCGCAGCCGATCTCCACCAGCTCGGCCCCCAGCTCGTGAAACACCTTGGGGGCGATGTGGTAAGTGGCGCCGTTGGCGCAGTCGACCACCAACTTCAAGCCCTTCAGGCTGAGCTCGTTGGGGAAGGTGCTCTTGCAGAATTCGATGTAGCGCTCGGCGGCGCCGTCGATGCGGCGGGCACGGCCCAGCTCCAGCGACGGATTGGTGGCCATGGGCTGGTCCAGCATCGCCTCGATCTCCAGCTCCAACGCGTCGTCCAGCTTGTTGCCGCCTTCGGCGAAGAACTTGATGCCGTTATCCTGGAATGGATTGTGCGAGGCGGAGATCACCACGCCGGCCTCCAGCCGCAGCGCGCGGGTCAGGTAGGCGATGCCGGGCGTCGGCAACGGGCCGGTCAACAGCACGTTGACGCCGGCGGCGGTAAAACCAGCTTGCAGCGCCGCTTCCAGCATATAACCGGAAATACGGGTGTCCTTGCCGATCAGCACGGTGGGACGGCTGTCCTGGTCATGGTTGACCAGCACGCGGCCGGCCGCGTAACCCAGCTTCATCACGAATTCGGGCGTGATCGGAAATTTGCCGACCTCGCCGCGCACGCCATCGGTGCCGAAATATTTGCGACTCATTCAGTATTCTCTGTATCGGTTCAATGCCTTGACAGGCTCGATGCCCGCCATTTTGCCACCACCGCCGGGTGGAAAACCAGCTTCAAATCAAGAATCCCGCAGCGCCTGCCACAGTTGCAGCGCCTGCCGAGTCGCCTGGACATCGTGCACGCGGATCACCGCCGCGCCGCGCCGCGCCGACTCCAGCGCCGCGGCGACGCTGGCGCCCAGCCGCAGGGAGGGCTCACGCTCGCCCGTGATCGCGCCCAGCATGGACTTGCGCGACAGGCCCACCAGCTGCGGCGCGCCGGCGATGCGTTCGATCTCGTCCAGCCGTTTGAGCAAGGCCAGATTGTGCTCCAGCGTCTTGCCGAAGCCGAAGCCCGGATCGACCAACAGACGCTCGCGGACGATGCCGGCGTCCAGACACAGCTGGACCCGGCGCTTCAGGTAATCGGCCACCTCGGCCACCACGTCGCCATATTCGGGCCGGTCTTGCATCGTGTCCGGGTTGCCCTGCTTATGCATCAGGCACACCGCGGCGCGGCTGGCGGCAACCAGCGGCAACGCGCCCTCGTCTTCCAGCGCGGACACGTCGTTGATCAAATCCACCGCGCCCAGCAGCAATGCCTCGCGCATCACCTCGGCCCGGCGCGTGTCCAGCGACAGCGGCACGCCGATGCCGCGCAGCTTCTCCAGCACCGGCAGCACCCGCGCCATCTCCTCTTCCGCGCTGACGAAAGGCGCGCCGGGGCGGGTGGACTCGCCGCCGATGTCGAGGATGTCCGCGCCTTCGGCCAGCATCGCCTCGGCGCGCGCGAGCGCGTCGTCGATGCGGTTGAAGCGGCCGCCGTCGGAGAAGGAATCCGGCGTGACATTCAGGATGCCCATCACCAGCGGACGGGACAACTCGAGCGCGAAACGCCCGCATTGCAAGGTTTTCATTTTGACTCTGGTTCCTGGCGCCCCCGCCGGAGCGACGGGGAGCGGAAAGCAAAACCGGGCAAGCCCGCAAAGGCTTGCCCGGTTGAAGAGAATGCGGCGGTCAGACTTCCTGGGCCGGGTCCGAGGTGGCCGACGGCGCCGCCGGCTCCTCCGATTCGGCCGGCTTCTCCTCCGCCTTGGCGGCGAAACCGGAGCCCGGCTTGGGCGGACGCGGCGGCTTGCCATCCATGATGTCGTTGATCTGCTCGGCGTCGATGGTTTCCCATTCCAGCAGCGCGGCGGTCATCGCCTCCACCTTGTCGCGGTTCTCTTCCAGCAGGCGGCGCGCCAGCGCGTACTGCTCGTCGATGATGCGGCGGATTTCGGCGTCCACCTGTTGCAGCGTCGCTTCCGACAGGTTCTTGTGGGTGGTGATCGAGCGGCCGAGGAAGACCTCGCCCTCGTTTTCGCCGTACACCATCGGGCCCAGCTTGTCGGACATGCCGTAGCGGGTGACCATGTCGCGCGCCATCTGCGTCGCGCGCTCGAAGTCGTTGCTGGCGCCGGTGGTCATCTGGTTCATGAACAGCTCTTCGGCGATGCGGCCGCCGAACAGGATGGCCAGACGGTCCATCAGGTAGCCGCGGTCGTAGGCGAAGCGGTCCTGTTCCGGCAGCTGCATGGTCACGCCCAGCGCGCGGCCGCGCGGGATGATGGTGACCTTGTGCACCGGGTCGGACTTCGGCAGCAGCTTGGCGACGACGGCGTGGCCGGACTCGTGGTAGGCGGTGTTGCGCTTCTCCTCCTCGGTCATCACCATGCTGCGGCGCTCGGCGCCCATCATGATCTTGTCCTTGGCGGACTCCAGGTCCTCCATGTCCACCAGGCGCTTGTTGCGGCGGGCAGCGAACAGGGCGGCCTCGTTGATCAGGTTGGCGAGGTCGGCGCCGGAGAAGCCCGGCGTGCCGCGCGCGATCACCTCGGCGTTGACGTCGGCTGCGATCGGCACCTTGCGCATGTGCACGTTCAGGATCTGCTCGCGGCCGCGGATGTCCGGCAGCGGCACGATCACCTGGCGGTCGAAGCGGCCCGGACGCTGCAGCGCCGGGTCCAGCACGTCCGGACGGTTGGTCGCGGCGATCACGATCACGGTGGAATTGGTGTCGAAGCCGTCCATCTCCACCAAGAGCTGGTTCAGCGTCTGCTCGCGCTCGTCGTTGCCGCCGCCGAGGCCGGCGCCGCGCTGGCGGCCGACCGCGTCGATTTCGTCGATGAAGATGATGCACGGGGAGTTCTTCTTCGCCTGCTCGAACATGTCGCGCACGCGGGCCGCGCCCACGCCGACGAACATTTCGACGAAGTCGGAACCGGAAATGCTGAAGAACGGCACCTTGGCCTCGCCGGCGATGGCCTTGGCCAGCAAGGTTTTACCGGTGCCCGGGCTGCCTGCCAGCAGGATGCCGCGCGGGATGCGGCCGCCCAGGCTCTGGTAGCGGGAAGGATCGCGCAGGTAGTCGACGATCTCCTTCACTTCTTCCTTGGCCTCGTCGCAGCCCGCCACGTCGGCGAACACCACGGTGTTGGCGTCCTGGTCCAGCATGCGCGCCTTGCTCTTGCCGAACGAGAACGCGCCGCCCTTGCCGCCGCCCTGCATCTGGCGCATGAAGAACACCCACACGCCGATCAACAGCAGCATCGGGAACCAGCTGATGAAGATGCTCATCAGCATCGACGGCTCCTCCTCCGGCTTGGCGGAGAAGCGGACGTTGTTCTTGATCAGGTCGTCGACCAGCTGCGGATCGTACGGCGCGAAGGTGGAAAACGCGGTGCCGTCGGTCAGCTTGCCTTTCAGCCACTGGCCGCGCAGCGGATGCCCCTCGATGGTCAGGGATTGCACCTTGCCCGACTCGACATCGCTGACGAACTGCGAGTACTCGAGCTGGTTCTGAGTGTCCTGGCGCTTGTTGAACTGATTGAAGACGGTCATCAGCACCAGGCCGATGATCACCCAGATGGCGATGTTTTTGCCGATATTGTTCACGAGTGGCGGACTCCTCTGTGCCCTGACTTTTTGGTTGCTTGTTTTGAATGGCTACGATTGTACGCTGCGCGCCCTTTTATGTCAGCGGCGACCCTTGCCCAGCAGATAGATTTCACTGGAACGGTCGCGCGATGCCTTGGGCTTGCGCGTCACCACCTCGTCGAACAGCTCGCGCATGGCCTTGAGGTAGGGTTGAAAATCGCTTCCCTGGAACACTTTGACGAGAAAGTGCCCGCCAGGTTTCAAATGATCGCGCGCAAATTCCAGCGCCAGCTCGCACAGCAGGAAACTCCTGGCCTGATCGATGGCGCTCATGCCTGACATATTGGGCGCCATGTCGGAAATTACAAGGTCGAGCGCGCGTCCATCCAATAATTGCTCGAATTCGCGCAACACCGCTTCCTCGCGGAAGTCGCCCTGGATAAAATCCACGCCCGGCACCGGATCCATGTCCAGGATGTCCAGCGCGAACACCTTGCCCTTTTCCCCGACGATGCGCGCCGCCACCTGCGACCAGCTGCCCGGCGTCGAGCCCAGGTCGGCCAGCACGGTGCCCGGCCGGATCAGCTTGTCCTTGTCGTTGATTTCCAGCAGTTTGTAGGCGGCGCGGGCGCGGTAACCGTCCTTCTGCGCCATGTGCACGTATTGATCGTTGACGTGCTCCTGCAACCAGTTGTTGCTGCTCTTGCTTCTTGCCATACGCGGCGGTGCTTTCTGTCGTCTCACTCGTCAGGATAGCCGATGCGCGCCGGACGGCGCGCTATCCTGTTGTTTTTCGGTTATTTCAGCCCCAAACTTTGGGCGCAGGGCCAAATTCTAGTAGAATCGCGTTTTGCTTTGAATTCCGTATTTCCATGAAAATTGAACTCAAGCCGTTTCAGCGCAAGTACCTGCAGGGTCTGGCGCACGGCATCGACCCGGTGGTGATGGTGGGCAACAACGGCCTGACCGAAGCCGTGGTGCGCGAAATCGCCATCAGCCTGGACGCCCACGAACTGATCAAAGTGCGCGTGCTGGGCGACGACCGCGACGCCCGCATCGCCATGTTCGAGCAGATCTGCGACGAACTGGGCTGCGCCCCTGTGCAGCACATCGGCAAGCTTCTGGTGCTGTGGCGCCCCAGCGACAAGGCGCGCATCGCGCTGCCGAAGAACAAGCAGGCGATGAAGGACTGAGTCCTCCCGCCCGGCGGATGAAAAAAAGCGGTGGCTTTGCCACCGCTTTTTTTATCGCCGCGTCACTCGCTGCGCCAGATATAGGCGAGGCCAAGCACGCTCTGCACCAGGTAAATCAGGCTGGAGATGGCGTGCCAGGTGGCGAAGCCGCCGCCGAACAGCCCTTCCGCCGCGTGATTCATCTGCTGCTTCAAGGTGACGATGATGGGCGCGACGCCGAACTGGTTGATCAGCGTGCAGACCAGCATGCCGACAATCAGCCAGAAGGCGCCCTGTTTCAAGCCGGCCACGCCGTTGCGCCAGACCTGGTCGACCAGCAGGAACACCCCGCACACCAGCCCGACCCAGGCGATGGCCGAGAACAGCCTCCCCGCCACCATGCCGGCGGTCGCCGCGTCCAGCGACTTGAACAGCACCGGCGCCACGATCAGACCGATCACCCACAAACCGCCAATCCACAAGGTCTTGGCCACTGCACGCAAGCCGTCCATCTCTCCCCCTGCAACAGACGCAGCTCATGAAAAACGCGCGGTCCGCATCAGATGTATTTGACGTCGAGCACTTCGTACTCGCGGATGCCGCCAGGGGCCACCACTTCGGCCACGTCGCCGGCTTCCTTGCCGATCAGCGCGCGCGAGATCGGCGAGTTGACCGATACCTTGCACACCTTGATGTCGGCCTCGTCGTCGCCGACGATCTGGTAGGTGACGCTCTCTTCGGTTTCCAGGTCCATCAGGTCGACGGTGGCGCCGAACACCACGCGGCCGTCGGCGTCAAGCTCGGCCGGATTGATGATCACGGCGTTGGACAGCTTGCCTTCCAGCTCGGCGATGCGGCCTTCGACGAAGGCTTGGCGTTCCTTGGCCGCGTCGTACTCGGCATTTTCCGACAGGTCGCCATGGGAGCGGGCTTCGGCGATCGCCTCGATCACCGACGGACGCTCCACGCTCTTCAGGCGTTGCAGTTCTTCCTTCAGAAGCTCGGCGCCGCGTACAGTCAACGGGACTTTGATCATTACAGTATTCTCCACAGGCGGTTGTCCGCCTTCATCAAAAGCACAAGCCGCCGTACGGGACGGCGGCTTGCGCGAGCGGGTTTGAGCGGAATTGTAACGGCAAATCGCTTCCGCATCAAAGCCTACCGGTGCTCACTCCTCCTCAACCCGCGATCTGCGCATGCAGCTGCTGCACGCTGTACACATCGAAGGACTCGGCGTGCTTCATGCCCACGCACACCGCCTTGGCGGCGGACAGCGTGGTGTACTGCGGCACGCGCGCCTGCAGCGCGGAACGGCGGATGGAATGGCTGTCCTGGATCGCGGTGCGCTTCTCGTCCACGGTATTGATCACCAGATCGATTTCGCCGTTCTTGATCATGTCGACAATGTGCGGACGGCCTTCGTTCACCTTGTTGACCACCTGGACGATCAGGCCGGCCTCGGTCAGGTGCTTGGCGGTGCCTCGGGTGCAGCAGACGCCGAAGCCCAGGCGCTGGAGCTCGCGCGCCACGTCCACGGCGCCGTTCTTGTCGCCGTCGCGCACCGACAGAAACACCTTGCCGGTCTTGGGCAGGCGGTCGCCCGCGCCCAGCTGCGCCTTGACGTAGGCTTCGGCGAAGGTCTTGCCGACGCCCATCACCTCGCCGGTGGACTTCATTTCCGGTCCCAGGATGGTATCGACGCCCGGGAACTTGATGAAGGGGAACACCGCTTCCTTCACCGCGTAGAACGGCGGGATCACCTCCTTGGTGAAGCCCTGCTCGGCCAGGCTGATGCCGGCCATCGCGCGGGCGGCGATCTTGGCCAGCGGCGCGGAGGTCACCTTGGAGACGAAAGGCACGGTGCGCGAGGCGCGCGGATTCACTTCCAGCACGTAGATGGTGTCGCCCTGGATCGCGAACTGCACGTTCATCAGGCCGACCACGTTCAGCGCGCGGGCCATCGCTTCGGTCTGGCGGCGGATTTCGTCCTGCAGCGCCGGGAACAGGCTGTACGGCGGCAGCGAGCACGCCGAATCGCCGGAGTGGACGCCGGCCTGCTCCACGTGCTGCATGATGCCGCCGATCACCACCTGCTCGCCGTCGGACACGCAGTCGACGTCGACCTCGATGGCGTCATTGAGGAAGCGGTCCAGCAGCACCGGGCTGTCGTTGGATACCTTGACCGCCTCGCGCATGTAGCGCTCCAGGTCGGCCGGCTCGTGGACGATTTCCATCGCACGGCCGCCCAGCACGTAGGACGGGCGCACCACCAGCGGGTAGCCGATCTCGTCGGCCAGCTTCATCGCCTCGGCCGGCGCGCGCGCGGTGCGGTTCGGCGGCTGCTTCAGGCCCAGCTCGTTCAGCAGCTTCTGGAAGCGCTCGCGGTCCTCGGCGGCGTCGATCATGTCCGGCGTGGTGCCGATGATGGGCACGCCGTTGGCCTCCAGCGCGCGGGCCAGCTTCAGCGGTGTCTGGCCGCCGTACTGGACGATGACGCCGAACGGCTTTTCGACGCGGCAGATTTCCAGCACGTCCTCCAGCGTCAGCGGCTCGAAATACAGGCGGTCGGAGGTGTCGTAGTCGGTGGACACGGTTTCCGGGTTGCAGTTGACCATGATGGTCTCGAAACCGGATTCGCGCAGGCTAAGCGCGGCGTGCACGCAGCAGTAGTCGAACTCGATGCCCTGGCCGATGCGGTTCGGCCCGCCGCCCAGCACCATCACCTTCTTGCGGTCGGACGGGTTGGATTCGCACTCTTCCTCGTAGCTGGAGTACATGTAGGCGGTGTTGGTGGCGAACTCGGCGGCGCAGGTGTCGACGCGCTTGTACACCGGGTGCAGGCCCAGCGCCCAGCGCTTGGCGCGCACGGCGGCTTGGTCGGTTCCCAAGAGTTCGCCCAGGCGGCGGTCGGAGAAGCCCTTGCGCTTCAGACGGCGCAGCTCGGCGTAGTCCATGTCCTCGATCTTGCGGCCGGAGAGCGCCGTCTCCTCGCCGACGATGTCCTCGATCTGGGCCAGGAACCACGGGTCGATCTTGCTGACCGCGTGGATGTCGTCGCGGCTCATGCCGATGCGGAAGGCGTCGGCCACGTACAGGATGCGCTCCGGTCCCGGCGCGCCCAGCTCGTGGCGGATGGCGGCTTCGTCGGTGGTGACCGGGTCGAAACCGGCCAGGCCGGTCTCCAGGCCGCGCAGCGCCTTCTGCATCGATTCCTGCAGCGTGCGGCCCATCGCCATCACTTCGCCCACCGACTTCATCTGGGTGGTCAGGCGGTCGTCGGCCTGCGGGAATTTCTCGAAGGCGAAGCGCGGGATCTTGGTGACCACGTAGTCGATGGACGGCTCGAACGAGGCCGGGGTGGCGCCGCCGGTGATGTCGTTCTTCAGTTCGTCCAGCGTGAAGCCGACGGCCAGCTTGGCGGCGATCTTGGCGATCGGGAAGCCGGTGGCCTTGGACGCCAGCGCGGAAGAGCGGCTGACGCGCGGGTTCATCTCGATGACGATCATCTCGCCGGTGGCCGGATTGGTGGCGAACTGCACGTTGGAGCCGCCGGTGTCGACGCCGATCTCGCGCAGCACCGCCAGCGAGGCGTTGCGCATGATCTGGTATTCCTTGTCGGTCAGCGTCTGCGCCGGCGCCACGGTGATGGAGTCGCCGGTGTGCACGCCCATCGGGTCGAAGTTTTCGATCGAGCAGATGATGATGCAGTTGTCGTTCTTGTCGCGAACGACTTCCATCTCGTATTCCTTCCAGCCCAGCACCGACTGCTCGATCAGCAGCTCATGGGTGGGGGAAGCCTCGAAGCCGCGCTCGCAGATCGCCAGGAATTCTTCCTTGTTGTAGGCGATGCCGCCGCCGGAGCCGCCCATGGTGAACGACGGGCGGATCAGCGTCGGGAAGCCGACCTTGGCCTGCGCCTCCAGCGACTCTTCCATGGTGTGGCAGACGAAGGACAGCGGGCAGGACAGGCCGATCTTGGCCATCGCCTCCTTGAAGCGGCCGCGGTCCTCGGCCTTGTCGATCGCGTCTTCGGTGGCGCCGATCAGCTCCACTTTGTATTTTTCCAGGACGCCGTTGCGGGCCAGATCCAGCGCGCAGTTCAGCGCGGTCTGGCCGCCCATGGTCGGCAGGATGGCGTCCGGACGCTCCTTGGCGATGATCTTTTCCACCACCGGCCAGCTGATGGGCTCGATGTAAGTGACGTCGGCCATGTCCGGGTCGGTCATGATGGTGGCCGGGTTGGAGTTGACCAGGATGACTTTGTAGCCTTCCTCGCGCAGCGCCTTGCAGGCCTGGGCGCCGGAGTAGTCGAACTCGCAGGCCTGGCCGATGACGATCGGGCCGGCGCCAATGATCAGAATGCTTTTGATGTCGGTACGCTTTGGCATGGCTTCTACTCTTTGATGACTTGTATTTTTCCGGCCGCGCCCCCTCCCCGGCGGCGCGGCATGTTTGCTTTCGACCTTACAGGCTGGCCGCCGCCAGCTTGGCCCCGAACCCGACGAAAACCGCGCCCACCGAGCCGCCCAGCGCCGCCGTCAGCTTGCGGCGGCGGCGGAAGGCCGCGGCCAGCTTGTCGCCCAGCAGGATCAGCATCGACAGGTTGGCGATGCTGCAGCACTGGACGATGGCGCCCAGCGCGGCGAAGGTGACCGCCGGATGCGGGTAGACCGGATCGACGAACTGCACGAAGAAGGACACGAAGAACAGGATGGCCTTCGGGTTCATCAGGCTGATCAGCAGCGCCTTGCGGTAAGGATGGCCGCCGGACAGCGCCGACGGCCTCGTCGGCGACTCGTCGCCGCGGCGCGCGCGGCGCCAGGCCAGGATGCCGGACTTCAGCATGTTGACGCCCAGCCAGGCCAGGTAGCCGCCGCCGATGTACTTGACCACCGCGAACAACGCCGGGTTGGCCTGCAGCAGGCCGGCCGCGCCGGTGGCCGCCAGCGTCATCAGGATGAAGTCGCCGCTGACCACGCCGCCGGCGGCGGCGAAGCCCGCGCGCTTGCCGCGCTGCGCCGCCACCGACAACACGTACATGGCGTTCGGGCCCGGCAGCAGGATCACGATCAGCGTGCCGATCAGGTAGGTGGTAAGGTCGGTAATGCCCAACATATTGCTATCCCGCCTTACTGCCGTTCCGCCATCGCCGCGATGAAGCGGTCGAACAGGTAGGCGACGTCCTCCGGCCCCGGGCTCGCTTCCGGGTGGCCCTGGAACGAGAACGCCGGGCGGTCGGTCAGCGCGATGCCCTGTACCGTGCCGTCGAACAGCGAGCGGTGGGTGACGCGGACATTGGCCGGCAAGCTGGTCTCATCCACCTGGAAGCCGTGGTTCTGGCTGGTGATCATCACGCGGCCGGTATCCAGGTCCTGCACCGGGTGGTTGGCGCCGTGGTGGCCGAACTTCATCTTGGAAGTGGCGGCGCCGGTGGCCAGGCCCAGCAACTGGTGGCCCAGGCAGATGCCGAACACCGGCAGCTTGGTCTCCAGGATGTCGCGGATCGCGGCAATCGCGTAGCCGCACGGCTCCGGATCGCCGGGGCCGTTGGACAGGAACACGCCGTGCGGATTCAGCGCCAGCACATCGGCCGCCGGCGTCTGGGCCGGGACGATGGTCAGCTGGCAGCCGCGTTCGGCCAGCATGCGCAGGATGTTGTGCTTGACGCCGAAGTCGTAGGCCACCACGTGGAAGCGGGTGGAGGCCTGGACCTGGTAACCGGCGCCCAGCTTCCATTGCTTCTCGGTCCAGGCGTACGGCTTCTGGCAGCTGACGACCTTGGCCAGGTCCTGGCCGGCCATGCTGCCGAAGCCGCGCGCCAGCTCCAGCGCCTTCGCCTCGTCGATGTCGCCGGCCATGATGCAGCCGGCCTGGGCGCCCTTCTCGCGCAGGATGCGGGTCAGCTTGCGGGTGTCGATGTCGGCGATCGCCACCACATTGTGCTTTTTCAGGTAATCGGACAGCGAATCTTCGGCGCGGAAGTTGCTGTGCAGCAGCGGCAGATCGCGGATGATCAGGCCGGATGCAAAAACGGCGCGGGATTCGGTGTCTTCCGAATTCGCGCCGACATTGCCGATGTGCGGATAAGTGAGTGTGACGATCTGCCTGGTATAGGAGGGATCCGTCAGGATCTCCTGGTAACCGGTGATGGCGGTATTGAATACCACCTCGCCGACCGTATGGCCGGCGGCACCGATAGCGCTACCTTTGAAAAGCGTGCCGTCAGCCAAGACAAGGATTGCGGGGAGGTTTGACACTGGCTGGCTCCTGTTGCATTGCTCGGGCGCTTACACAAAAACCGGCAGCGGCCGGTTTCGTTTTACACCCTGGGATTTTCAAAATTCTTATGTGAATAACGGGACTCGGCGCCTTGCGCCTGTCCCGTTTGGTTAAACCTTTCTATAGTACCGCGCATTTTGCACTTGCACAATACCGCAAATGCCATTTTTCAAAAAAACGTCACATGCCCGGCTTCACCTGCCAGCTGACGCTGGTCGGTCCGGCAGGTTGTCCCAGCATCAGCATCAAGGGCTTCAGCGCGTCGTATTTGTCCTGCGGACTGTCCGCGGTGCCGGCCATGTGGAAAGCCCCGCCGGCCGGCAAGACGCCCTGGCCGTTGATCATCAGCGGCCCCTCCAGCGTGGACAGCGTCAGATTCAGCCCCTGCGGCGCGCCGGCAACGTCCAGCTGGTAGCTGCCGAACGGCAGCGCCGTGGTCAGCGGAGACGAAGCGCCGCGCCAAGCCAGCTGCATATTGCCGCTGATCTCCTTGCCCTGGCGCGCCAGCTGCGGAATGCTCAGCTGCAGCTCGCCGCCCAGGCGGGCCGCCTGCCAGGTCTTGGACAGATTGGCCAAGGCCGCCACCGGCAGCGACAAGGCCAGCCCCCTCACCTCCTGCTTGCCGAAGCCCAGCTGCAGCATGCCCGGCTGGCCGGCGCTGTCCAGATGCCAGACCATCAGGCCGGACAGCAACGCCTTGGGCTGCCATTTCCACGCCAGCGGACTCATGCTTTGCACCTCGCCTGCCGGCCCCAGGTAAACCAGCTTGGCGCCGCCGTCCCAGACCGTGCCCTTGGCCTCGCTGACGCCCCAGCGTCCATCGCTGTAGCGCGACACCGGCCAGGACAGCCAGCTCGCCGGCAATGATGACGCCAGCCCCGCCAACAGCAAGACGGCCAGGCCCAGCCATTTCACGATCCGCCGCTTCATGCCGCCGCCCCCGCATGCGCCAGCAGCGCCTTGATCTTCACCTGTCCCGGCACCGGCTGCGCCTCCGCCTTGACGTTGACCACCCTGACCTGCTGCTGCGCGGCCAGGACGCCGACAAAGCGCGCCCAGTCGTCGAAACCGACCACGCCCTCCATTGCTACGCCGGACTCGCCGTCGGCGTTGAACTGCAGCGCCGCGATGGGCAGGCCCTGGCTCTTGGCCGTCTGCTGCAGCAGCGGAATCAGCTCCTTGGCCGGCAGAGGCGTCTGCGCCGGCTGGCGCTTGAGCTTGGCGGCCTCGTCGGCCAGCGCGCCCACCGCGCCCAGCTCGGCCTGCAGCCGCGCGACCGAGGCGCGGTTGCGCTGCAGCGACTTGTCGGCCGGCTCCCACACCGCTAGGTAAAGCAGCGCGACGCCCAGCACCGCGCCCATCGCCGCCAGCAGCCGCCGCTCGCGCGGGCTGCGCTGGCTCCAGTATTCGAGAAACTGTTGCTTGTAGGCTTTCATCGTCACGGCTCCCGCGCCACCACCAATTGCTTGCTGCCGGGCTGGCTGCTCGTCGCGTCCAGCATGATCTGCCGCGCCGCCAGCTGCTTGCGCCAGCGGGCCAAGCTTTCCGCCGGCACCTCGGCCACCTGCAGTTTCAGCCTGCCGGCCTCGTACTCCAGCGTCCGCACCTGCAGTTCGCGGCCGCTGACCGCGGCCAGCGCGCCCATCAGCTCCACCAGGTCGTCGCGCGCGGGCAGGCCGTGGCTGAGCCTGAGCCTGTCCACCGCCCGCGTCATCGCCAGCGCGCTGCTGCCCGGCTGCGCCTGGCCGCCTATCCACGGCGTGGCCGCCGCGCGGATCTGCTGCGACAGGCTGTGCTTCTGCCACGCGTACCAGCCGGACTGGCCCAGCGTCAGCAGGATCTGCGCGGCCAGCAGGCCGCCCAGCAGCCAGCCGGTCTTTTTCAGCGACGGCGCCCAGTCGCGCCAGTAGCGGTTGGCAGCCAGATCGCCCTGGGCGAAGTCGTAGCCGCCGTGGCGGCGGGCGCTGCGCCAGTCGCAGGCTTCGCCGCGCGCGGTTTCGCCCTGCCAGCCCGGCAGGCGGGCAAGCACCTCTTCGGCGCTGTCCACCCCGCACAGCTGCAGCCGGGCCGGCATGGCCGTCGACAGCAGCGAGGCGAACAGCGCCTGCTCCTGCTGCCCGCCGCCTCGCGGCAGGCTGGCCGCGTACGGCGCGGCCGCGCGCACCAGCCAGCGGTCGGACAAGCGGGTCACGCTCCAACCGCCGGCCGGCGGCGGCGAGAGCAGGCACTCCTCCGGCACGATGCGGTCGCACAGGCGGCCCAGGCTCTTGAGCATGGCCACCGCGCGGCGCAGGCCGGCCGCCTCGGTCGCCGCCACCGCGCGCCGGCCGCCGGGCAAGGCCTCGCCCAATGCATAGAGATTGGCGCCCGGGTCGTTGGCCAAGCCCTCCTCCAGCGCGAAGCCGATCACGGCCGGAGTGGGCTGCTTGACCGCGTCCGGCAGCTTCACGTCGGTGAACAGGGTGCGGCCGGCCGGCAGCACCAGCTCGCACTGCTCGGCCTTGGGCCAGCCGCCCGGCGCGCTGTCGCCCTGGGCGGAGAGCTCGCCGCGGGCGCCCAGCAAGGCCCAGGGCAGGCCGGGCTCGCTATCGGGCCAGCCCGGACGCAGATAAAGTCGCAGCGTCGTCATGTTTGTCTCCACCGGACCGCGCCTGCGGGCTGCGGCCGTCATTGCCTTCCTGTCGCCAAACCAGTTTGACGACGTTCTGATTGCTGTAGATCATCGCCCGCATCGACAGCCTGGCCTTGTCGTAGCTGGCGCGGCTGTCGAGCTGGAAATAGCTGGACGCGGCGCCGATGTCCACATCCTGCAAGGACACGCCGCCGCCCGGCAGCCGGGCCTTGAAATCGTTGGCGTCCTTGAAATAATTGGTCTGCCGCTGCTTCATCAACACCATCATGTTGCCGTCGCCCAGGCCGAGAACCATCGCCTTCAGCACCTCGCCGGTCGCGGTGTTGACGTTGATCTGCGTCACCGACGGCGGCAAGGCCGCGATGTGCGGCAGCAGCTTCTCCATCACCTCCGGCGTGTAGCCTGGCAGCCAGCGCAGCATCTCCACCCGCGCCAGCGGGCGGTTGGGCTGCGGCGCGGCGACCGCGCCATCCGCCGACGGCTTGTCGTCCTCGTCCTTGCCGCCGCGCAGCTCCTTGAGCAAGGGCTCGGACAGCTTGCTCGGCAGACCCAGCGAACTGAGCAGCCGCTTGTAGAATTTCAGCTGCTTGACGTTGGTCTGGCCGTTGAGCACCAGCGAATTGACGTTGAAGCGGCCCTGCAAATCGGTCAGCGCCCCGCTCACCTTCACGCCCTGCGCCTCGGTCTGCGGCAACGGTTGCGCCCACAGCTGGGACAGCGCCACCACGCCGTTGCCGGCCGGGCCGTTGTTGAAGCGCAGTATCTCCATCGCCCAGCCCAGGCCGGCGTCGGCCACCAGGCGCAGTTGGGCGCGGCTCTTGTCGTTCTCCAACTGGTGCCACCAAAGCCCCTGCTGCCACAACACCAGGCTGGCGGCGGTGGTGGCCAGCGCGACGATCAGCAGCGCCATGATCACCGCCATGCCGGATTGGCGCCGCCTCATGGCAACACCCATATCCGCCGCGCCTGCCGCTTGCCCGGCATTTGCACCCGCATCTCCAGCGCTCTCGGCACCCGTCCCTGGGCCGCGTCGCCCATCGGCCATGCCTGCTGCCAGCTGCCGTCGTTGAGCAAGACCCGCCAATCGACGCGCATGTCGCGTCCCAGCAAGGCGTAGACGACGGGCGAGGCCGCGCCCGCCTCTCCCGCAGACCAGCTGACGCCGCCCTCTCCGCTCTGGTAGACGATGCGCTCCCGTCCGCTCGGGTAACGCGTGGACACCGCCTCCAGCACCAGCGCCTGGCCCTTGCCGTCCTGCTGCAGCACCAGGCTGCTGGCGCCCAGCGTCAGGCCCTGCTGCTGCTCGGCGGCGTTCGCCGCCGGTTGCTGGCCGGACAGATCGCTTTCCAGCCGGCGGAAGGCCCGCGCCACGTCCACCCACTGCTCGCCGGTCTGCATCAGCCGCTCGCGGGCGATCAGCAGCGAGCCGAAAGCCTTGTAGCCCATCACCGACAGGATGGCCAACAGGCTCATCGCCACCAGGATTTCCAGCAGCGTCATGCCGCCCTGCCGCCGCGCGCTCACCCCCCGCCTCCCGCCTGCTGCCGGAGATAGCCGGTGATTTCCGCCAGCACGTAATGGCCGGCGCCGGGCGCCAGGATGCGCACCACCACCTTGCGGAAGTTGGGGTTGGGCGTGGGGGAGATTTCACGCTCCCAGCGCCACTCGACGCCGTCTTCCTTGCTTTCGCCGGCCTGCTGTCCCGGCTCCGGGAATTGCCGCAGCGCCTGCAGCATCGCGATCTGGTTCTGCGCCTCCCAATTGGCCTGCATGCGCCGCTCCATGCCCTCGGCGTTGTCGGCGGCGAGGCCGGTGGCGCGCAGCAGGGCGCCCAGCGCCACGGCGATGATGGCCAGCGCGACCAATACCTCGAACAGGGTGAAGCCTTGCTGCCGCTTCATGATCCGTCCGCCACCGTCACCCGGCCCAGCGGCGACTGCAAAACCGTCAGCTTGCGGCCGGCGCCGTCCAGCCTGAGCGCCAGCGCGGCGGCGCGGCCGTCCTGCCACAACAGCAGCGGCCGCTCGCCCCTCCAGGGCTGGCCATCCAGCAGCGCGCCCTCTCCCGATATGCCTTCGGGCCACTCGTGCGCGGCCAACAGCTCCTCGGTCACCGGCTGCCAGTCGCCGTCATCATCCAGCCGGCTGAAAGCGTAGCCCTTGCCGTTCCAGCGGAGCGCCAGCGTGTCGCCCATCTCGGCCAGATCGCCGGCCTGCTCCAGCACGCGCGCGAAGCGGTAGCCCTCGTCGTTCAGCTGGCGATGGGTGTCCGGCCTCAGGCTGAGCGTCACCGTGGTGGCGAGCACGCCGATGATCAGCATCACCACCATCACTTCGATCAGCGTGAAGCCGCGCGCGCGCGCCGCAAAAGCCACGGGCGTTCCTCCGCGTCCGGCTTACTTGCCGCTGTCCCAGTTGCCGATGTCGGCGTCGTTGCCCTCGCCGCCCGGCTCGCCGTCGGCGCCGAAGCTCCAGATGTCGATTTCGCCGTGAGTGCCCGGGTTGGCGTATTGATAGGCGTTGCCCCACGGATCCTTCGGCAGGCGCTCCAGGTAGCCGCCCGGTTTCCAGTTCTTAGGCTCCGGCGCGGCGGTCGGCTTCTGCACCAGCGCCGACAGGCCCTGGTCGGTGCTCGGATAGCGGCCGTTGTCCAGCCGGTACAGCTTCAGCGCCTGGCTGATCGCGCCGATGTCCTGCTTGGCGGCGACGATGCGCGCCTCGTCCGGGCGGCTCATCACCTTGGGCACCACCAGCGCGGCCAGCACGCCGAGGATGACGATCACCACCATGATCTCGATCAGGGTAAAGCCGCGTTGGGCGGCGCGTTTGAGCTGTTTCATCGTATCTCCGTCTTTCATGTCCGGCGGGCTCGCCGCCGGGTTGCTTCAATGGGTAATCGGAATGCGTGCCGCCATGGCGGGCACTCAATGCACCATCTGGTTCATGTCGATGATGGGCATCATGATGGCCAGCACGATCAACAGCACCATGCCGCCCATCACCAGGATCAGCAGCGGCTCCATCAGCGTGGTGAAGGTGGCCAGCTTGCGCTCCACCTCCTGCTCCTGCTGCTGGGCGGCGCGGTCCAGCATGTGGGACAAGGTGCCGCTGGCCTCGCCGCTGGAAATCAGGTGGATCAGCACCGGCGGGAACTGGCGGCTGGCATTGAGCGCGCGCGACAAGGACACACCCTCGCGCACCTTGGCCATCGCATCGGCCACCGCGTCCTGCATCGGCAGCATGGTCATCAGGCCGCGCGCCGTCTCCAGCGCGGTCAGCAGCGGCACGCCGGAGCCGACCAGGATGGACAGGGTGCTGGCCATGCGCGCGGTGTTGAGCGCGCGGAACAGCCGGCCGAACACCGGCAGCTTCAGCACCCTGGCGTGGAAGCGCCGCTTCAGCGCCGGCGCGCGCAGGGCGCGGACGATCAGGAACGCCGCGGCGGCGATGCCGATCAGCAGCGCCACGCCCCACTGGCGCAGGAAATCGCTGCAGGCCACCAGCGCGCGGGTCAGGAAAGGCAGGCTCTGCTTGGTCTGGGCGAACACGCTGACCACCTGCGGCACCACGTAGCTCATCAGGCCGGCCACCACCAGGATGGCCACCAGCGTCACCACCGCCGGATAGGCGAGCGCCAGCGTCACTTTCTGCTGGGTGTTCTGCCGCTTGTCCAGGTATTCGGCCAGCCGCGACATCACCATGTCCAGGTGGCCGGATTGTTCGCCGGCCTGCACCAGCGAGCGGTACAGCGGCGAGAACACGCCGGGCGCCGACGACAGCGCCTGGGCGAAGCCCTTGCCTTCCAGGATGTCGCTGCGCAGCGCCGCCAGCACGGTGCGGCTGCGGGCGTTTTCCGATTGCTCGGTCACCGCGGTCAACGCCTTTTCCAGCGTCAGGCCGGCGTTGAGCAGCGTCGACAGCTGCTCGGTGATCATCACCAGCTCGGCGCGCGGCAGGCCGCGGCGCAACACATTGCTGCCGGCGCCGCCGGTCTTGGCGCTGACGCCGTCCACGGTGACCGGCAGCAGGCCGCGCTCCCTGAGCTGCGCGCGCGCGGCGCGCGCGGAGTCGGCCTCCAGCAGCCCGCTCTGCTCCTTGCCCGCCGCGTCGTAGGCGGTGTACTTGAACGCCGCCATCAGCTCCTCGTCACCCGCAGGATTTCTTCCAGGCTGGTCTCGCCGGCCTTGACCCAGCGCATGCCGTCGTCGCGCAGGCTGCGCATGCCGTGGCGGTCGGCGTGGTCGCGCAGCCTGTGCTCGGACGCGCGATCATGGATCAGCCGCTGCATGGTGTCGTCGACCAGCATCAATTCGTAGATGCCGTAGCGGCCCTTGTAACCAGACTGGCCGCAAGCCGGGCAGCCCACCGGCCGGTAATGGACAACTTCCGGCGCGTCTTCCAGCGGCACCGGGTGCGGCGCCTTGCACTGCGGGCAGACGCGGCGCACCAGCCGCTGCGCCATCACGCCCAGCAGGCTGGACGCCAGCAGGAAGGGCTCGACGCCCATGTCGGTGAGGCGGGTGACGGCGCTGGCGGCGTCGTTGGTGTGCAGCGTGGCCAACACCAGGTGGCCGGTCAAGGACGCCTGCACCGCGATCTGCGCGGTTTCCAGGTCGCGGATCTCGCCTATCATCACCACATCCGGGTCCTGGCGCAGGATCGCGCGCAGCGCCTTGGCGAAGGTCATGTCGATGCGGGCGTTGACCTGGGTCTGGCCGACGCCGTCCAGGTGGTACTCCACCGGGTCCTCCACCGTCATGATGTTGGTGTGGCTGGCGTCCAGCCGCGACAGGGCGGCGTACAAGGTCGTGGTCTTGCCGGAGCCGGTGGGGCCGGTCACCAGCAGGATGCCGTGCGGCTGGCGGATCAGCTTGTCCACTGAGGCCAGCGTGTCGGCGGCCATGCCCAGCGTGGCCAGGTCGAGCTTGGCGTTCTCCTTGTCCAACAGGCGCAGCACCACCCGCTCGCCGTGGCTGGTGGGCAGCGTCGACACGCGCACGTCCACCGGCCGGCCGCCCAGGCGCAGCGAGATGCGGCCGTCCTGCGGGATGCGCTTCTCGGCGATGTCCAGGTTGGCCATGATCTTGATCCGCGACACCATCGCCGCGTGCAGGGCGCGATGCGGGCTGACCACGTCGCGCAGCGTGCCGTCCAGCCGGAAGCGCACCACCGAGCGGTCCTCGAACGCCTCGATGTGGATGTCGGACGCGCCGTCTCGCAGCGCCTGGGTCAGCAGCGCGTTGATCATGCGGATGATGGGGGCGTCGCCCTCGCTCTCCAGCAGATCCTCGACGGTGGGCAGCGACTCCACCATCTGGTTCAGATCCAGGTCCTGGCCGATGTCGTCCACCATTTCCGCCGCCGCGCCGTCGCGGCTGGCGTAATGCTCGGACAGGCGCTTCTCGAACTGGGCGGCCGTCAGCGTCTCCACGCCGGACAGCTGGCCGCCATGCACCCGCAGCGCCTCGCCCCATGCCGCCGGCTTGGCATCCTCGCGCAGCAGCAGCACCCGCCCCGCCTCGCCGTCCAGCAGGATGACGCCGTTGGCGCGGGCGAAGGGAAAGGGCAGCAGCGTCGAGAACTTGGCTTGCATCATTGCTTGGCCTTGGTGTTGTCTTCCGACTTGTTCAACGTATCCAGCGCGTTCAACGCGCCATGGATACTGCCGGCGGCCGGCGTCTTCAACTGGTCGTTGAGGCCAAGCGGCAACTTGCGGCCCACATTGCGCGCCGCATCCTCCATCACATAGCCGTAGCGCTCGCCGGCCACCGCTCGGTTGCCGATCTCGTCGCGGATGATGGTGGGACGGATGAAGATCATCAGATTGGTCTTCTTGCGCTCCTTGCCCTGGTACTTGAACAGGTTGCCGATGACCGGGATGTCTCCCAGCAGCGGCACCTTGTCCTCGGCGTTGCTCGTGGTTTCCTGGGTCAGGCCGCCCAGCGCCACTAGGCCGCCGTCGCCGACAGTCACCACCGTGTCCAGCGTGCGCCGGTTGAACGTCGGACCGGCGGCCGCGCTCAGCGTGGTCTGGTCGATGGAGTCGGCCGCCTGGCTGATCTTCATCCGGATGGTGCCGCCCTCGGATATCTGCGGAGTGATCTCCAAGCCGAAGCCCACCGTCTTGCGGTCATAGGTGCTGTAAGGCGCGTTGGAGGTGCCGTTGGTGCCGGCGGGATAGGTGGCGGTGGGCACCCCGATTTCCTGGCCGATCACGATCTTGGCTTTCTCGTTGTCCATGGTCACCAGTTGCGGACTGGCCACCAGATTGCCTTGCGCCTCCTGCTCCAAGGCCTGGGCCAGCAGGCCCAGCGTCGGAATCTGTTGCCCGCCGACGGTGATGGTATTGATGATGGCCGCGGTCAGGCCGCCGCCGGTCAGGCTGCTGACCAGGGAGCCCAATGCCGTGCCGGGGGTGTCGGAAGCGCCGGAGCCGCCCGGCACAAGCGGCTTGGACGGGCTAGGCAAGCTGTTGCCGATCAGGCCGTTGCCATGCACGTTGGCCGCCCATTGCACGCCGATCTTGGTGGCGCGGCTGGCCGTCACCTCCATCACCAGCGCCTCGACGTAAACCTGGGCGCGGCGCTTGTCCAGCAGGTCGATCACATTGCGCAGGTTCTGATACATCGGATCCGGCACGTTCAGGATCAGCGCGTTGCTGTTGCTGTCGGCCTGGATCATGGTGCCGACGCCGGCGCCGGACGGCGCGGAAGACGAGGACGCTGCCACGGCCGCGCCGGCGTCCGGCGACGACACCGGGTTCTGCGCCGAGGCGCCGCTGCCTGAGCCGGTTGTGGAAGGCATCAGGCTGGCGCTGCCGCCGGTGGACGTGGCGGTATTGATCGTGCTGCGCGTCTGCACCGGACTACCCTCGCTGGCCAGCAGCAGGCGCAGCGTCTTGGCCACCTCGGACGCCTGGGCGTTCTTCAAATACACCACGCGGACATTGGAGCCGGCCTGGCTGGGCTGGTCCAGCACTTTCAGCAGGCTCTTCACCTTGCCGATCTTGCCCGGCGTGTCGGCGCGCACCAGCAGCACGTTGGCGCGGGCGTCGGCCAGGATGGTGGTTTTGCCGCCATCGGCGCCTCCTTCCTGCATCAGCTTGTTCAGCGAGTTGGCCAACTCCACCGCCGAGCCGAACAGCACCGGGATCACCACGGTGTCACCCGCCGCCGCCGACTCTACGGACTCGATGATGGACTCGATGCGCTGGATGTTGTCGGCATAGTCGGTGACGATCAGCGCATTGGCCTGCGGATAGGCTGCCACCGTGTTGTTGGGCGACACCAGCGGGCGGATCACCGGCACCAGCTGGTTGGCGTTGCTGTTTCTCAGCGCGAACACCTTGGTGATCAGGCGGTCGCCGTCGCCACGCGGAATGCGCTTGCTGGCCTTGGCGTGCAGCTTGGCGTCCGCTTCCGGCACGATCTTGATCACGCCGTTGCCCTCCACCGCGGAAAAGCCCTGCAGGCGCAGCGAGGACAGCAGCACCTGATAGGACAGCGCGCGCGGCACCGGCCGGCTGGACACGATGTTGACCGTACCCTTGACCCGCGGATCGATGATGAAATTCTTGCCGCTGATCTCGCCTATCGCCTTGACCACGGTCTCGATGTCGGCATTGACGAAATTGAGCATGACCGTATCGTTCTGCGGCGCGGCGAGCAGATTGCAGCTGTAAATCAGGGACAGGGCGACGACGAGTTTGGAAATTCGCATTGCATTCTCTTATTGGCGAATCATCGCGGCAGGGTCCACCGCGGGTTGAGGCTGGCCATCGGGGACGGCGTTCTGGCCCGGGATGGGAACGGGCACGGCTCCGGGCATCGGCTGGGCGGGTTGCATCGCGGGAGGTTGCTGCGGCGCGGACTGCGGCATGTCGCCGCCGGCTCCTCCGCTCCCCTGCCGCTGCAGCGGAACGAACTGCTCGTTGCCGCCGGAGCGCAGGGTGACACCATTGGGCGCGACCTTGACCAATTCCCAGCCGTCGGGGGTCTGCTTGCCCTGCAGCAGCGGCTCCGGATGGCCGTTGCTGTCGATGATGGCGAACCCCTGCACGCCGTCGCGGCTGGGCGCGTACACGCCCAGCAGGCGAACCGGGGGCAAGGCCGCCACCGGCTGCTGCGGCGCTTCGCCGAACCAGTGCCCTTGCGCGGCCGCGGCGGCGGCGGCCTGCGGCTGGGCCGGCGCCAGGTCGCGGTAAGCGCGCGAGGACGGCGCGATCAGCGCGCTCAACTGCTGCCCCAGCCAGAAGGCCGCCAGTCCCAGCGCCAGGACAGGCAAAGCCTTGTGCCACTGACGGCCCGGCAATCTCCAGCGACTGAAATCCGGCTTGCGGCGCATGATTGTCTTGTCCCCTGAAACCATCAGCTTCCCGTATCGTAAATTATGCTGCGCAACTGTCACTGCAGGCACGCTAGATTAAGCAGCAAGAGGACGATTTTGCAATAGCCAGTACGAATATTTGATGACAGATAAAAATTTAGTCATCGTTAATATTTACGTCAAAGCAGCCTGGCAATTGATTTCTACCGCATATCGCCAAGGAATTTCCAATGGGAAAATGTAAACTTTCGGCATTCTCGCATAAAAAACGCCGCGGCAAGACCGCGGCGTCGGAGGGTCGAATAAACAGGATCAAAATTGATCGTCGCCAAGCGCCAGCGCGCTGTCCGCACCTTTCAAAATGGCCGCGGCCAGACCGGAAACCTGCGGCAGCAGATGCTCGGCGAAGAAGCGCGCGGTAACGATCTTGGCGTTCAGGAAATCGCTGTCCGCGTCCGCATCCTGCAGCTTGTCCTTGGCGATCAGCGCGGCGCGGCCCATCTGCCAGCCGCCCAGCACGATGCCCATCAGCTTCAGGAACGGCACCGATCCCGCGGCGGCCAGCTGGGGCTGGGCGCCGAAGGTCTCCAGGATGAAGGCGACGCAGCGCTCGGCATCGGCGATCGCCGACGACAGGTTGCCGGCGATGGAGTCGAAGCCGGCGGCCTGCAGCTTGCCCGCCGTCGACTGCGCCTCGGCCAGCAGCGCGCGGGCCACGACGCCGTGATCCATCGCCGTCTTGCGGCCGATCAGGTCCAGCGCCTGGATGCCGGTGGTGCCTTCATAGATGGCGGTGATGCGGGCGTCGCGGTAATACTGGGCGACGCCGGTCTCCTCGATGTAGCCCATGCCGCCATGCACCTGGACGGCGAGGCTGGTGATCTCGTTGGCCTGCTCGGTGTTCCAGCCCTTGACGATGGGAATCAGGAAATTCAGCAGCGCCTGGTTGCGCGCGGCCTCGGCCGCCACCGGATGGCGGGCGGCGCGGTCCAGCGCGGCCGCGGCGTAGAAAGTCAGCGCGCGCTGCGCTTCGATCTGGGCGCGCATCGTCATCAGCATGCGGCGCACGTCAGGGTGCCGGATGATGGCCACGCCGGCCGGGTCCGGCGAGCCGATGGCGCGGCTCTGCACCCGATCGCGGGCGTACTCCACCGCTTTTTGATAGGCGCGCTCCGACACCGCCACGCCTTCGATGCCCACGCCCAGGCGGGCGTGGTTCATCATGGTGAACATGTAGTTCAGGCCCTTGTTCGGCTCGCCGACCAGGTAGCCGACCGCGCCGTCGTTGTCGCCGAAGCTCATCACCGCGGTCGGGCTGCCGTGTATGCCCAGCTTGTGCTCCAGCGACACGCAGCGCACGTCGTTGCGCGCGCCGAGCGAGCCGTCGGCGTTCACCAGGAACTTAGGCACAATGAACAGCGAGATGCCCTTCACCCCGGCTGGCGCGTCCGGCAGACGGGCCAGCACCAGGTGGACGATGTTCTCGGCCATGTCGTGCTCGCCCCAGGTGATGAAGATCTTCTGGCCGCTGACGCGGTAGCTGCCGTCGGCGGCCGGCGCGGCCTTGGTTCGCACCTGGGCCAGGTCGGAGCCGGCCTGCGGCTCGGTCAGGTTCATGGTGCCGGTCCACTGGCCGCTGGCCATCATCGGCAGATAGATGTTCTTCAGCTCATCCGAGGCGTGATGGTGGATGGCCTCCACCGCGCCCAGCGTCAGCAGCGGCGCCAGCGAGAAGGCCAGGTTGGACGAACACCACATTTCCTCCACCGCCGCCGCCACCAGCGCCGGCATGCCCTGGCCGCCATATTCCTCCGGCGCGCGCAGGCCCACCCAGCCGGACTCGACATACTGTTGCCAGGCGTCCTTGAAGCCCGGCGCGGCGCTCACTTCGCCGTCCTTCCACTTGGCGCCCTGGTCGCCCTGCTTGTTGATGGGCGCCAGCACGCCCTCGGCGAACTTGGCGCCCTCCTCCAGCACGGCGTCGGTCAGTTCCACCGAGCATTCGCCGTAGCCCGGCAGTCCGCAGATCGCCGCCAGGTCGGCCAGCTCGTTCAATGCAAATCGGATGTCCTTGATTGGGGCGTGATAGATCATCGCGCTTCTCCTCTGCTTCTCTCGCGTCGGCCCGCGTGCCGCGGGCCATGAAAAAACCGGCGCTCAACTCTGGGCGCCGGCTGCTGTTGTTGATTCCGGCGGCTATGCTGCCTGCTCGGTCGGGGGCGCTTGCGGCCGCGCCCCCGGCTGCCGCTTACTTCGACAGTTCGGCGATCAGCTCCGGCACCACGGTGAACAGGTCGCCGACGATGCCGTAGTCGGCCACCTGGAAGATCGGAGCTTCCTCGTCCTTGTTGATGGCGACGATCACCTTGGAGTCCTTCATGCCCGCCAGGTGCTGGATCGCGCCGGAGATGCCGACGGCGAAGTACAGCTGCGGTGCCACCACCTTGCCGGTCTGGCCGACCTGGTAGTCGTTCGGCGCGTAGCCAGCGTCGACCGCGGCGCGCGAGGCGCCGACGGCGGCGGACAGCTTGTCGGCCAGCGGGCCGATCACCGCCTTGAACTGCTC
Organism: Chromobacterium violaceum ATCC 12472; assembly: GCF_000007705.1. Classification (NCBI taxonomy): domain Bacteria; kingdom Pseudomonadati; phylum Pseudomonadota; class Betaproteobacteria; order Neisseriales; family Chromobacteriaceae; genus Chromobacterium; species Chromobacterium violaceum. Next base: position 4,117,052 of record NC_005085.1, read on the forward strand.
TTCCGAGCCCAATGCGCGGCCGCCGGACACGATCACCTTGGCCGAGCCCAGTTCCGGGCGGTCGGACTTGGTCAGTTCCTGGCCGACGAAGGCGGACAGCTGGCTGTCGGCGCCGGCGGCGATGGTTTCCACCGCGGCCGAACCGCCCTGGCCCGCCGCGTCGAAGGCGGTGGTACGCACGGTGATCACCTTGATGGCATCGGCCGACTGCACGGTGGCCAGCACGTTACCGGCGTAGACCGGGCGCACGAAGGTGTCGGCGGATTCGATGGCGACGATTTCGGAAATCTGAGCGACGTCCAGCAACGCGGCGACGCGCGGCAGCAGATTCTTGCCGAAGGACGAAGCCGGGGCCAGCACGTGGCTATAGCCCTTGGCCAGGCCGACGATCAGCGCGGACAGGCTTTCGGCCAGACCGTGCGCATAGTGGGCGGCGTCGGCCAGCAGCACCTTGGCCACGCCGGCCACGCTCTTGGCGGCGTCGGCGGCGGCGTCGGCGTTGTGGCCGGCCACCAGCACATGCACTTCGCCCAGCTTGGCCGCGGCGGTGATGGTGTTCAGGGTGCCTGCCTTCAGGCTCTGGTTGTCGTGTTCAGCGATAACGAGAATAGCCATGTCTTACAGCACCTTTGCTTCGTTCTTGAGTTTGGCGACCAGTTCGGCGGCGTTGGCCACCTTGATGCCGGCGGAACGCTTGGCCGGTTCGGCCACTTTCAGCGTCTTCAGGCGCGGCGCGGCGTCGACGCCCAGTTCGGCCGGCGTGGTCTTGTCCAGCGGCTTCTTCTTGGCGGCCATGATGTTGGGCAGCTTGATGAAGCGCGGCTCGTTCAGGCGCAGGTCGGCGGTGACCACGGCCGGCAGGCGCAGCTTGACGGTTTCCAGGCCACCGTCGATCTCGCGGATCACGTCCACGGTCTCGGCCGCCAGGTCGACCTTGGAGGCGAACGTGCCCTGGGACCAGCCCAGCAGCGCGGAAGTCATCTGGCCGGTCTGGTTGGCGTCGTCGTCGATCGCCTGCTTGCCCAGGATCACCAGTTGCGGTTGCTCCTTGTCGGCGACGGCCTTCAGCAGCTTGGCCACGGCCAGCGGCTGCAGCTCGACGTCGGTTTCCACCAGGATGGCGCGGTCGGCGCCCATCGCCAGCGCGGTGCGCAGCGTTTCCTCGCACTGCTTGACGCCCATGGACACGGTGACGATCTCGCTCACCTTGCCGGCTTCCTTCAGACGCACCGCCTCTTCCACGGCGATCTCGTCGAAGGGATTCATCGACATCTTGACGTTGGCGATATCAACGTCGCTGCCGTCGGCTTTGACGCGGACTTTCACGTTGTAATCGACAACGCGTTTCACTGCGACTAGAACTTTCATATTCCTCCAGCAAACTTCTGTGGGTTAATCGAACGCGGAAGGCAACGACGGCCAGCAGAGCCTGATTATGCCCCAAGCAAAATTCAAACGAGCGTTTGGTTTGTACGCATCGACGCGACGCGTGGTGAAAATGCAACTCGGCGTCGATAGTACGTCATTTCCCTGCGGTTTGCATTTCAGGCCAAAGCTGTCACAATGCACTGCAACATTTCCCCGTCATAAATCTCGCAGGGAGTTGTCATGACCGTCTATTTCGAGGATCTGGCCGTCGGCGCCAGCGCCGAATCGGGCAAAACCATCACTGAGGCCGACGTACTGCTGTTCTCCGCCGTCAGCGGAGACAACAATCCCGTGCATCTGGACCAGACCTACGCCGCCACCACGCCTTTCGAGACCCGCATCGCCCACGGCATGCTGACCGCCAGCCTGATCTCCGGCGTGATCGGCACCCGCCTGCCCGGCTACGGCACCGTCTACCTGTCTCAGTCCACCCGCTTCAAGGCGCCGGTGCGCATCGGCGAAACCGTCACCACCCGCGTCACCGTCGAAGAGCTGATCCCGGAAAAGAAACGGGTGCGGCTCTCCACCCAATGCCGCGTCGGCGACAAGGTGGTGCTGGAAGGGGAATCGCTGGTGATCGCGCCGTCCCGCAATTGAGCTCAACAGGACTGGCCGTGCCGGGCCAGCGCCCAGCGCACCGGCTCGGCCACCAGCTCGTCGGGAAAGTCCAGCCGTCTGCGCAGCGCGGCCACCACTTCCGGCGTGGTGGGCGAGTTGCCCAGGCCCACGGCCAGGTTGGACAGCCACTTGTGGTAGCCGATCCGATAGATCGGGCTGCCCGCCATCCGCTCGCGGAATTCGTCCGCGCTCCAGTCGAACAGTTCTACCAGACTGGCGCAATCCAGGCCATGACGCACCGCAAAATCAGCTTCCGCTGTTAAAGCGCCGAAACGATTCCACGGACAGAACAGCTGGCAATCGTCGCAGCCGTAAACGCGATTGCCGATCAAGGGCCGCAGCGGTTCCGGGATCGCGCCCTTCAACTCGATGGTCAGGTAGGAAATGCAACGCCGCGCGTCCACCGTATAGGGTTCGACGATGGCGCCGGTGGGGCACACGTCCAGGCAACGCGTGCAGCGGCCGCAGTGCCCATCCTCGGCCTCGTCGGGCGGCAGCGGCAGATCGGTCAGGATCTCGCCGAGGAAGAACAGCGAGCCCTGGCGTTTGGTCAGCAGCAGCGTGTGCTTGCCGCGCCAGCCCAGGCCAGCCTGGGAGGCCAGCGCCACTTCGGCCAGCGGCGCGCTGTCGGTGAACACCCGATAGCCGAACGATCCGACCGCGCCCTCGATGCGCTCAGCCAGTTTCTGCAGCCGGTTGCGCAGCACCTTGTGATAGTCGCGCCCCAGCGCGTAACGCGACAAATAGGCGCGCGACGGGTCGGCCAGCACCCGTTCGGCCGGCTCGGATCCCGGCCAGTAATTCATCCGCAGCGAAATCACCGACAGCGTGCCCGGCACCAGCTCCGCGGGGCGGACGCGCAGCGCGCCATGGCGCGCCATGTAGTCCATCTCGCCGTGATGGCCGGCCGCCAGCCAGGCTTCCAGCCGTTGCTCCGCCTCCGGCGGCAGCGCCGCGCGCGTGACGCGGGCATCGGCGAAACCGGCTTCGCGCGCCCAGGCTTTGATTTGGCGCGACAATTCGGGATAATCCGGTTTTTGAGGAGGATTCTCAGTCATGGCGATGGATGATACCAGCGTTCAAAGCGGCAGCCTGCCCGACGAGAGCGCGACCCTGGCGCTGGGCGCAGCCTTCGCCGCCGCCGCGCAACCCGGCCTGACCGTGCACCTGCTGGGCGACCTCGGGGCCGGCAAGACCACCTTCACCCGCGGCCTGCTGGCCGCGCTGGGCCACCGCGGCAAAGTGAAAAGTCCCACCTACACCCTGGTGGAAAGCTACGCCTTTCCTGAATATAGTGTCCATCACTTCGACCTGTACCGCTTCGCCGATCCCGAGGAATGGAACGACGCCGGCTTCAGCGAATATTTCGGCCAGGACAGCCTATGCTTGGTGGAGTGGCCGGACAAGGCCCGCGGACTCGCGCCCGCGCCCGACATCGTGCTGGAACTTGCCGTCGACGGAGATGGTCGCACCTATCACTTTCAAGCCCTGAGCCAAACCGGACAGTCATGCCTGATTCGACTTTCGACCCCACACGCCGCGCGCTGATAGGCGCGGCAGCCGCCACCTTCCTGTTCGCCGTCAGCCGCAAGGGCTGGGCGGCCGGCAGCCAGATCGTCGCCCTGCGGATCTGGCCGTCGTCCACCTACACCCGCATCACGCTGGAGTCCAGCGCCGCCATCCAGTACAAGCAGTTCACGCTGGCCAATCCCAACCGGCTGGTGATAGACCTGCAAGGCGTGCAGCTGAACGGCGTGCTGAAGGACATCAGCGGCCAGATCGCCGCCGCCGATCCCTATATCCGCACCGCCCGCGCCGGCCAGTTCGATCCGGACACCGTGCGCCTGGTGCTGGACCTGAAAACCGACGTCAAGCCGCAGGCCTTCACCCTGGCCCCGGTGGCCGAATACCAGCACCGGCTGGTAGTGGACCTGTACCCGGCCAGCGGCCAGCAGGACGATCCGCTGCTGGCGCTGCTGCAGGACTACAACAAGGGCAAGATGGAGCAGCCGCCCGCCCAGATCAAGCCCAAGTCCAAGAACACCGACCGGCCCATCATCGTGATGCTGGACCCCGGCCACGGCGGCGAAGATCCCGGCGCCATCGGCCTGCAGGGCAACCGCGAGAAAGACGTGGTGCTGAAGATAGGCCATCAGCTGAAGCAGCTGATCGACGCCGAATCCAACATGAAGGCCTACATGACGCGCAGCGACGACGTGTTCATCCCGCTGGGCGTGCGCGTGGCCAAGGCGCGCAAGCTGAACGCCGACCTGTTCGTCTCCATCCACGCCGATGCCGCGCCCAACCGCGCCGCGCGCGGCTCCTCGGTGTTCGCGCTGTCCGAGAAAGGCGCCACCAGCGCCTTCGCCAAGGCGCTGGCGCAGACCGAGAACAATTCCGACCTGGTCGGCGGCGTCAAGATCGGCAGCAAGGACAAATACCTGGCGCACACGCTGCTGGACCTGACGCAGACCGCCACCATCAATGACAGCCTCAAGCTGGGCAAGACGGTGCTGGGCCAGCTGGGCGGCTTGAACAAGCTGCACAAGAACGCGGTGGAGCAGGCGGGGTTCGCGGTGCTGAAGGCGCCGGACATCCCGTCCATCCTGGTGGAAACCGCCTTCATCTCCAATCCGGAAGAGGAACAGCGGCTGATCACCGCCGAGTTCCAGCAGCAGATGGCCAACGCCATCTTCAGCGGCGTCAAGCGCTACTTCGCGTCGGGCGCGGCGCTGGCCGCGCGCGCCTGAACGGGCGTCCAGCCGCCAAAACAAAACCGCCGGCCATTTGGCCTGGCGGTTTTTTTGTCTGTCAGCCAGCGCTCAATGCGTCGGCGGCGTTTCCCCGGGAGGATGATCCTCCTCTGCCGGCACCCGATAACTCTCGCTGGCCCACTGCCCCAGGTCGATCAGGCGGCAGCGCTCGCTGCAGAACGGGCGATAACGGCTCTGCGGCTCCCAGCGCACTTCGGCTTTGCAGGTGGGGCAGGCGACGATGCGTACGGACTCGGACATGATGCTCAAAACTTGCAGTTGGTCAGTTGGAATTCGACATCCTGTTCGGTCTGCCGCGGCCGGGCCTCGCCGGTCACCGCGCTGACGAAGCGGATGTTGAGCGCGTATTTGTTGGCGGACAATTCGGGCAGCAGTTCCAGATTGTCGTCGTAAGCCACCTGGATCAGCTGCACCACCTTGCCGCCGGACATCTGCTGGAACGCGCCCTTGCGCGCCACGTAATGGTAGGTCTTGCCGCTGTCGCGCAGCAGATGCAGCAGGATTTCGGCCGCGTCGGCGGTGGGCATCAGCGGCGCGGCCCAGCGGCGCAGATCCTGGCGCCGCACTTCGGCCGAGCGCTGCTGCCACAGGTGGTAGGACGGCAGGTCGAACTGGCAGGTGCCGCCCGGAATGCCGGCGCGCTGCTTGATCGCCATCAGCCACTCGTTCTCGCGCAGGTTCTGGCCGAACTTGCCGGTCAGCGCCAGCAGCTGCGACGACGCGCGCTCGATCTCCTCCAGCACGCCTTCCAGCGTTTCTTCCGCGACGTTGGGATTGTCGCGCAAGGCCTCCAGCATCTGCTTCTGCCGCTCCAGCTCCTGCAGCAGGTCGGCTTTCAGGTCGGCGCGGGACGCCGTCTCCATCAACTCGAACAGCACCTGCAGCGCGGCATGGTGATCGTGGGGATGATCCTTGCCGATGAAGTAGGCCAGCCGCCCGTACAGATACTCCAGACGGAGCAGAATACGGGTGCGCTCGGTGACAGGAAATTCGAAACTGATCACGGCAGATCTGCCCTTCTCCACGGCTTGCAGCAAGCCTTATAACATTGCTTTGACAAGATTTGCCAGATAATAACTGTGTTTGGCATCAACTTGAAGCCTCAATTCTGCCAAGCCGCCGCTATTGTCGATGACATCGTCGGCGCGGCGCAGCCTCTCCGACCTCGGCAGTTGGGCGGCCATGATCGCGCGCACCGCGTCCGCGCTCAACTTGCTGCGCCGCATCACCCGCTCCACCTGGACTTCCTCGCTGCAGTCGACCACCAGAGCGCGCGCCAGCAGCGGCGCGTAGCGGTCGCTCTCAAACAGCAAAGGCACCACCAGCACCGCGTAGTCTCCGACCGCCGCCTGCAGGCGCCGCACGCTCTCCGCGTGAATGGCCGGATGCAGGATGGCCTCCAGCCGCTTTCTCTCCTCCGGCGCGGCGAACACCCGCGCCCGCATCGCCGCGCGGTCCAGCGAACCGTCACCGGCGACGACGCCCGGGCCAAAGACGCGGACGATCTCGGTCATTGCCGCGCCGCCCGGCCCCGTCAACTGGTGGGCGATGCTGTCGGTATCGATGACCGGCACGCCCAGCTCGGCGAAGCGGTCCGCCGCCGCGCTCTTGCCTGAGCCGATGCCGCCGGTCAGCCCCACTACCGGGATAGCCATGTCAAATATCCATTCATGATCTGCGGCCCCCACACCAGCGCGATCCAGCCGGCGGCCGAAAGATAGGGGCCGAACGGGATTTCCTGCCCCCGGCCAACGCGCGAGGCGGACATCATGGCGATGCCGCAAACCGCTCCAACCAAAGACGACAACAATATGATCAGCGGCAGCATGGTCCATCCCAGCCAGGCGCCCAGCGCCGCCAGCAGCTTGAAATCACCGCCCCCCATGCCATGCCGTCCCGCCACCAGCTTGTAGGCATGCGACACCAGCCATAGCGTCATGTAACCATAAACCGCCCCCAACACCGCGGCCGACAGCGGCACCAGCCCCGTCATCAGGTTGAACAGCAAGCCGCCCCACAGCAGCGGCAGGGTCAGGCCATCCGGCAGCAGCTTGGTGTCGAAATCGATGAAGGCCAGCGCCAGCAGGACAGCCGTCAGCGCCAGCGCGCCGGCCAGCGGCCAGCCCCAGCCCAGCTTCCACGCCAGGAAACCGTACAGTGCGCCGCACAGCAGCTCCACCAGCGGATATCGCCGGCTGATAGCTTCGCCGCAATCGCCGCAGCGGCCGTGCAGCAGCAGGTAACTGAGCAAGGGCACATTGTGCCAGGGCCGCACCGGCGCGCGGCAAGCGGGGCAATGCGAGGCGGGCCGCCACAGATTGTAGCCGCCATCGTCCAGCTCGTGCCTGGCCTGCTCCGCGGCCAAGCGCAGCGCGGCAGGCGCGCCCCCTTCCGCCAGGTACTCCACGCTGTCGGCCAGGAACTCCCGCTCCAGCATCCTGGGCAGCCTGTGGATCACCACGTTCAGAAAACTCCCCACCATCAATCCGAACACAAGCGCCGCGCCTGCCAGCCAAGCGGGGTGAGTGGCCAGCAGCCATGTCATGTCATCCAGCATCAACCCACCACCTGGCCCATCTTGAAAATCGGCATGTACATCGCGATCACCAACCCGCCTATCAATATCCCCAGAATCACCATGATCGCCGGCTCCAGCAGGCTGGACAGCGCGGCCACCGCATTATCCACTTCTTCCTCGTAAAAGTCGGCCACCTTGTCCAGCATCTGGTCGAGCGAGCCGGACTCTTCGCCTATCGAAGTCATCTGCAGCACCATGTTAGGGAACAAGTCGGTGCGCTGCATCGAGTAATTGAGGCTGGAACCGGTGCTGACATCGGCCTGGATGCGCCGCGTCGCCTCGGCGTAAACCTGATTGCCGGCCGCCCCGCCGACCGAGTCCAGCGCCTCCACCAGCGGGACGCCGGCGGAAAACAGCGTGGACAAGGTGCGCGCCCAGCGCGCGATGGTGGCCTTGCGTATGATGTCGCCGATCACCGGCAAGCGCAGCAGGATGCGGTCCATCTGCTCCTGCATCTTGGGCGTGCGCTTGAACGCGTAGAAAAAGGCGAATATCGCGCCGAACAGCGTGCCGAAGATCAGCCACCAGAAATGGACGAACTGGTCCGACAGCCAGATCACGAACAGCGTCGGCGCCGGCAGATTGGCGCCGAAGCTGGAGAACAGGTCCTTGAACGCCGGGATCACGTAAATCATGATCACCGCGGTGATGATGAAGGCGGTGCCGACGATGGCCGACGGATAGATCATCGCCGACTTGATCTTGGACTTGATGGCCATCACCTTTTCCTTATAGGTGGCCAGCTTGTCCAGCAAGGTATCCAGCACGCCGCCCGCCTCGCCGGCCGCGATGATGTTGCAGAACAGCTTGTCGAAATACAGCGGGCGCTTGCGGAAGGCCTCGGCCAGCGACAGGCCGGTTTCGACATCCGCCCGCACCTCCAGCAGCATCCGCGTCACCGCTGGATTGCTGTGGCCCTTGGCCGCGATGTCGAAGGCCTGCAGCAGCGGCACGCCGGCGCGCATCATCGTCGACAATTGGCGGGTGAACAGCGTGATGTCCTTTTCGGTGATCTTCTTGCCGAAACCGCTGCGCCGCCGGCGGATCTTGGCGACATTGATGCCCTGCCGCCGCAACTGGGTCTTGGCGACGGCCTCCGACTCGGCGCGCAGCTCGCCCCGTATCATCTTGCCGGACTTGTCCTTGCCTTCCCATTCCCAGATGTAGCCCGGATTCGCCTTTTTGGCTGCCGTGGTCGCCATCGCCCCATTCCTTTTAATTTAGCGCCGCCCACAAAACCCCTGATCCTGCCGGCGCCGCGCTCTTGCCGCGCGGCACATGCGCGCCTTGGCCCAGGGCGGAGGCGGAGCTTTGCCGGCGGGGCCGTTCAATCGTTGGTTACCGCTTCGACCTCGGCCAGCGAAGTCACTCCGCTCATCACCTTCAACAGGCCGGCGCGGCGCAGATCGACCATGCCCTCCTCCTTGGCCAGATCGGAGATGTCGACCGAGGTGCCGTTCTTCATGATCAAGCGCATCATCGCGTCGCTGATCGGCATGGCTTCGAAAATGCCGACCCGGCCTTTGTAGCCGGTATTCCGGCACTCCTCGCAGCCAACCGGCCCGTACGGATGCCAGCCGCCCGCCAGGTCCTCTTTGGTAAAACCCGCGCGCAGCAGCGCTTCCTTCGGGATCTCCACCGGCTGCTTGCAATGGCTGCACAAGCGGCGCGCCAGGCGCTGCGCCATGATCAGCAACACCGAACTGGCGATGTTGAACGGCGCCACGCCCATATTCAGCATCCGGGTCAGCGTGGACGGGGCGTCATTGGTATGCAGCGTGGAAAACACCATGTGGCCGGTCTGAGCCGCCTTGATGGCGATGTCGGCGGTTTCGAAATCGCGGATTTCGCCGACCATGATCACGTCCGGATCCTGCCGCAAGAAGGCTTTCAGCGCCGACGCGAAGGTCAGCCCGGCCTTCTCGTTGACGTTGACTTGGTTGATGCCGGGAAGGTTGATTTCAACCGGATCCTCCGCCGTGGAGATATTGGTGTCCGGCTTGTTCAGGATGTTCAGGCAGGTGTACAGCGACACAGTCTTGCCGCTGCCCGTCGGACCGGTCACCAGCACCATGCCGTACGGCCTGGCGATCGCCTTCAGCAGATGCGCCTTCTGCTCCGGCTCGAAACCCAGCTGGTCGATATCCAGCGAGGCGCCGGACGAGTCCAGGATACGCATGACGATCTTCTCGCCGTACAGCGTGGGCAGCGTGCTGACGCGGAAATCTATCGCCCGGGTCTTGGAAATCACCAGCTTCAAGCGGCCATCCTGCGGCAAGCGCTTTTCCGAAATGTCCAGCCTGGAAATCACCTTGATGCGGGAGGCGATCTTTTCCTTCAGCAGCAAGGGCGGCTGCGCCACCTCCTTCAGCACGCCGTCCACTCGGTAGCGGATGCGGTAATATTTCTCGTAAGGTTCGAAGTGGATGTCGGACGCGCCGATGCCTATCGCGTCCAGCAGCATCTTGTGAATGAACTTGACCACCGGCGCGTCGTCGACCTCGGTCTGCGGGCCGCTGTCGAGCTGGGCGTCCGGATCGGCGAACTCCAGGTCGCCGAAGTCCTCGCTCTCCAGCTCCTTCAAAGCCGAGGTCGAATTGTCCTGGTAACGGCCGATCAGCTTGGACAGCTTGTCCTCTTCCACCACCACCACCTCGACCGTCAAGCCGGTCTTGAAGGTGATCGCATGATAGGCCGAGGTCTGGGTAGGATCGGAAGTGCCGATATACAGCTTGTTGCCGCGCTTCAGCAACGGCAAAAGGCGGCGGCTGGCGATCACCTCGTCGTCCACCAACCCTTTGGGCAATTGTTCGGTGTCCAGCGAAGCCAAATCCAGCAGCGGATAGCCGAAAACCCGCGATGAAAACATCGCGATATCGCGCGACGTCATCTTCTTGCTCTGGATCAGTTGCTCGACGAAGCTGAGATGCGACGTCGTCGCCTGTTTTGAGATGGCATCCGCATCTTGCTGCAATAGCATATTGTGCTGAACCAGGGCTCTGCCCAGGCCGGAAATTCCTGCCGTAGCTTCCATAAGCGAAATCGATCCAGTTCGGACCTTGCGGTCGTGATCAGGTACAGGCTGCCACGGTATTATATGCGAATCGGGCTGGCAAATCCCTGTCTATCAAGGCTTCCCGGCGGCTTGGACAAAAAAAGGGCTGCCGAGGCAGCCCTTTTCAGACCAAGCAGATACTGCTTATTAGAAGCGGTGGATCAGGCCCAGGCCGAAGGAGCTTTCGCTGGCAACGCCATCGGCCTTCCAGTTCACATGGCCGTAAGAAGTGTAAACATCGGTGCGCTTGGACAGCGCGTAGTCCAGACCCAGCACGAACTGGTCATAACCAGACTTGGAGACGGTATTTCCGCCGGCGCTGAGGTCATACCCCTTGGCATAGCTCAGGTAGGGAGTAAACGCACCAAAGGTATAGCCGCCAGTCAAAGCCAGCTCTTTGGTCTTAACCTGCTGATTGGAACCAAGGGACGAACCACTGGCATTCAACGCCTTTACGTTATACAGCACGCCAGTCGTATCGGAATATGCTCCAGCCACTCCGCCCACATAACCGCGAACTTGCTGATAACCAAACGCGGCATAAATATTGTTGGCGTTGTAACCCGCCTCCAAGCGATGCCAATCCTTCAGCCCCGCCCCAAGCTTGTTGGAGTCGCCCATATTGACGAAACTGTACTTGGCAAAGTAGCCCGAATTCTCGTAGCTCAAACCGATGTTGATCAGTTGATTGTTGGTGCGAGAACCAGAGCCGTCAGTCGCTACATTTCTGGCTTCATCAACACCCCACAAGGCCATATAGCTGAAGCCAGACCAATTCGGGCTGTCATAGCGTATGGAGTTGTTCACTCGAGTATCCAAGCGAGTGAACATGCCCAAGCCGCCTACGCTTTGCGAGCTGTAGTAGCCCGGATCCACCTGCTCCATATCCATGTTCGGATAGTTGGACAGGCGGCCCAAGCGAACCTGGCCCCAGCTGTCGCCGGCCAAGCCGATAAAGGTGTCGCGCGTGCCGAAACCAGTGGAGTTGGTGCCATCAACACTGATCGCGCTTTCCACCTGCCAGATCGCCTTCAGGCCATTGCCCAGACTTTCGCCGCCCTTGAAGCCCAGACGCGAAGTCCAGTCATTGATCTCGGAGCTGCCCTGGGGTTTGCCGTTAGCATCCTTGCTCAGCGTGGAGTTATAAGTCTTGTTGTACTCATAACCGCCACGAATCTGACCGTAGATGGTCACGTCTGCCATGGCGGCCGCGGGCAGGGCTGCCAGCGCCAAGGCGATGAGCTTCTTGTTCATTGCAGATCCTTTCAAGTCAGTTGATTTTGTCCTGTTGGCTTCCCGGCTGAGCCGTTTGCCCGGACATTTATGTGCCGACGGTATATTCCGTCGATCGCTGTAGCCAATATAAGACTGGCGTTGCAAAAAAACAAAGACAGCCCCGACATGACAGGCAAAAATCGGCAAAAAAACAACAAGACAGCGCTATCCATTTGTTTACAAAATACTTCCAACCCTCAACCAAGCGAGCGACAGACGCGCAAAAACAACAGAAACGTCACATTGTTGCTAGTTAACAACAAAAACCACCCGAACCAAAGCAGCCAGACTGTCAGACATTCAACAGAAGACGCTGAAAATGAAAAACCGCCATCCGTGGCGGCATGGCGGTTGCGATGTGATGCCGGCGCTTGCCGGCAGGATGTCATTTGGCTGCGGGCTTGGCGGCTGCGGGTTTCGCGGCGGCAGGCTTGGCCGCCGGAACGGCGGCGCCGCCCACGGTGACTTCCTTGCGCAGGCTTTCCAGCGTCTTGTCGCCGATGCCGGAAACCTTTTTCAGGTCATCCACGGTCTTGAACGGACCGTTCTTGGTCCGGTAATCGACGATGGCCTTGGCCTTGGCCGGACCGATGCCCTTCAGCGCTTCCAGCTGCTGCGGGGTGGCGGTATTGAGATTGACGGCGGCCCAGGCGACATTGCACAGCAGCAACAGAGCGGCGAATACGGCGAACAGCTTCTTCATGGCTAACTCCTAAGTGAAAGTGCAGTCGTGAAAGCGAATGGGTATGCGTCAGCGACAGACGAGCGGACTCATCCGCGCTGCAGGATCAATTCTAAGACCACCTTGCTGCCCACGTATGCCAGCATCAATGACAGGAAACCCGCCAGCGCCCAGCGTATCGCCACCTTGCCGCGCCAGCCCTTGAGCCGGCGGCCGAGCAGCAGGCCGGCGAAGATCAGCCACGAAATCACGCCGAACACCGTCTTGTGCGTCAGCGCGGCGGCCTGGCCGAACACTTCCTCGGAAAACAGCACGCCAGTCAGCAGCGTCAGCGTCAACAGCAGGAAGCCGACGGCGATCACCTGGAACATCATTTTTTCCAGCGTCAGCAGCGGCGGCAGCTGCCTGGCCAGCATCGACACCCGCCGGTGGTGCAACGCCCGCTCCAGGATCAGCATCAGCACCGCGATCAGCGCGCCGATCGCGAACAGGCTGTAAGCCAGCATCGACACCAGGATGTGCAGCACGAAAGCCGGGTTGGACAAGTCGCTGACCATGTGCCGGCCCGGGAAGGCGATGGCGAAGGCCAGCGCGGCCATCGCCAGCGGCATCATGAACAGCTGCAGGCCCTCCACCTTATAGAAGAAGCTGCAGGTCCAGTAGATCAGCAACATGATCCACACCATCACGCTCAGCGCGTGGCCGACTCCTAGCGACAGGCCTCCGCTGGCGCTCAGCGGCACCACCACCACGAAAGCCTGCACCAGCAGCAGCAGGCCGAGCAGGCTGTGCTCTAGCCGCGGGTTGCGCGGCCAGCGGGCCGAGCCTTTCCAGTTGGCCAGGTAATGCCAGGTGAAGGCCCCGTAGGAGAGGATGAGAAGCAGGGACAGAACGAGCAATAGGCTGGTCATATCGGGTATGTGATCAAATCCGGGCGCGGCCCGGGCGGCTCGTGGTAAAATCGACGGATTTGAGAGTCTACACCAAGCTGCCGCTCGTTGGCAGAGAGTAAGGACAGCACCCCATGCTAGACAACTTGACCAGCCGCCTGTCCGGCGTGATGAAAACCTTGCGCGGCAACGCGCGGCTGACGGAATCGAACATCCAGGACGCGATGCGCGAAGTGCGCATGGCGCTGTTGGAAGCCGACGTGGCGCTGCCCGTCGTCAAAACCTTCATCGCCCAGGTGAAGGAGCGCGCGCTGGGCCAGGACGTGATGGGCAGCCTGACCCCGGGCCAAGCGCTGGTGGGCGTGGTCAACGAAGAGCTCGTCAAGCTGATGGGCGACAAGAACGACGAGCTCAACCTGGCTGCCGTGCCGCCCGCCATCGTGCTGATGGCCGGCCTGCAGGGCGCCGGCAAGACCACCACCGTCGGCAAGCTGGCCAAAAGGCTGAAGGAAACCCAGAAGAAGAAGGTGCTGGTGGTTTCCGCCGACGTCTACCGCCCCGCCGCCATCGAGCAGCTGAAGCTGCTGGCCTCGCAGGTGGGCGTGGAATGGTTCCCGTCCGACGAGAAGCAGAAACCGGTCGACATCGCCCGCGCCGCGATCGACCACGCGCGCCGCCACTTCTTCGACGTGCTGCTGGTCGACACCGCCGGCCGCCTCGCCATCGACGAGGCGATGATGGAGGAGATCAAGGCGCTGCACGCGGCGATCAACCCGGTGGAGACGCTGTTCGTGGTGGACGCGATGCAGGGCCAGGACGCGGTCAACACCGCCAAGGCCTTCAATGAAGCGCTGCCGCTGACCGGCGTCATCCTCACCAAGATGGACGGCGATTCGCGCGGCGGCGCCGCGCTGTCGGTGCGCCACGTCACCGGCAAGCCGATCAAGTTCATCGGCGTCGGCGAAAAGGTCGCCGCCATCGAACCGTTCCACCCCGACCGCATCGCCAGCCGCATCCTGGGCATGGGCGATGTGCTGTCGCTGATCGAAGAAGTCCAGAAGGGCATCGATCAGAAGGAAGCGGAGGCGATGGCCAAGAAGCTGAAGTCCGGCAAGGGTTTCGACCTGGAGGACTTCAAGGCTCAGATGCAGCAAATGAAGAAGATGGGCGGCATGGCCAACCTGCTGGAAAAGATGCCGGGCCAGCTGGGCGAGATGGCCAAGGGCGTGCAGGGCGCGGAGGCCGAGAAGGCGATGCGCCGCGTCGAAGGCATCATCAACTCGATGACGCCGGAAGAGCGCCGCAAGCCGGAACTGCTGAAGGCCAGCCGCAAACGCCGCATCGCCGCCGGCTCCGGCGTGACGGTGCAAGAGGTGAACCGCCTGCTCAACCAGTTCGAACAGATGCAGAAGATGATGAAGCAGTTCTCGTCCAAGGGCGGGATGATGAAGATGATGCGCGGCATGAAGGGCATGATGCCCGGCATGTAAGCAAAACCAACGGGCGCTAGTCGCCCGTTTCTTTTGAGATGAAGACAAGCTGCCGGCAAGATGGCAGCCAGCCGCTACATTGATAGGAAGGCGAGCCGGCGCCCGATCGCGAATTTGAACGCCGTTTGTATTGCAACCTGCCGCTGTTTGGCAAACCACGTTTGGAAATACCCCGCATGAATCTGACTACGTTGACCGCCCTCTCTCCGCTGGATGGCCGCTACGCCGGCCAGGTGGAAGGCCTGCGCAACCTGTTCTCCGAATTCGGCCTGATGAAGTGCCGCGTCAAGGTGGAGCTGGAATGGCTGAAAATGCTGGCCGCCGAGCCGGGCATCGAAGAAGTCAAGCCGTTCTCCGACGCCACCATCCGCGAGATCGACGACGTGATCGCCAATTTCAGCGTCGAGCACGGCGAAGAGGTGAAGGCGATCGAAGTCCGCACCAACCACGACGTCAAGGCGATCGAGTACTGGCTGAAGGAGCGCCTGTCGGGCAATCCGGAAGTGATGGCCGCCAGCGAGTTCATCCACTTCGCCTGCACCTCCGAGGACATCAACAACCTCAGCCACGCGCTGATGCTGAAGACCGCGCGCAACACCGTGCTGCTGCCGGCGCTGGACGAAGTGATCCACAAGCTGCAGAAGCTGGCGCACGAGTTGGCCGACACGCCGATGATGTGCCGCACCCACGGCCAGCCGGCCACGCCGTCGACGATGGGCAAGGAGCTGGCCAACGCCGTCTACCGCCTGAAGCGCCAGCGCGAGCAGCTGGTGCACCAGGAAATCCTGGGCAAGATTAACGGCGCGGTCGGCAACTACAACGCCCACCTGTCCGCCTACCCGGACATCGACTGGGAAAGCCTGTGCGGCCGCTTCGTCACCGGTCTGGGCATCACCTTCAATCCGTACACCATCCAGATCGAGCCGCACGACTACATGGCCGAGCTGTACCAGGTGGCGATGCGCGTCAACACCATCCTGATCGACCTGAACCGCGACATCTGGGGCTACATCTCGCTGGGCTACTTCAAGCAGAAGGTGAAGAAGGACGAAGTGGGCAGCTCCACCATGCCGCACAAGGTCAACCCGATCGACTTCGAAAACTCAGAAGGCAACCTGGGCATGGCCAACGCCATCATGGGCCACCTGGCGGAAAAACTGCCGATCTCCCGCTGGCAGCGCGATCTGACCGACTCCACCGTGCTGCGCAATATGGGGGTCGGCTTCGGCTACACCATCCTGGGCCTGAAGTCCTGCCTGAAAGGCCTGAACAAGCTGGAGATCAATCCGGCCCTGATCGCGGCCGAGCTGGACGCCGCCTGGGAGCTGCTGGCCGAGCCGGTGCAGACCGTGATGCGCCGCTACGGCATCGCCAACCCGTACGAGCAGCTGAAGGAGCTGACCCGCGGCAAGGGCGGCATCACCCGCGAGACGCTGCACGCCTTCATCCGCGGCCTGGAGCTGCCGGACGCGGTCAAGGCCAGCCTGCTGGAACTGACCCCGTCCAACTACTTGGGCAAGGCCGAGGAACTGGCGCGCCGCATCTGACGCCATCCCCGCAGCCTCCCGCCGCGCCGCCCTCCCGGGCGGCGTTTTTCATGTCCCGCTCCGCCGGCCTCCCCGCCATTTGGCAAGTTAGCCGCACCTCGCCCTCGTCCCGCCATCCATTCCGCAAAATTTAGTGGTCAAAATACCAATTGGACCTGACAATGGTATGTGAATAACACCAAAACACCATAAGCATCGCTGCTGAAAGGAAAGGCCGGCCACGCCGGCCCGACCGCCCCCCAAGGGTAACCTTGAAGAGAGAATGGATGATCATGCAATCTATGTACGACCAGTCCTCGAATCCCCCGACAACCCCCGACGAACCGACCGCCGCTCCCCCGCAGGCGGTCACCACGCGCCAGTTGCTGAATCTGAACGAGCGCGGCCAGCACGGGTTGTACCAATACTTCATCGAACACGACACCAACCGCATCCTGCAGCACCTGGACACGCTGCGCGGCATGGCCTTTTCCCGCGACGCGGAAGACGGCCAAAGCGGTCCGACCGAGAAGCCTTTCCCCTCGGTCTGCCTGATCGGCCTGGGGCGCTGCGGTTCCAATATCGCGCTCGACGTGGCGACGCTGGTCTACAACGCGCGCAAGTTCTACCTGAACGAGTTCAACCAGGACGACAAGAGCGCGCCGGAGCAGGAGCAGCGCCGGCCGCGCAGATGGCTGCACCGCAACCTGCTGGCCCAGCACAAGGCGGCCAAGCCGGCCTTCCTGATCGAACCGATGGTGATGCTGGGCGACCTGGACAAGGACATCAAGGGCCGCATCCGCTTCTCCCGCCGCGGCGAGCAGGGCGACTTCATCAACAACTACAACAAGCTGAAGATCATGGACCTGGCCGAGGTCCACGCCGGCGGCGCCGGCAACGCGCCCATTCTGGGCCAGTACCTGGCCAAGATCATTCTCAACAAGGACACGCTGAGCTTCTCCGACCCGGACTGGACGCTGATCCACTCCTACCTGGTGGACTCCTGCGGCATCAAGGCCAACCAGTCGCGGCTGTATTTCTACATCTTCAGCGCCGGCGGCGGCACCGGCTCCGGCATGGCGTCCGAATTCGGCCTGGCCCAGCAGTACGCCTACATGAGCAAGACCTTCGAGACCCGCAACGAAGGCAAGGCCGACCAGGGCGACGACTACGGCTTCGTGTTCGAACCCATCTTCACCAGCGGCATCTGCATCCTGCCCAACATCTCCGGCCAGCACGCCGAAGGCTCTGAAGCGCTGCACATCAACGCCGGCCGGCTGCTGTGCAAATACCTGTCGGAAGAGTGGGACTTCTCCTACAACTTCGACAACGAGGAAGCCGGCGCCGAAAGCGTGATGCGCCGCATCCGGCCGTGGAACGCGATGATGCTGATCTCCAACGACATCATGCGCTACGCCGAGGAGAGCGAAGGCGGCAACATCGAGCACCTCGACGTCAACGCGATGGAGCGCCACGCCAACCAGTACATCTCGCAGCAGATCTTCAACATCCTGACCGCGCAGGCTGTCACCAGCGACTACGACGAGAACTACTTCCTGCGCGCCGGCATCGACATGGGCGAGACGATACGGCTGGACGCCAACGACCTGTTCATGAGCCTGGCCGGCCCGGTGGCCGTCGCCTACGCCGAATCGGTGGTGTCAGACCCGCTGGGCTCGGACGGCTTCGTCAACAAGCTGGACATCGACGATCTGTTCTACCGCTCGATCGACCTCCCGCACTTCAACCAGCAGACCCAGGCGATAGAAGGCATCAGCCTGCTGCCGATCGAATCGGCCAGCTACCGCGCGGCGCTGGCCGACTACAAGCAGTCCGGCTACGCGGCGGAAAAGCTGAACCAGCTGTTCTTCTTCCAGAATTGCTCGTCGGTGGTGGCCATCCTGTCGCTGCCCAAGGGCTACAAGCTGTCCTACCTGGACCTGAACCGGCTGAAGCGCCACCTGAACGACCTGTTCCCCAGCACCACGCTGAAGCGCTACGCGCTGGTGATCGGCGCGTCCACCAATCTGTCGCTGACCACGCTGGTGGCCAAGAGCCCCTGCCTGAGCGACGACTTCCTGACGCTGATCGTCGCCTACATCAAGCGCTGCTTCGCCCACGGCAACCACCGCTTCGACGACAGCCTGGACAACGTGATACTGGACCTGATCACCGCTGACACCTTCGACGAAACGGTGCTGGAACGCCTGCTCAACGAGTACGAAAACCCGGCCAAGATCCTGGACACCAACTGGTTCGCGATCAAGCCGATGTACGAGAAGAAATACCGCGAGCTGATCCGCGACAGCAAGCGCTTCGTGTCGATCAACGACATCCGGCTGACCCGCGAGCACGTGCAGAAAGCGGTGTGCTACCTGCGCGAGATCTACCGCCACCGCATCGGCAAGACCCGGGTGGTCTCGCTCAACAGCTACTCGCGCAAACACCACGCCTAACCCATCCGGCAGCGCCTTCCAACCCCGCCCCGCCCCCGCGCGCGGCGGGGTTTCTGCTGCCCGCGCCCCGCGGCGGATTATTTTTGTCGCCACCAGACTGAAAGTGTCAACGCCTTGGCCAATTGACCAGTTCATCCTGCTGGCAGGCCAATGAATATGCCAACGCGCTGCAAGCCGCGCCGCCGCATCACTCCTTAACAAAACCCCGCTTCCGCCCCGCGCAATCCGGCCACAGAACGCCGTGAGGCTGGCATAAGCTGCAACAAGGCGCCCCGGGAATCGCAAGAGACGCCCCTGGAGGTCCGGAAGCGGATGCCGCCGTCCGGACGCGCAATCGGAGAGAGGACAAGCCGTCCAATATGTGGATCGTCGAAACGGCCCTGAAACGGCCTTACACCTTCATCGTGATGGCCATCGTCATCCTGCTGGCCACCCCGCTGGCGATCATGCGCACGCCGGTGGACGTGCTGCCGGAAATCGACATCCCGGTGATCAGCGTGATCTGGGGCTACGGCGGCCTGGCGCCGCAGCAGATGGCCGACCGCATCACGCAGACGCATGAGCGGATACTGACCACCACCGTCAACGACATCGAGCACATCGAGTCGCAGTCGCTGGCCGGCATCGCCATCATCAAGATCTTCTTCCAGCCGGGCGTCAACATCCAGACCGCCATCGCCCAGGTGGTGTCGGTGTCGCAGGCGGTGGTCAAGCAGATGCCGCCCGGCGCGACGCCGCCGCTGGTCATCAAGTACACCGCCTCCAGCGTGCCGGTGATCCAGATCGGCATGGCCAGCAAGTCGATGTCGGAACAGGACGTGTTCGACGCCGCCATCAACACGCTCAGGCCGCAGCTGGTGACGATACCGGGCATCGCCATCCCCTATCCCTACGGCGGCAAGGTGCGGCTGCTGTCGGTGGACCTGGACACGCGCGCCATCGCCGCCAAGGGCCTGACCCCGGCCGACGTGATCAACGCGGTCAACAGCCAGAACCTGGCGCTGCCGTCCGGCACCGCCAAGATCGGCGGCAGCGAGTACAATGTCGAGCTGAACGGCTCGCCCGACACCATCGCCGGCCTGAACGACATCCCGGTGCGATCGGCCAACGGCGCCACGGTCTTTCTGCGCGAGGTGGCCCATGTTCGCGACGGCTACTCGCCGCAAACCAATATCGTCAAGCAGAACGGCCAGCGCGGCCTGATGATGTCCATCTACAAGAACGGCGGCGCGTCGACGCTGGACGTGGTGGGCCACCTGAAGGAAAAACTGCCGGGCCTGCTGCCGCTGCTGCCCAATGACCTGCGCGTCAGCCTGCTGGCCGACCAATCCATCTTCGTGAAAACGGCAGTGGCAGGCGTGATCCACGAGGCGCTGGTGGCCGCCGCGCTGACCGCGGCGATGCTGTTGCTGTTCCTCGGCAACTGGCGCACCACCTCCATCATCGCCGTCTCCATTCCGCTGTCCATCTTCTCTTCCATCGTCGCGCTGCACATGATAGGCGAAACCATCAATGTGATGACGCTGGGCGGCTTGGCGCTGGCGGTGGGCATCCTGGTGGACGACGCCACGGTGACCATCGAAAACATCGAGCGCCACCTGCACATGGGGTCGCCGCTGTACACCGCCATCCTGGACGGCGCCGGCGAGATCGCCGTGCCCGCCTTCGTCTCCACGCTGTGCATCTGCATCGTGTTCGTGCCGATGTTCTTCCTGGAGGGCGTGGCGCGCTACCTGTTCGTGCCGATGGCCGAGGCGGTGGTGTTCGCGATGCTGGCCTCCTACGTGCTGTCTCGGACGCTGGTGCCGACGCTGGCGCTGCTGCTGATGGGCCACCGCCATCGGGACGGCCGCATCGAGGCCTGGATACGCCGCGCTCACCAGGGCTTCAACGCCCGCTTCGAGCGGCTGCGCGCGCTGTACGTGCATCTGCTCAGCCACCTGCTCACCCGCCGCAAGGGCTTCATCGCCGTCTTCCTCGGTTTCTGCCTGGCGTCCTGCGGCTTGTATCTGTTGCTGGGCCGCGACCTGTTTCCCGAGGTGGACGCGGGCCAGATCAAGCTGCACCTGCGCGCGCCCACCGGCACCCGCATCGAGAACACCGCCATCCTGGCCGACCAGGTGGACGCGGAAATCCGCAAGGTGATCCCGCCGGAAGACCTGGACGCCATCATCGACAACATCGGCCTGCCCTACAGCGGCATCAACCTGTCGTACAGCAACTCCGGCACCATAGGCACGCTGGACACCGACGCGCTGATCTCGCTGAAGCCCGGCCACCAGCCCAGCGCCGGCTACATCGCCGCGCTGCCGGCCAGGCTGGAGCGCCGCTTTCCCGGCGTGGAATTCTTCTTCCAGCCGGCGGACATCATCACCCAGATTCTGAACTTCGGCTCGCCAGCCGCCATCGACGTGCAGATCTTCGGCAAGAATCTGAAGGAAAACGCGGCCTTCGCCGGCCGCCTGCAGGCGCGCCTCAAAACGATTCCGGGCGCCGCCGACATCCACATCCACCAGCGGCTGGACGCGCCGGCGATCAAGCTGGCCATGGACCGCGCCCGGCTGCAGAGCATGGGCATCGCGCCGCTCGACGTCGCGCAGAACCTGCTGCTGCCGCTGTCCGGCAGCCAGCAGACCCAGCCCGCGTTCTGGCTGAACCCGGCCAACAGCATCGTCTACAACCTGCAGGCGCAGGCGCCGCAATACTGGATCGGCACGCTGGACCAGCTGCTGCAGCTGCCGGTCAACGCGCCCGGCGGCCGCGGCGCCGGCGCGCAGACGCTGGGCAATCTGGTCAGCGCCGCGCCCGGCCGCGAAGCCGCCATCGTCACCCGCTACAACATCCTGCCGTCTATCGACATCTACGCCAGCGCGCGCGGCCGGGATCTGGGCTCGGTGGCCGCGGACATCCAGCAGGCGATCCGCGCGGAACAGGCCCATCTGCCCAAGGGCAGCCGCATCGGCCTGCGCGGCCAGGCGGAGACGATGCGCTCGTCCTACATCGGCCTTGGCGTCGGCATTCTCGGCGCCATCGTGCTGGTCTACCTGCTGATCGTGGTGAATTTCCAGTCGTGGCTGGATCCCTTCATCATCATCAGCGCGCTGCCGGCGGCGCTGGCTGGCATCGCCTGGATGCTGATCGTCACCGGCACCGGCCTGTCGGTGCCGGCGCTGACCGGCGCCATCATGACCATGGGGGTGGCCACCGCCAACAGCATCCTGGTGGTGTCGTTCGCGCGCCACCGGATGCAGGACGGCCTGCCGCCGCTGTCGGCGGCGCTGGAGGCCGGCACCACCCGGCTGCGGCCGGTGCTGATGACGGCGCTGGCGATGATCATCGGCATGATCCCGATGGCGATCGGCATCGGCGAGGGCTCGGAACAGAACGCCCCGCTCGGCCGCGCGGTGATCGGCGGCCTCCTGTTCGCCACCGTTTCCACCCTGCTGTTCGTACCGGTGGTGTTCGCCAGCTTCCACCGCTACCTGGCTCAACGCAAACAACACGCGGCGGACGCGGCAAGCTCCGCCGCGCAGGACGCATGACATGACCGACCCGCGCCACGCCCACCAGGGCCTGCCCGAACTCCATCTGCACCACACCCGCCGCGGCATGGTGGCGCGCAAGGCCCGCATCGCCGCCGTCATCGCCGTCGCGCTGCTGCTGCTGGGACTCGGCCGCACGCTGCTGGCGCGCCACGCCAACGCCGAGGCGCTGGCCCGCGAAGCGGCACGCAGCGCGGTGCTCACCGTCAGCGTGGTCACGCCGCGCCAGGGCCACGGCGAAGCTTCGCTGACGCTGCCGGCCACGCTGCAGGGCATGGCGGAGGCGCAGATCTACGCCCGCACCAACGGCTACATCAAACGCTGGCACAAGGACATCGGCCAGCCGGTGAAGAAGGGCGAACTGCTGGCAGAGCTGGACATTCCCGACATCGACAAGCAGGTGCAGGAGGCGCAGGCCAATTTCAGCCTGGCCAAAACCGCCTACCTGCGCTGGAAAGCGCTGCGCGCGCAGGACGCGGTGCCGCAGCAGGAATTCGACGAGAAGCAGGCCGCCTACCGGCAAACCGAGGCCGAGCTGAAGCGGCTGCGCGACCAGCAGGACTTCGCCCGCGTCGTCGCGCCGTTCGACGGCATCGTCACCCGCCGCAATATCGACACCGGCAGCCTGGTCAACGCCGGCAACGGCGGCAGCGCGCAAGCGCTGTTCGCCACCGCCCAGATCGACAAGCTGCACCTGTACGCTTACGTGCCGCAGTCGCGCGCCGCCGACGTCCGCGTCGGCGAAACCGTCAGCATCGCGCGCCAGGAAGCGCCTGGCCATCCGGCCTCCGGCAAGGTGGTTCGCACCGCCGGCGCCCTGGACCCGTCCACCCGCACGCTGCAAGTGGAGGTGGTGGTGGCCAATGCCGGCCACGGCCTGATGCCCGGCCAATACGTCGATGTCTCGTTCAAGCTGCCCGCCGGCGACAGCCTGACCCTGCCCACCAACACGCTGCAGTTCGGCGCCAAGGGCAGCCGCGTCGCGCTGGCCGGCGCCGACGGCAAGGTCCATCTGCGGCCGGTGGCGATAGGCGTCGATTACGGCCACGAGGTGGAAATCCGCGCCGGCCTGAAGCCGGACGACAAGGTGATCGTCAACCCGCCGGACTCGATCAACGATGGACAAGCGGTGACCGTGGTGCCCGCCGCCAAGGGGGAGTGAGGCGATGCGCGCGCTTCCCCTGCTGCTCGCCGCCGCGCTGTCCGGCTGCGCCGCCGTCGGCCCCGACTACCGCCCCCCGGCCAGCGAATTGCCGGCGCAGTGGAAGAGCGACGCCGGCTGGCTGCCGGCTGCGCCCGCCGATGCGCTGCCCAAACGCGACTGGTGGCGGATGTTCGGCGACGAGGGTCTGAACCGCCTGGAAGCCGACGCGCTGGCCCGCAGCCCGACGCTGCAGCTGGCGCTGGCCAGGCTGGACCAGGCCCAGGCGCAAAGCCGCATCCGCGGCGCCGCCGCGCTGCCCGCCGCCAGCCTGGGCGCGGCGGCCTCGCGCAGCCGCGTCTCCGCCGACCGCCCCTTGTCCAGCTATGGCGCCAGCAACGCCAGCGCGGTGCAGAGCGATCTGAAGCCCATGCTCAGCGTCAGCTACGAGATCGACTGGCTGGGCCGGGTGCGGCGCGACATCGAAAGCGCGCGCGCCGGCGCCGAACAGGCCGCCTCCGATCGCGCCAACGTCGAACTACTGCTGACCGCCCAGCTGGCCAGCGCCTATCTGCAACTGCGCCAAGAGGACGAAGAAATCCGGCTGCTGGACGGCATCCTGGACGCGCAGCAGCGGGTGCTGGAGCTGACCCGCATCCGCCACCTGGCCGGCCTCGCGTCCGCCGGCGACGAAGCGCAGCAGGCCGCCGCCTCCGCCGCCAGCCGCGCCCAGCGCGAACTGCTGCTCAACCAGCGCCGCGCCAATGAGGATCTGCTGGCCACACTCAGCGGCGCGCCGGCGCCCTCGTTCCGGCTGGCATCCGGCTCGCTGCCCGCCGCCTTGCCGGCTTTGCCGAACGGCGCGCCCAGCGATCTGCTGCAGCGCCGCCCCGACATCGCCTCGGCCGAACGGGCGATGGCCGCCGCCAACGCCCAGATCGGCGTCGCCAAGGCCGCGTATTTCCCTCAACTGACGCTGGCGCCGACCTATCTTGGCAGCGAATCGACCGGCCTCGGCAAGCTGTTCTCCACGCCGGCGCTGATCTGGGGCGTGGGCCTGCAGGCGACGCAAACGCTGTTCGACAACGGCAAGGCCCGCGCCGGCGTCGATTACGCCGCAGCCGGCTACCGCGCCGCGCTGGCCGCCTATCGCCAGACTGTGCTGCAAGCGCTGCAAGAAGCCCAGGACGCGCTGGGCTCGCTGCACGGGCTGGACCAGGCGCGCCGCCAGCAGGACGAGGCGGCGCGCAACCAGGACAAGGCCTACGCCGTCATCCAGTTGCGCTATCGC
The DNA here is from genome assembly GCF_000007705.1 of Chromobacterium violaceum ATCC 12472. Taxonomy (NCBI): domain Bacteria; kingdom Pseudomonadati; phylum Pseudomonadota; class Betaproteobacteria; order Neisseriales; family Chromobacteriaceae; genus Chromobacterium; species Chromobacterium violaceum. The sequence continues at coordinate 4,141,798 of NC_005085.1, forward strand.
GAAGGCCTGGACAGCGCGCTGACGCTGGCTTCCGCCCGCCAAAGCCAGCTGGCGGCGCAACGGACGCTGGCGCAGCTGCGCGGCGCCCAGCTGGCCGCCAGCGTCAGCTTGCTGAAGGCGCTGGGCGGCGGCTGGCAAGCGCCATTCCCTCGCCAACCGTTTTAATGGACACATCTCCAAATCGTAATAAAACTGCTACAAATAACTGGACGGGCCGGCGGGATGCCCCGCCGCCTGCCGGTTAGCCGCAGCGGCCTGGCCCATTCCCCGCCATCGCCCCATCCCTCCGCCCCAGGCTCCCCGCGTCGTCCGTCAAAGCCATGTCAATAAGGTGGTCATTAAGGCCGCCGCGGAGTAGCATAAAAAAGTAAAAAACGCTGCAAGGCTGTCATTTTGGATATCCAGCGCCGCAAAGCGGCGCGATGTCCTGGAGGAGATGGACGATGCAAGTCACCCGACGTCAGCTGTTCAAGCTGACCGCGGCGCAGCTGGGCGCATCCAGCCTGGTCGCCATGGGCTTCGCGCCGCAACAGGCGCTGGCCGAAGTCCGCCAGTTCAAACTGTTGGGCGCGCGCGAAACCCGCAACACCTGTACCTACTGCTCCGTCGGCTGCGGCCTGATCCTGTACGGACTGGGCGACGGCGCCAAGAACGCCCACGGCGAGATCTACCACATCGAGGGCGACCCGGACCATCCGGTCAGCCGCGGCTCGCTCTGTCCCAAGGGCGCCGGCCTGCTGGATTTCATCCACAGCCCCAAGCGGCTGAAATATCCGGAAGTGCGCGAGCCGGGCAGCGGCGAATGGAAGCGCATCGGCTGGGACGAGGCGATTTCCCGCATCGCCCGGCTGATGAAGGATGACCGCGACGCGCACATCGTCGAGAAAAACGCCGCCGGCGTGCCGATCAACCGCTGGCTGTCCACCGCGATGCTGACCGCGTCGGCCGGCTCCAACGAAACCGGCATCATCTCGCAGAAATTCATCCGCAGCCTGGGCATCGTCGCCACCGACGCCCAGGCCCGCGTCTGCCACGGCCCGACCGTGTCGGCGCTGGCCTCCACCTTCGGCCGCGGCGCGATGACCAACAGCTGGGTGGACATCAAGAACGCCGACTTCATCCTGGTGATGGGCGGCAACGCCGCCGAGGCCCACCCGGTGGGCTTCAAATGGGCGATAGAGGCGAAGAAGACCCGCGGCACGCGGCTGATCGTGGTGGACCCGCGCTACAACCGCACCGCCTCGGTGTCCGACCTCTACCTGCCGATCCGCGTCGGCTCGGACATCGCCTTCCTCGGCGGCGTGATCAACTGGCTGATCCAGCACGACAAAATCCACTGGGACTACGTCAAGGCCTACACCAACGCCGCGCTGATCGTCCGCGACGACTACCGCTTCGACGAAGGCCTGTTCTCCGGCTACGACGCCGCCAAGGGCAAGTACGACAAGAGCAGCTGGAACTACGAGCTGGGCGACGACGGCTACGCCAAGACCGACCCTTCGCTGCAACACCCGCGCTGTGTCTGGCAGCTGTTGAAGCAGCACTATTCGCGCTACACGCCGGAAATGGTCAACACCATCTGCGGCACGCCGGTGGACGGCTTCCTGCAGGTATGCAAGGAGCTGGGCGAGACCGCCCGCCCGGACAAGGCCGGCACCATCCTCTACGCGCTGGGCTGGACCCAGCACACCACCGGCTCGCAGAACATCCGCACCATGGCGATGATCCAGCTCCTGCTCGGCAACATCGGCATGCCCGGCGGCGGCGTCAACGCGCTGCGCGGCCACTCCAACATCCAGGGCCTGTCCGACCTGGGCCTGCTGTCCACCCAGCTGCCCGGCTACCTGACGCTGCCGAGCGAAGCCGACCACCCGGACCTGGCGACCTATCTGGCCAAGACCACGCCCAAGGCCCTGCAGGCGAACCAGTTCAACTACTGGAGCAACACCCCCAAGTTCTTCGTCAGCCTGATGAAGTGGATGTGGGGCGACAACGCGGGCAAGGACAACGACTGGGGCTACGACTGGCTGCCCAAGTGGGACAAGATGTACGACGTGCTGCACATGGCCGAGCTGATGTACCAGGGCAAGATGAACGGCTTCATCGTGCAGGGCTTCAACCCGCTGGCCAGCTTCCCGGACGCCGCCAAAGTGACCGAGGCCTTCTCCAAGCTCAAGTACATGGTGATCATCGACCCGATCGCCACCGAGACCTCCACCTTCTGGCAGAACCACGGCGACGCGCACGACGTCGATCCGGCCAAGATCCAGACCACGGTGTTCCGGCTGCCGTCCACCTGTTTCGCCGAAGAGGACGGCTCCATCGTCAACTCCGCGCGCTGGCTGCAATGGCACTGGAAAGGCGCCCAGCCGCCGGGCGAGGCCAGGGGCGACAACGAGATCATCGGCGAGCTGTTCGTCGCCATCCGCGACCTTTACCGCAAGGAAGGCGGCAAGCTGGCCGATCCCATCCTCAAGGTCAACTGGAACTACCGCAATCCGAAGGCCCCGACGCCCAGCGAGCTGGCGATGGAAATGAACGGCAAGGCGCTGGCCGACTTGCCGGACCCGGCCGACCCAAGCAAGACACTGGTGAAGAAGGGCGAGCAGCTACCCGGCTTCGCCGCGCTGCAGGACGACGGCCGCACCGCCTGCGCCTGCTGGATTTTCTCCGGCTGCTGGACCCAGGCCGGCAACCAGATGGCGCGGCGCGACAACACCGACACCGGCCTCGGCAACACGCCGGGCTGGTCGTGGTCATGGCCGGCCAACCGCCGCATCCTGTACAACCGCGCCTCCTGCGACCCGGCCGGCAAGCCGTGGGACCCCGCGCGCAAGCTGATCAGCTGGAACGGCGAGAAATGGGTGGGCGGCGACGTGCCGGACTTCAAGGCCGACGCCGCGCCGGACTCCGGCATGCAGCCCTTCATCATGAATCCCGAGGGCGTGGGCCGGCTGTTCTGCGCCGACAAGCTGGTGGACGGCCCCTTCCCCGAGCATTACGAGCCGATGGAAAGCCCGATCGGCACCAATCCGCTGCACCCCAAGGTGGTGTCCAGCCCGGCGGTGCGGCTGTTCGACAGCGACAGGAAGCGCCTGGGCACGCACAAAGACTTCCCCTATGTCGGGACCACTTACCGGCTGACCGAGCATTTCCAGTTCTGGACCAAGTCGGTGCTCTTGAGCGCCATCGCCCAGCCCGAGCAGTTTGTCGAGATCGGCGAAGCCTTGGCCCGCGAAAAAGGCATCGCCCAGGGCGACATGGTCAAGGTCAGCTCCAACCGCGGCTTCGTCAAGGCCAAGGCGGTGGTCACCAAGCGGCTGATGGCGCTGAAGGTCAACGGCCAGACCGTGCACCAGATCGGCATCCCGCTGCACTGGGGCTGGGAGGGTGTGGCGCGGCCGGGCTACCTGACCAATGCGCTGCCGCCCGCGGTCGGCGACTGCAACACCCAGACACCCGAGTACAAGGCCTTCCTGGTCAAGCTGGAAAAACTGTAAGGAGCCCCGGCCATGCCATTGCAATCCCTGGATATCCACCGCCGCTCCGCCAGCCCGACCGAAAGCCCCAAGGTCCGCCAGACGCTGGAAGTGGCCAAGCTGATCGACACCTCCACCTGCATAGGCTGCAAGGCCTGCCAGGTGGCTTGTTCCGAATGGAACGACATCCGCGAGGAAGTCGGCCACAACATCGGGGTCTACGACAACCCCACCGACCTGTCCGCCAAGGCCTGGACGGTGATGCGCTTCGCCGAGGAGGAAAGCAACGGCAAGCTGGAGTGGCTGATCCGCAAGGACGGCTGCATGCACTGCGCCGACCCCGGCTGTTTGAAAGCCTGTCCGTCGCCGGGCGCCATCGTGCAGTACAGCAACGGCATCGTCGACTTCCACCAGGAAAACTGCATCGGCTGCGGTTACTGCATCGCCGGCTGTCCGTTCAATATTCCGCGCATCAGCAAGGAAGACAACAAGGCTTACAAGTGCACGCTGTGCTCGGACCGCGTCGCCGTCGGCCTGGAGCCGGCTTGCGTCAAGACCTGTCCCACCGGGGCCATCCAGTTCGGCTCCAAGGAAGACATGAAGGAAGTGGCGGCGGAACGGGTGGCGGATCTGAAGCGGCGCGGCTATCAACACGCCGGCCTGTACGATCCGCAAGGCGTGGGCGGCACCCACGTGATGTACGTGCTGCACCACGCCGACAAGCCGGAACAGTACTCCGGCCTGCCGAACAACCCCGAAATCAGCCCCACCGTGCAGCTGTGGAAGGGCTTGCTCAAGCCGCTGGCGACGATAGGCATCGCCGCCGCCGGCCTGTTCGGCTTCCTGCACTACATCACCGTCGGGCCCAACCGCGCCGATGACGAAGCGGAAAGCGAAACCCGCGAGGAGGACAAGCAATGAAGGAGAAACTGCTGCAGCGCTACAGCGCGGCGGAACGGATCAACCACTGGATCGTCGCCATCTGCTTCGTGCTGCTGGCGCTGTCCGGGCTGGCGCTGTTCTACCCGGCCTTCTTCTGGCTGACCGGCGTGTTCGGCACGCCGCAGCTGGCGCGGATGGTGCATCCCTTCGTCGGCGTGCTGATGTTCCTGGGCTTCTTCCGCCAGTTTTTCCGCTACTGGCGGCGCAACCTGATCAATAGCCAGGACATCCAGTGGATGCTGGCGGTGAAGGACGTGCTGCGCGGCCATGAGACCGTGGAAGTGGGCAAGTACAACGGCGGCCAGAAGGCGATGTTCTGGATCATGACCCTGTGCGTGGCCGTGATGCTGGTCACCGGCATCATCGCCTGGCGCCAGTACTTCTCCGGCTATTTCCCCATCCCGGTGATCCGGCTGGCGCTGCTGCTGCACGCCTGGGCCGCCACCGCGCTGATCGCCAGCATCATCGTCCACGTCTATGCCGCGCTGTGGGTGAAGGGCACGATACGGGCGATGGTGGAGGGCGTGGTCACCCACGCCTGGGCCAAGAAGCATCATCCGGGCTGGTATAAGGAAATGATGGGGAAGAAATAGCGAGTGTCCGCTGCGCGGACGACATGTTTAGGTGCCGGTTCCGCCCGGCAGACGGGCCAGGGGCTGAGCGGCCAGCCCTATCGCTGAGTGAATCGAAGATTCACACGCAGAGGCCATCCCAAGCCGCCCCAACAGCGCGGCGAAACCCCGGCTTGCGCTGATGGGGAATCCGTTGCATCGACTCGATCCTAGTGCCGATAAAGGCCGATTTCTTACCATGTAAATAGCAAAACCACCTCAGAGCCTCAATACCCACCATGACCCCCACCCAACCCATCCTGCCGGCTGAGCAGATCCGCGCCGGCGACGCCCCGCTGATGAGCCTGCCCGTGCAGCGGCCGCCGGCCGACCTCTTCTCCCGCCGCGCCGACCGGCTGCTGCGATTGGCCGACGGCCACGCGATGGCCGGCTTTCTGCGGCTGTGCGCCGCCATCTGCCAACAACAGCAGGCGCTGCACGACGCGTCGCGGCTCGATCCGCGCGCCGCGCTGGAAAAGCTTGCCGAAGCCTTAACGCCTCAGCTTCCCGTGCCGGCGCAAGCCGCTTTGGATCTTTTGCTGGCGCAGGACGCCGCCGCGCTCAGCCGCCTGGCCGAGCGCCTGATCAACGGCGACTATCCGGCGGACGGTCCCTTGTTCGCCGCGCTGCCGCTGCTGGGCGCCGCGCTGCAGGCGCAGGCCACCCGCAGCGTCCGCCAGCGGCCGCTGCCGGAGCCGCAAAGCCAGGAGCCGCGCTGCCCATGCTGCGGCGGCCTGCCGCTAGCCTCGCTGCTGCTGCGCGGCGACAGCGGCCACGCCCAACGCTACGTGGTATGCTCGATGTGCAGCCACGCCTGGCCGGTGGGCCGGGTGCGCTGCCTGTCCTGCGGCAACAGCCGGGATTTGCATTACTACTCGCTGGCGGCGCGCGACTACCTTCCGCCGGAGCCCGACCATCAACGCCCGCACCAGGCGCGCGGCGCGCGCGAAGTGGAAGCCTGCGATCAATGCCACGGCGCGCTGAAACAGATCTCGCTGCTGCTGGACGCCGACGCGGAGGCCGGCGCCGACGACCTGGCCAGCCTGGCGCTGGATCTGCTGGCCGGCGAGGCCGGTTACGCCCGCATCGGCTTCAATCCGCTGTTCCTGCCCGGCGACCCGGCCTGAGCGCCGGTTCGCGGTCTTTGCCCGGTCCGGCCTGTCCGAGACGGCCCCGCACTTGAGCGGCGGGGCCGGGCGCGCGATACTTGCCGGCGAACCGCCAATCAACCGCATGGATACCCGCATGACCCATCGCATCGTATTCGTCGAAGACGACGCCGACCTCGCCGAACTGATCAGCGATTTCCTGTCCCGCCACGAAATGGAAGTGGTGATCGAACCGCGCGGCGACACCGCGCTGGACACCATCGCCCGCGAAGCGCCGGACCTGGTGCTGCTGGACATCATGCTGCCGGGCAAGGACGGCCTGTCCATCTGCCGCGAACTGCGGCCCAAGTTCGACGGGCCCATCATCATGCTGACCTCGCTGGACAGCGACATGAACCAGATCCTGGGCCTGGAGCTCGGCGCCAACGACTACATCCTGAAAACCACGCCGCCGTCGGTGCTAGTGGCCAGGCTGCGCGCCCAGCTGCGCAACCTGCGGCCGGCCCAGGCCGCCGAGGCGCTGCCGGCCAAGGGCTCGCGCAAGGCGGTGTTCGGCCAGCTGTCGATCGATCCGGTCAGCCGCGACGTGGTGCTCTGCGGCGAAAAGATCCCGCTGTCCACCTCGGACTTCGACCTGCTGTGGCTGCTGGCCAGCCACGCCGGCGAGACGCTGAACCGCGACCTGCTGCTGAAGGAAATGCGCGGCGTCGACTACGACGGCCTGGACCGCAGCATAGACGTGGCCATCTCCCGCCTGCGCAAGAAACTGGGCGACAACCCCAGCGAGCCGTTCCGCATCAAGACTGTGCGCAACCGCGGCTACCTGTTCTCGCTGTCGGGCTGGGAGTAAGCGCGGATGCGCCGTCTTTTCGTCCAGTTCTACCTGCTGCTGATGGCCTGCTTCCTGGTGGCCGTCATCATGGTCGGCCTGGTGTACAAGCAAGCGTCGAACGAGAAGGGCGAACGCTACCTGTCCGACCTCCTGCGCACCACGCTGTCGCTGATCGAGGCCGATCTGCGCGGCGTGCCGGAGGACCGCTGGAGCGAGACCCTGGCCAACTCCGACTACGGCTTCACCTTCCGCGTGAAGGTGGAGAAGATGAGCAACTACATCCTGGACGAGGAATCCAAGCAGGCGCTGGACCGCGGCGAAATCGTGATGCTGGAGGACAAGTACCTGTTCCTGCAGAAGCTGCAGGACAGCAACTACCTGCTGGTGGCCGGACCGCTGCGCTACCTGTTCTTCCTGCACCAGCTCAAGTGGGTGGACTACGCGCTGCTCGCCCTGCTGGGACTGTCGCTGGCGATCCCGGTGTTCCTGTGGATGCGGCCGCACTGGCGCGACCTGGTGGCGCTGGAGCGCACCGCCGGCCGGCTGGCCAGCGGCGACCTGGCCGCCCGCGTCGACCTGCCGCCGCATTCCGGCGTCCACCACCTGGGGATCGCCTTCAACCACATGGCCGACAACATCGGCGCGCTGATCAACAGCAAGAAAACGCTGACCAACGCCGTCGCCCACGAGCTGCGCACGCCGCTGGCGCGGCTGCGCTACCGGCTGGCCCTGCTGGAGGGCGACGAGGATACGCCGGAGCGCCAAGCCATAGAGCGCGACCTCACCGCCATCGACAAGCTGGTGGAAGAATTGCTGTTCCATGCCAGGCTGGACCGTCCCGAGGCGCCGCTGAAGCCGGTCAGCTTCAACGCCCTGCCCTGGGCGCGCGACCGCATCGCCGGCCAAGCCGCGCTGGCGCAGGAGATCCACTGGATCGAGCCCGCGGGCGAGGAGCTGACCATCACCGCCGACGAGCACCTGATCACCCGCGCGCTGGACAATCTGCTGTCCAACGCCCGCCGCCACGCCAACGGCGTCGTCGCCACCCATATCCTGGTCGACAAGCAACAATACTGCATCATCGTCGACGACGACGGCCCCGGCATCCCGGAAGAGGACCGCGAACGGGTGTTCGACCCCTTCGTCCGCCTGGACGAAAGCCGCGGCCGCAAGACCGGCGGCCATGGCTTGGGACTGGCCATCGTCGCCGGCATCGCCCGCGCCCACCGCGGCAGCATCAAGGTGGAAAGCTCGCCCATGGGCGGCGCGCGCTTCGTGCTGCGTTGGCCTACAGGCTGATGTACATTTTGTAACATTGAGATACAAGCCTCCCCTAGACGCTCCCCCTTGCCACCGATAGCATTCGCCCTGAATTAGGACTTCTTCGGGTCCGTTTCAACCCAATCGAAAGAAACTTAGGAGTTTCGTAAATGAAAAAGCTGGCTCTGCTCGCCCTGACCGCTGCTTTCAGCCTGGTGTCCGCCAACGGCTTCGCCGCTGAAAAAGCTGCTGCTTCCGCTCCGGCCATCCACAAGGCCAAGAAAGCCGAAAAGAAAAAAGTAGCTTCCGCTCAAAAGGCTCAAGCTGCCAAGGCTGACGCTTCCGCTCCGAAGGCCAAGAAGGCCAAGAAGCACGTAGCCAAGAAGGACGCTTCCGCAGCTCAGAAGGCTCAAGCCGCCAAGGCCGACGCTTCCGCTCCGAAGGCCAAGAAGGCACACAAGCACGCTGCCAAGAAGCATGCCGCCAAGAAAGAAGCTTCCGCTGCTCAAAAAGCCCAAGCCGCCAAGGCCGACGCTTCCGCTCCGAAAGCCAAGAAGGCCAAGAAGCACGTAGCCAAGAAGGAAGCCTCCGCTCAGAAGGCTCAAGCCGCTAAGGCCGACGCTTCCGCTCCGAAGGCCAAGAAGGCTCACAAGCACCACGCCAAGAAGCACGCTGCCAAGAAAGAAGCTTCCGCTGCTCAAAAAGCCCAAGCCGCCAAGGCCGACGCTTCCGCTCCGAAAGCCAAGAAGGCCAAGAAGCACGTAGCCAAGAAGGAAGCCTCCGCTCAGAAGGCTCAAGCCGCCAAGGCCGACGCTTCCGCTCCGAAGGCCAAGAAGGCTCACAAGCACCACGCCAAGAAGCACGCTGCCAAGAAAGAAGCTTCCGCTGCTCAGAAAGCCCAAGCCGCTAAGGCCGACGCTTCCGCTCCGGCTAAGAAGGCTGCCCACAAGCACGCCAAAAAGCACGTAGCCAAGAAAGAAGCTTCCGCTGCTCAAAAGGCTCAAGCCGCCAAGAAAGAAGCTTCCGCTCCGGCCAAGAAAGCCGGCAAGAAGAAGGCCGCTTCCGCTGCCAAGTAATTCCAGTGCCGACGCCGTCTGATCACTCAGCGGCTTAGCATTGCACGGGGCGCTTCGGCGCCCCGTTTCCATTTCCAGGTGCCACCACGATGAAGCTGCCGCGCATTGCCCTCTGCCTCGCCCTGATCCCCGCCCTCGCCCAATCCGCTCCGCTGAGCAAAGAGCACAAGATCCTGTTCTTCGGCAAGGACGACCGCGTGCTGGAAAAGCCCGAGCGCGCGCCCTGGCGCAGCGTGGGCCAGCTGGAAACCCGCTCCCGCACCATCTGCACCGGCACCCTGGTCGCCCCCGACGTGGTGCTGACCGCCGGCCATTGCTTCGTCGACGAGAAGGGACGCTTCGATCCCGCCACCAGCTTCACCGTCGGCCTGTGGGGCGACGAATACACGGCGCTGAGCCGCATACAGGAAGTGCAGGTGGACAAGGCCTTTCTCAAAGGCCTGATCCGAAAGCGCGACGGCCTGTACATCCCGCCGCGCATCGCGCCGCGCGACTTCGCCTTCGTGCGGCTGGCCACGCCGCTGGGCAATAGCCAGGGCACGGTGCCGGTGTTCTCCGGCGACGCCCAGGCGCTGAAAGCGCTGTTGGCCAAGCAGAATTGGACCCTCACCCAGGGCGGCTACCCGGTGGACGACCAGCGCCACCTGCGCGCGCATCACGGCTGCAAGGCCACCGCGCTGCGCGAAGACGGCCGCCTGACCCACCGCTGCGACACGCTGGAAGGCAACAGCGGCTCGCCGATCTTCGTCATCGACGCCAAGGGCCAGGCCACCATCGTCGCGGTGCAGAGTTCGGCGCCGCCGGCAGCGCGCCGCAAGCTGGAAGACAATATGAGCGTGTCCGCGCCGGTGTTCCGGCAAGCGCTGCAGGCCTTCATCGCCAAATCCGCCAAGAAATGAAAAAGCCGCCCCGAGGCGGCTTTTTTCTGTGCAACGGACTTCAAACCCTGGGCTTCATACGTTCAGCGCCTGCCGCTGATGCGCCAGCAATTCGGCAATGCCCTTGCGCGCCAGCCCCAACATCGCCGCCATCTCCTCCTCGCTGAACGGCTCGCCTTCGGCGGTGCCCTGCACTTCGACGAAGCGGCCGCTGCCGGTCATCACCACGTTCATATCGGTCTCGCAGTCGGAATCCTCCAGATAGTCCAGATCCAGCACCGGCTGACCCTTGTACACGCCCACCGACACCGCGGCGACCTGGTCGCGCAATGGGGTGGCGCTCAGCTTGCCGGCATCGATCAGCCCGCGGATCGCGTCGGCCAGCGCCACATAGGCGCCGGTGATGCTGGCGGTACGGGTGCCGCCGTCGGCCTGGATCACGTCGCAGTCGATGACGATCTGGCGCTCGCCCAGCTTGGCCAGATCGGTCACCGCGCGCAGCGAGCGGCCGATCAGACGCTGGATTTCCTGGGTGCGGCCGGACTGCTTGCCGGCGGCCGACTCGCGGCGCATGCGGCTGCCGGTGGAGCGCGGCAGCATGCCGTATTCGGCGGTCACCCAGCCCTGTCCCTTGCCCTTGAGAAAGGACGGCACCGTTTCCTCGACGCTGGCGGTGCAGATCACCTTGGTGTCGCCGAACTCCACCAGCACCGAACCCTCGGCGTGCTTGGTGTAAGAGCGGGTCAGACGCACGACGCGCATCGCGTCGGCACTACGTTGGGAAGGTCGCATGATGGCCCTGGGGATAAAGAAGATCGACGGCGATTATAACAGCCGCCCGCGCTCAGCTGTCCTTGTCCACCTGGCTGGCCAGGATTTCCTGGTGCATGGTCGCCAGGTTGGACTCCAGGATCAGCCGGCCGGCCTTTTGCGGCGGCGTCTTTTCGGTATCCAGCACGTCGTCGCGCTCGCCCAGCTCCAGGCTATCCTCCAGCAGCGTCACCGCCACCGCCGACAGATTGTCGCCGCCGTTGCCGGCGCGCCGCTCCGCCACATTGATCAGCGCCGGCATCACCTGGTTGACGCTGCGCCCGGCGAACACCTTTTCCAGCTCGGCGTCCTGCACTTGCGACCACAAGCCGTCGGTGCACAACAGAATGGAACACCCCGGGCCGATTACCTGCCGCTCGCCGATGTCGATGTCGGGCTCGCCCGCGGCGCCCAGGCAGTTGTAGATCTTGTTGCGTTCGGGATGGGTCTTGGCGCCCTCCTCGGTCAGCAGGCCCTGGTCTATCAGCCGCTGCACCTGGGAATGGTCGCGCGAGCGAAGCCTCAGCCCGCCGCCGTCGAGCAGGTACAGCCGCGAATCCCCGACATGGCACCAATACAGCTGGCCGTGCTGCAGGATGGCCACCACCACCGTGGTGCTCGGCACATCGGGCAGCCGGTGGTCGGCCGCATACTCCAGGATCACTTGGTGCACCGAACTGATGGCGTTCACCAGGAAACGGTTGGGGTGGCTGATCGTAGGCGTCGCCTGCTGGTAGAACAGTTCGCTGAGCAGGTCCACCGTGATCTGGGCGGCCACCTCGCCGCGCATGTGCCCGCCCATGCCGTCGGCCATCACCAGCATCACCGCCTCGCGCGAATGGGCGATGGCCAGCCGGTCCTGGTTATAGCTGCGCCCGCCGATCCGGCTTTCCTGAAAGATGGACAGTTTCATTCCGACCCCTCTCGATGCCGGCCACCGGCCAGCCCCTTGATCCAGCCGACCAGGCGGCTGCCCTCTCCCGCAGGCGGGCGTTCCGGCTGGCTGTATTCCGTCTGCTGCAGGCTCTTCTGGATTTCCAGCACCGACGCCGGCCTCAGGTTGGGCTCCAGCGACAGGCAACGATCGCACAAGCCGGTCAACTCGCGCGAATACCGGTGGCGGAAAACCTGGCTGGCCGGCGCCAACAGATCCTGCTCGCACCGCTCTCTCGACGGCTGCGGCGTAGCGCCGCCCATGCAGACATACAGACAGGCGCCGATCGCGTAGATATCGGTCCACGGTCCAAGCGGCTGGCTTTTGTCGTACTGCTCCGGCGCGGCGAAACCCGGCGTGTACATCGCGGCGAAATGCTTGTCCTGCCGCGCCAGGGTCTGCCTCGACGCGCCGAAATCCAGCAGCAGCGGCACGCCGTTGCGCCGCAGATAGATATTGGCAGGCTTGATGTCCAGATGCAGCAAGCGACGGCTGTGCACCTCCCTCAAACCGGACAGCAGGGCCGCGAACCACTTGCGGATCAGCCTCTCCTCCATCCGCCCCCCGGCCAGCTCCAGCTCGCGCCCCAGCGAGCGGCCATCGGCATACTCCATCACCATGTAGACCGTCTGATTCGCGCGGAAGAAATTGCTCACCCGCACCACCGCTGGATGGGAAATGCCGGACAGCACCCGGCCTTCCTCGAAAAAACACTTCAACCCCAGGTTGAAGGCATCCCGGTCCAAGTCGTGCGGCACCGTCACCCCGCCGTCGTCCTTGCGCTCGGCCAGGTTGCGCGGCAGGTATTCCTTGATGGCGAACTTGCGGTCGTCGTCATCCAAAGCCAGATACACGACGCTGAAACCGCCCATCGACAGTTGTCGCACGATCGTGTATTCGGCGAGCCGGTAGCCTGCCGGAAGCGGGGTCTGCTTGCTGGATTGAGTCATCGGATGGCAGTTGTTATAGTGTTCACTGGCCCTGAATTGAGCTTAGCAAAGCAATTCGGGCCCAGCATTCGAAAATACCGATACAGGAGCTCCGCATGATATTGAGCATGACCGGCTTCGCCGCCGCCACCCGGGAATTCCCTGGCGGCATGTTGAGCCTGGAAGTCCGCGCCGTCAATCACCGTTACCTGGACGTGCAGATGCGCTTGCCGGAAGAGCTGCGCATCATCGAACCCCAGCTGCGCGAGCAGATCGCCGCCCGCGTCACCCGCGGCAAGCTGGAATGCCGCGTCGGCCTCAACCAGGTGGACAGCGCCGCCCCCACGCTGGAAGTGAACCAGGCCTTCCTCGCCCGCCTGCTGGAAGTCTCCCGCGACGTGCAAAAACAGTGCGGCGAAGGCAAGGGACTGTCGGTCGGCGAACTGATGCGCTGGCCCGGCGTGCTGAAGAGCAACGAGCTGGCGCCGGAAGTGCTGCACCAGCTGTGCCTGGACGCGCTGCAAACCGCGCTGGCCGACTTCAACGCCTCGCGCGGCCGCGAGGGCGAAAAGCTGAAGGCCGTGCTGATCGAGCGCATCGAGGCGATGGAAGCCATCGTCGCCGCGATCAAACCCAAGCTGCCGCAAATCCTGGAAAACTACATGGCCAAACTGTCCGGCCGCCTGCAGGAGGCGCTGGGCAGCGTCGATGAAGACCGCTTGAAACAGGAATTCGCGCTGTTCGCGCAGAAGATAGACGTGGACGAGGAACTGTCGCGCCTGACCACCCACCTCTCAGAAGTGCGACGCATCCTGAAATCCGGCGGCCAATCCGGCAAGCGCCTGGACTTCCTGATGCAGGAGCTGAACCGCGAAGCCAACACCCTGGGCTCCAAGTCGGTCTCCACCGACACCACCCAGGCCTCGGTGGAGCTGAAAGTGCTGATCGAGCAGATGCGCGAGCAAATTCAAAACATAGAGTAAGCATTCACTACGTGTCACAACGTGTCAGCGAAACCACAAAAGCCCCGTCAACCGGGGCTTTCTTCATTTCATAACGTGTCACTACGTGTCAACAAAGCGCATACTTACCGTGTACCCAAGGGTGTACCCTAGGCGTTTTTCGCAGGGGCGTTTGGGTACACCCCCTCTATTCGCTGTTCAGATTTTTCCCGATCCAGCAGCGGTGCGGGTTTAAGGGGGCTACTCAGTATTCGAGGTGCAAACATGGGCAAGCTGACCGACATGCAGATCAAGGCCTGGATCAAGGCCGGGGAACGATTCGAGGGCCGCGGCGACGGTGATGGGCTCTGGCTGCGCTTCCGCGAGAATGACAAGGTGCCGGTCTGGCGCTACCGCTACAAGTTCGCCGGCAAGTCCCGCACCATGCAGATCGGCAGCTACGCAGAGTTGTCGCTTGCCAAAGCCAGAGAAGCCGTCAAATCCCTCTCCGCCCGCGTGGCGCTGGGCCATGATGTTGCCGCGGAGAAGCAGGAGAAAAAGTCCGCAGCCCTGGCCAAGATCGAGGAAGAGAAGAACGCCGTCACCATGTTGGCGCTGGCGAATGAGTACTACGAGCGGATGATCCTGGGCCGCTGGAAGCACCCGGACATCGTGCGGCGCCGGATCGACAAAGACATCGGCCCCATGCTGGGCAAGATGAAGGTAGAGGACATCAAGCCCCGCCACATCGACGACATGCTGCAGACCATCGTCAAGCGCGGCGCGCCTACCATCGCCAACGACGTGCTGCGCTGGACCCGCCGCATGTTCGACTACGCCATCAAGCGCCACATCATCGAGATCAACCCGGCCAGCGCCTTCGATCTGGGCGACGCCGGTGGCAAGGAAGAGGCCCGCGAGCGCGCGCTGAGCCGCGACGAGCTGGCCAAGCTGTTCCAGGCCATGAAGCTAGCCCGCGGCTTCAGCGTGGAAAACGACCTCGCCATCCGCCTGCTGCTGTTGCTCTGCGTCCGCAAGATGGAGCTGTGCGCCGCGCGCAAGGAAGAGTTCGACTTGCCGGCCGGCGTCTGGCACCTGCCAGGCGAGCGCAGCAAGACCGGCAAGCCTATCGACATCCCCTTGCCCGCCTTGGCGGTGGAATGGCTGCAGCAGCTGTTCGACCTGGCCGGCCCCAGCGCCTGGCTGCTGCCGGCCCGCAAGATGCAGCACCGCATGGTGCCGCACATCCACGAGGGCACCATCGGCACCGCACTGGGCAAGGTTAAGCCGCACATGCCGGACGTGGCGGCCTTCACCATCCACGACCTGCGCCGCACCGCGCGCACCCACCTGGCGGAATTGGGCGTCGACCCGGTGGTGGCCGAGCGCTGCCTGAATCACAAGATCAAGGGCGTGGAAGGCATCTACAACCGTCACGACTACTTCAACGAGCGCCGCGACGCCCTGAACAAGTGGGCCGGGCTGCTTGATGCCCTGGACAAGGGAGAGGCCTACAACGTGACGCCAATTACCAAGGGTCGGATCAAGACGGCCTGACACCAGCTTTGCCACGCCTAGATCGGCCAATCGAAAAGCGGGAAACCCTGCCCGCCTGGCGCGGCAACCCATTCTCAGGGTTGCGCAAAGGGAGCGCATGAATGACTATTCACGAGTCAGTCCTTGCAACACTTAATAAATGGAACATAGACCTAAGTGATTTCGCAAATATAGAACCAGGCAAATGGAACGGGCAAGAATATTGCAAAACAACAAAATCAATCAAAGAAAGAATAAAAGCAGAGAAAATAAACAACATAGGCCTATATGCAATACTATTCTCAGCAGAGATATTTGAGAACACGGCAAAGATCACTAATAAGGATGATGAGCTCATAAGCCTAAAGCAATGGCTTGATCGTTCACTCTCATTCTCTCTGAAGCACTTTTTATTTCTTCCGGAAAATGCTGCCAATGTGGAAAAATGGCAACCCATTAATGGAAAACCATCAGATCTAGCTCTAGTATCAGAAGAAATAGCAGAGCAGTTTTCGCTTGATTTACATTGCTCCTCTGATGATGCTGCTCTAGGCATACCATTTTTCACCAAAAATGATAATAATGACTTTTTGCCTTTACTACCCAACTCAAAGCTTCATAAAGCAATAACATCACTACATTACCTTGGCAGTGACCTTACCCTTAATCACATTCCAAATTGGATCGAAAAGGCTTATTTTCGACCATATGACCGCAGCCTCTTTCTGGACATGATGGGAAACAATCCAGAAGATGAATCTCGGCTAGAGCTTTATTTCTCATGCCTAAAGCATAAGCATGGAGAAAAGGCTGGCACATTGACCTCGCCGGAGAGAATTACTAGTACGCTATCCGACGAGCTATCGGTAGCGCGTAGAGAATCGGAAAAATATCGCCAAGAAATAGAAGAGTTAAGGTCGGAAATCAACAATACAACTTGTACGCCCCTGCCACCACTTGTTCAAATAGCCATGGACATTTTCCGTATCCATTGGCACAGCCAGCTTACTCCTCAAGATGATGTCCGGTCTCGAGCCAATCAAGAGGCGATAGTTAAAAACCTGAAGGAAAAGTACCCCGGCATGACGGACGCTATCGCGAAAGCCATCGACAAGGTAGCCTCCCCAATTGATAGAGACCCTAGAAATGCAAGCGGAAAGTACCGCTTGCGCTAATTTGATAGACGGCGCCAACCCTCAGGGAAAACTCTCTTATGGCTACAAGGTTTCTACATAACCCTGAGGGTAGATATTTCCCTACCCCTCAGCCCTTTTAGTATTGCCCCTAGGGTAATCTCATGCGCTTTCATTTGACCGTCAACCACGACGTGTCATAAGGAATCGCAACATGCCACCCCATGTCATCACACTCCCTGAAACCGGCTACATTCGTCAGCCTCTACTGGTCGGTGAGGCCAAGTCCGGCAAGCCTGGCATCCTGCCATTCTCAGTCTCAACATTATGGCGCCGCGTCCGCGCCGGCACTTTTCCCGCCCCTATCAAGCTGTCCGATCGTGTTACCGCCTGGAAAGCTGAGGACATACGCGAGTGGCTGGACAGCCAGAACCGTGCGGCATGAGGTGACACGCAATGACACTTGCCACCCCACACCAGCCGCGCCATAATTCCCTTGTGCTGGTCAATCCCAGCGCCAGGCTTGGCGGCCTGTTAGACTCAAGGCGGATTGCCGCCATATGCGGCATTTTTTATGTCCGTCAATTGCCATTGGTGCGCCCTTTTCTATGGGCTGGCCATGGCAGGAGCGTGCTTGCACGCGCCGGTCACCTTGAGTCCCGGTCCGCCAATCCTGCCATTGTGCCAGCCCACCCCGCTTGGCGGCGGGAGGCTGGTGAAACCAGACTCAAGGAGACATGCACCATGTCTAGCATCTCCCTGCGCGCTCCCCGCGCCCATCTCTCAGTTCACCCTGTCCCAGAAAAAGCTACCACTGCTCTGATAAAGCAGAGCAAGTCTTCCAAT
The DNA here is from genome assembly GCF_000007705.1 of Chromobacterium violaceum ATCC 12472. Taxonomy (NCBI): domain Bacteria; kingdom Pseudomonadati; phylum Pseudomonadota; class Betaproteobacteria; order Neisseriales; family Chromobacteriaceae; genus Chromobacterium; species Chromobacterium violaceum. The sequence goes on from NC_005085.1 coordinate 4,159,114, forward strand.
GCCAACGGTATCGGTATCCCGTTTGCCTTGCGCCAAATGTCGATGGTCGACATCACGCGCTATCAGCCCATTGGGAGGCAAATCATGATCACCAGTAAATCCATCCTGGCCCAGATCGAACAAGCCTTGTTCTCCGTAGGCCATACCACCCAACAACAAGAGGAGGCCCGCATATGAACCGCGAACTCCCCCAATTCCAAGCAGGTACAGCAATGCTGATCGAGAACAGCCACCTGCTTCAACAAATTGGATATGACGAAGCCGCTGGCGGCTCAGAACTCGTGGGCTCGGCATACCAGCTTGGTCTTATCGAGAGCTCGGCAGAGGTGTCAATCGGCCACCTCTCCCGAGGTCTCAAAGCTATTGGTCTGCTGATCCGTAGTCATGACAATACGATCGGGGATGAAGCTGAAATCTTATACGGCTTGGCCGGCTTACTTCAGGAAACCGGCGACACCATCTGCGCATTACAAAACGCAGTGCAGATGGCCGGCGATGGATATCGAGTTGCTCAAGCAAGGGAAGCCAAACAGCAGTCGAAGCACAAGGAGGCCAACTCATGAGTCCCGTTCACTTCAACCCCGCTGCCGGCTCTCGCCTGCTCCCTGCCGTGGAGAACCTTCGCCATGAGGCCGATGAGCTGATCCACGAAAGCATCGATACCCAGGCTTACCTCTTGGGTGCGCTCGAAGGAGAGTTGATCTTCGCCTTGTCAGTAGATAAAGACAGCCCGAGCAGCACTCTGACTCGCTGCAAGTCGCAGCTGCTGCTACGCCTTGGTCTGGAGGGCCGCAGCCTGACGCTGGAGCAACAGCGCCTGCGCGGCTGGATCGTGGGTATGCTGGAAAGCATCGCCTCCACACTGGATCCCGACGACTGGGATAACCCGACCTCCACTTAAGCACACCACAACCTAGACACGGGGAGGCCCTGACCCACGAACGGACACGTTTCCGGGCGCGGGCCTCCTTACGCCCAAAGGGTACGCAATGAGCAATACATCCGAGCAGATCCGCGCCGCGCTGGCCCACATCGATGCCCACGAGCGGGGAACCTGGGTGGCCATGGCGATGGCGATTAAGTTCGAGCTGGGCGAAGCCGGCTTCCCGATCTGGGACGACTGGAGCCAGACGGCGAAGAACTACCAGGCCAAGGCCGCGCACAGCGTCTGGAAGTCGATCAAGCCAGCCGGCCGCGTCACCATCTCCAGCCTGTTCGCGCTGGCCATCCAGCAGGGATACCGGCCCGAGCAGCCCTACCAAGCCCCCAGCCCAGAAGAGCGGGCGCGGCTGGACGCCGAGCGCGCCGCGGCCCAGGCCGAAGCCGAAGCGCTGGCCGAGCAGCAACGCCAACAGGCCAGGACCAAGGCCGGCCGCTTGTGGGAGCGCGGCCACAGCGTCAGCGCCGAGCATGGATACCTGACCTGCAAGGGTATCGTGCCGGCCGGCGCCGCCCAGCTGCGCGACATGCTGCTGATCCCGCTGCGCGCCGGCGGCGAGCTGGTCAACCTGCAGATCATCAGCGCAGATGGCAGCAAGCGCTTCCTGACCGGCGGCCAGGTCAAGGGCGCATCGCTGGTGCTGGGCAAGCTGCGCGACGCCGCCCAGGTGCTGCTGTGCGAGGGCTGGGCCACCGGCTGCAGCCTGCACCAGGCGACAGGCCAGCCTGTCGTCGTCTCCTTCAACGCCCACAACCTGGTAACAGTTGCCGGGCGCCTGGCCGCCACCTTGCCGCCGGCGGTGGAAGTGATCGTCTGCGGCGACAGCGACGAAAGCCTGACCGGCCAGCAGGCCGCCGGCCGCGCTGCCCAGCTGCTCCAGCCGCGGGGACGCTCCGTGGTCCCGGTCTTCACCACTGAGCAGGTGGAGCAGCATCGCCAGCAGCATGGCGACAAACTGCCATCCGACTTCAACGACCTGCACCAGCTCGCCGGCCTGGAGGCTGTCACCGAGAGCGTTTTTCCGGGTGATTCAAAAATGGTGGGAACACTGGGAACAGTGGGAACAGAACCGCTGAAACCATTGCCAGATAAGGGTTCTAGCCGTTCCCAGTTTTCCGTTCCCACTTCCGAGTGTTCCCACTTTCTCCCCGAAAATACCCCGTCGGCGCCGGCTGACGGCTCCCCTTTCTTCGTAGTGGAGGGCATTCCCGGCCAGCGCGATGGCGTGTATTGGCTGCCGCCGGCGGAGGATGGCAAAGACCCGGCCACGCCGTGGTGGCTGTGCTCGCCGCTGCACGTCCTGGCCGAGACCCGCGACGCCAGCCAATCGAATTGGGGCCGGCTGCTGGAGTGGCGCGACAACGACGGCCACCCGCACCGCTGGGCCTGCCCGGTGGAGATGCTGGCCGCCAGCGACACCGCTGAGTTCCGCCGCGAGCTGGTGCGCGGCGGGCTGACCATGTCGACCAGCCAGAAGGCCCGGCAAAAGCTGGTGGACTACGTGTTGAGCCACCGCCAGGCCGCCGCGACGCGCCTGCGCTGCGTCTCCCGCATTGGCTGGCACGACGTGCGCTATGTGCTGCCCGGGGAGGTCCACGGCGAGCAGGACGGCGAAGGCGTGATCTACCAGGGTGCCGACAGCGGCGACTTCGACCGCGCCGGCACGCTGCAGGAGTGGCAAACCCACATCGCCGCCGCCGCGGCCGGCAACAGCCGCATCGTGTTCGCCATCTCGGTGGCCTTCGCTGGCGTGCTGGCAGACATGGCCGGCGAGTCGGGCGGCGGCTTCCACTTCGTCGGCACCACCAGCAAGGGCAAGACATCCACCTTGCTGGATCCGGCCGCCAGCGTCTGGGGCAATCCCGACCAGTTCGCCAAGAAGTGGCGTACCACCCAGAACGGGCTCGAGGGCCTATGCCTGGGCCGCAACGACAATCTGCTGATCCTGGACGAGCTGGCCCAGATCGCCCCGGCCGACGCCGGCGGCGCCGCCTACCTGATCGCCAACGGCCAGGCCAAGGCGCGCATGACCAAGGAGGGCGGCAACCGGCCGGCGCACACCTGGCGCGTGATGCTGCTGTCAGCCGGCGAGATCGACCTGGCCCAGCACATGGCCGAAGCCGGCAAGAGCGCCAAAGGCGGCCAGATCGCCCGCTTACCCGCCATCCCCGCCGATGCCGGCGCCGGCATGGGCACCCTGGAGCAGTTACACCAGCACCCCAGCGGCCAGGCCTTCGCCGACGCCATGAAGGCCTACTCCCGCCAGTACTACGGCACCGCGGGCCCGGCCTTCCTCGCCGCGCTGACACCTCCGGAATGCATGGACGAGATCCGGCGCGACATCAAAGACGGCGTCACCGGCCTGATCGAGTATCTGGGCGTTCCGGCTGGCGCCGCGCAGGAGGTGGGCCGCGTGGCCGCGCGCTTTGCGCTGGTGGCTTTCGCCGGCGAACTGGCCACGCGCTACGGCGTCACCGGCTGGAAACCCGGCGAGGCGGTACAGGCGGCCCGGCGTTGCTTCCGCGAATGGCTGGCCGAGAACCATACCGGAATGGCCGCCGACGACCGCGCGCTGTTCGCCCAGGTCAGCGGTTTCATGCAGACCCACAGCTCCACCCGCTTCCCACCGCACGACGCAGCTCCAGAAGTGCTGGCCCGCTACCTGAACCGCGCTGGCTTCACCTTCATCGACGAGCAAGGCACGCAGCAATTCTGGGTGTTGTCCGAGCCCTTCAAGAAGGAGCTGTGCCGCGGCTACACCCCGCTGATCGCCGCCCGCTCGCTGCTGCGCGCCGGCTGGCTGCTCGCCGGCGACACCGAAGGCAACACGCGGCGCCACACCCGCAAGAAGCGGATCAAGGCGCTGGATTCCGCAACCGTGAACGTCTACGTGCTGACCAGCACAGTACTGGAGGGCGAAGAATGAACATGCCGCAATGGCTCAATGCCACCATCCACCAGTCAGGGAAAAGCAGCCCAGAAGAGGCCAAAAGTGGGAACACGGGAACGTGGGAACAAAAAACGGGAACACCGGAAAGCCTTATCCAGCAAGGGATTCAGGAAGTTGTTCCCACTGTTCCCACTGTTCCCACCGAAAAACAGTCACCCCAGAAAACGCTCTCAAGCCTCCCTCTGGAGGGGGGCGCTATCCCTTCGGCCGGCGATTTTGCCGCCGGCATCGTCACCGCGCTGGTGATGAAGCAGCCGATGCCGCCGGCCGCCCTGCCCGCCGATCTGCTGGAGCGGGTCAGCCTGATCTGCAACCTGGAACGCTGGCCGAGCGCCGGCCGTGTCGAGTGGCTGGGGATGCTGCGCGCGCAAATCGAGCGCGACGGTGTGCCGGTGGCTGAGCTGGTGGCCGCCCTCGATGCCCACCTGAACCGCCACCATGCCGGCGCGACGGCTGACGATGACCGGGAAGCCATCGAGGAGCGAGCCGCGATCATGGAGCACGACGGCGGCTTGTCGCGCGCCGAAGCTGAGCACCGCGCCAAGCAGGCGAACGATTGCATGAACTGCCGGCACTGGAAGGGAGAAGCCACCGTGCCGGATGCACGCCAGCGCGCGGCGCAGATGGTGGGCCTGCAGACGCCGCACCGCGGCAACGCCACCCAAGGGATGTGCGGCGCCCGTTACCGGCCCTGGCGCATCTCCAACATGGCCAGCGAGGCCGATTACACCCGGTGGCACTTCATCGGGCAATGCGCCTTCCAGCCGGCGCACATTCAGGAGCACGCCGCATGAAGCCCTTCCGCCTCGAAGACCACTTCCGCCCCATCCCCGATGACCCGGAGGGCGGGCTTTACCTCAGCGCCGCGGCTACCATCTGGCTGGCTTACGATGCGCTGTTCGACATGGAAGACGGCAGCGAACAAGGCCGCGCCAATGCCCGCGAGTTGATCCGGGCTTGCATGGCAGTTTTCAGGGCCGCCCGTTTTCCGAAGGTGGGCTATCTCGAAACCTGGCTGGACCGCCCAGGCGCGGATGTATGCCGCGTCCTGCCGGTGTTGGCCGAAGCCTGCGACGCTGTGGACAGCATGCGCTTGATGGAATCCATGAACCGCGCCATGCGGGATGATGACAGCGCCACCTGATCTACCCCCGCCCTCACGATAGCCGCGATCTATCCGTATCAACCCAAATGATTGACTTTTGCTATTTTTAGCCAAAAAATAATAGCCTAAGTCAATCAATAGCCTGCAGACGGTAGGCGGCAGAAGGGGGTGGCATGAAGCTGATCGAAGCGGCCCGGTCCATGGGAAAGCATGTTTTCAGCACCAGAGAGGCGGCCGCCATCCTTGGGCGCAAACCTCAGACCTTGCGCAAGTGGGCCTGCAGTCAAGCCGGGCCGCTGCGCCCAGTTCGTATCGGTGGCCGTCTGGGCTGGCCGGTGGAAGAAGTGGCGGCTCTGGCTGGCCAGGTCATGAAGGACGGAGACTAAGCCATGGCGTTTGAATCCTATTCGGTAGCGGTAAAAATCAGCCTTCTGAACGAGATCAGTTCAGGCTTGCGGCTGCTGTCGTCCGATCTGGCACGCTCGCAAAAGGGCGTTGACCAGCTGCAGGGGAAGCTCGACAAACTGCGTGACTTCGCCAAGTCGGGCGCGCTGGCAATTGGCGCGGGCGCCGGCATCACGCTGATGTTCAAGCAGCCGCTGGAGGATGCACGCAAGCTGCAGACGGAGATCGCGCGCTTCTCCACATTGGGCTTTGGCGATAACGTCAACCGGCAGGCGCAGCAATTCGCACTGGGCATGAAGACCTTCGGCACCAGCCTGACCGACAACATGACGCTGTTGTCTGACGCCATGGCGGTCTTCAAAGACTTGCACCATGCCGAGTTTGCCGCGCCGATCATGGCCAGGATGAAGTTTGCCAACGAAACGTTGTATGGCAAGGCCGGCGGCGAAGCCAATGAACGCAAGTTCATGGATCTGCTGAAGGTGATTGAGCTGCGCGGCGGCACGCTGAGCGAAAAGGTTTTTGCGGAACAGGCCGACTTTGCGCAGAAAGTCATTACCGGCAGCCGCAACCGGGTGGACGCTTCCCAGATGCTGCAGGCGCTGAAAACCGGCGGCCTGGCGCTCACCCGTCGCAGCAATGAGGCCTTCTACCTGGGCGCCGAGCCACTGATCCAGGAGTTTGGCGGATCGCGCTATGGCACCGGCACCATGTCGCTGTATCAAAACCTGGTGCAGATGCGAGGCACCATCACGTCACAGCAAGAGATGTTCCGCCTGGGCCTGCTCAATCCCGCCATGGTCCAGTTCAATAAGCTGGGCAAGCTCAAGAAGGCCAAGGCCGGCGCGTTCATCGGCTCCAACATTCTGGAGGAACGGGGCGAACTCGCTTTCCTCAAAGAAGTCTTGCTACCGGCCTTCAAGCGGCACGGCATCACAGGCGATGAGGCCATCATCCGCGAGCTGGGCATGATCCTGAGCAACCGCACCGGTTCCGCGCTGCTGGGCCGGATCTACCAGCAGATGCCGACACTGGAACGTCAGATTCAGGCCAACAAGTCCGCCATGGGAATTGGCCAGAGCGAGAAGGCCGCGCGCGGCACGGTGGACGGCCAGATGCTGGAACTGCACAAGCAGTGGAACACCTTGATGACCCAACTGGGCGTTTCCATCCTGCCATCCGCCATCAGCGTGCTGAAGGAGCTGAACAGCTTCCTCAGCGTGACCAACGAGCTGATGAAGAAGGACGGTGACGGCATCAAGGCACTGACGAAAGACCTGTTCATCCTTGGGCCGGCGCTGATGATCGGCGGCACGATCCAACTGACCAGCCGCGCCATGGGTGGCTTGGGCCTCATCATGAAGCTGTCCAAGATGCAGTCAGAAGCCGCCGCCGGCAGCATGGGTGGTCTGACCCGAGCAACCAAGCTGGCCGAGGTAGAAGCCACCACCACCGCCGGCCGTGTGCGCCGGCTATCCCAAGAGGTGAACGTCCTGGGTAACGCGGCAGCAGCATCCAAGCTGAAGGCCGAAGGCGCGGCGCTGGGTGTGGGCAAACTGTCGGGCACCGTCGGCGAGCTCGACAAGGGCGGCCGCCTGGCCAGGATTGCCGGAGGCCTGTCCCGATTCGCAATGGTGCTGGGGGAAGTCGGTCTAGCGCTGCTGATCCTGCCGGACATTTTCCGTGCCGCGGCAGATGCCGGCACCATCGCGGGCCGCTGGGTGGCCGGCTGGGGCCAGGACAAAGACAAGAACCAGAACACTCACTTCAAGCCTGGCCAAAGCCTGGGCGTGATGGATAACTACCGCCCCGGCCCAACCGTCGAGCGCGCGAACCAGATGTTCCCGAAGAAGAACGACTTCTTGGCTATCCCGGATGATGGGGCCTACGGCCACAGCAAGGATCGGTACCAGTTCACCACGCCGGTGTCCGTGCAAAGCCTGTTGGCCCTCTCCCCCATTCCACCAGCAGTACAGCCGGTCATCAACGTCAAGGTACAGGTCGGCGGCAAGGATGTGGCTGCCGTCGTCACCCGCGAGATGGTCCGCGAGGCCAGCAAACCCCAGACCGGCATGTCTGGTTTCGACGGCTCAATGATGCCGCTGCGTCCTGACATGCCGTCCTCAATTCTCCCCCGGGGCTAAGCCCCAGCCATTCCGGCATCACCACGCGTAACCAGAAAGGAAGCTCCATGAACCAGCGAGTCACCGTACACCAGGCCGCCGAAATCAATACCGAAGTCGTGGCCAAACCCAAGCCTCAGTATGAAACCGTGATCGACGCTAAGGGTCGCAATATCCGGCTGCGCCGCCTGACGCCCCTGGACGAGTCTAGACTGATCCTGGCCGTTGGCCCGGAGAACGCCGCCAACACCGTCTACCTGAACACCTTCGTCGTGCCGGCCGCGATGGTCGCCTACATTGACGGCGAGCCCTACGGCCAGCCTGGGTCTATCGCCGAAATCGAGATGGTACTGGATGACCTGGACACTGAAGGCATGCATGCCATCATCGACCACCTGGCAGCCAAGAACGAGGCGGCACGCGCCGCGCTGGCGAAGCTGCTGGATGCTGAGAAGGAAGCCGCAAAAAACTGAGTCGGAACCCCGAGTTTCAGCAATCCTGCTACCTACTGAAAAACGGGGTTCCTTTCCATCTCCTCTTCGACGTGGACAAGCTGATGCCGCATGAGCATGTGGCCTTCTACGTCACCTTGGCGGAGTTTGCCGGCAACCAATTTGACTGGCACGCCATGGCCTTCAAGAAGCCGAAGGCCAACTAAAACGGGACGGCGGCCGCGCCTCATACTGGCCGCCCATCCTGATTTCGAAAACAAACCCCATGGAAGACCAGTAGCCCAGCTTTCAGCCCATCGATTTCCCACTATGATGACACCATCGCAAGGGGCGCATCATGGAATGGATACTGTTGATAACTGCCGCCATGGCGCTGGCAGTCTGGCGGCTACACGTCAAGGAGCAAAACCGACAACGCCAACGGCAAGAAGCGGTGGCGCAGCAGCAGGCAAGAGCCGATGCGCTCATGTGCTATTTCCGCCAGGTGGACGACGCACGAGCCTTCCCTGACGTGCCGCTGCCATTGAACATGCAGGCGGGAGAGTTTGGCGTGATCGAGGCCGGCGCCACCCTCTACGGCTACCGCAAGCAGTCCTACAATGTCGGCGGGGCTGTGCGTGTCGCGCGTGGCGTCTATGTAGGCGGCGGGCAGCGCATCAGCGTAGATGCCTTGACGCCGCTGGCCGACGGCGCGCTCAACCTGACCAACAAGCGGGCCGTATTCCTGTCGCCCCAAAAGACCATCAGCTTCAAGCTGTCGGACGTGATGTCCCTGGAGGCCATAGACAGCTCAACCATGGTGCTTCACACCGCCAAGCGCACCGCGCCGCTGATCTTTTCCATGGCCGACTGCGACGCGGGCCTGGTTGTCCTCCTCATCAAGCTGTTCAGCGCCGGCACCTTCGACAGCCGCTTCCTCCCCGATGGCTTAAGGATCGAGCCAAAGAAGGTTCTGGAAGAGGTCGTCGTCAGCGTCAGCCATGCCTGAATCCGGGCCAATCCGGTGTGCCTGCGCAAGGGATCCAGCGGCTTCTGCCGGCATGGGTGCCTCTTAGCGAAAACAAACCCCATGGAGGACAAAGCGACATGCTCCGGAAGTCCGCCACTCTTGCGATCACCACATTGACGCAATGTGGCGCAAGCGCAAGGCAAAAGCCCTAAGGTAAAAATCTCCTGGCTTTTGTCATATCATGGGGAGTCCATTCTCTACGAGCCGCATACATGAAAGCCACCATGCTCTGCGCTATGTCTGCGCTACTCCTTGCAGCGCAAGCAATGGCTGCCGACAAAGTCGAGGTATGTGCCAAGTATCGACAAGGGTACAACTGGTCGAATCCCTACAAGGTGGAAGCCACCTCACTTACAGGGTCAGAACTGAATATCGCGACACACAGGGTAGACTTCGACTATATCGCAAGGTACGTGGTTATTTTCTGGGACCAGGGACAGGCCAGCATCATCAAGCTCGACTACCCTTTTCTGACCTACGTAGCGCAAAACGGTATTGATCAGCGCGGGGTGCAGTGGGAAGTCAGCCTCGGCAGCGTTTGTTACTGAGCATAGTGGAGCACAATCCAAAGCAGACCATCAACCAACTCCACAGGATCGCAAAACTGAGGGAATGAGTCGAACACCGGGAGCACCCTGTTTTTCCGTGTACCCATGGGTGTACCCGTAAGAAAAACGCGAATAGCTCAATCCTTTCCAGGCAAGGCTTTGAGACCTCTACTCAATAATCAAATTCAACATCGAGTAAAATACCTCTCTTGGGAACGCAAAGAGCCGCCTTGATCACGAGGCGGCTCTTTTATTCAGTCGGCAAGAAAAGAAAATACTCAATCTCACCCTGCCTTCAGCTCCGCCGGCAAACTGTCCGCGCTGAAGTCTTGCGCAGTCAGAGCATGGTCCTGGAAATACTGCGTCCAAAAAGGACTCGCATCGATCATCTCTTGCAACCGCGCCGATAAAGCCTCACTCCCTTGGCTATCCCCCATCAGCCTCTTGCATTCGATGACTTTGTACATAGCCAGAGCATGGTCATTGCGCAGCAACAAGACATTTTCGAACGTTTCCAACGCTCTCTCATAATTTCCATACTTAATATCTGAATTTCTCAGGAAATTCATTTCCAAATTAATATCGTATGCGATCGATTCTATTTGCGCAGGCGTAAAATCCTTGGTTTCGACTACGCACTTTTTGTAGCCTGCCATCCTGATATCGCCTTTTATCTGTCCATTTTTGACTGCCTTGATATACATTTCACTGCCCGCCAATGGCGTGGCAACGTTTATCCGATACCAGTTCGCATCCAGTGACTTCAAAAACTCTCGGGTGTCTTTGATATCATTTAATGTTTCACCGGGCATGCCGATGATGATATTGCAGTCGGTATAAATTCCCAGATCCCGGCAATCCTCGACCACCCGGTTCGTGATAGACAATTTCAACGGTTTCTTCATCACCTCTTTCAATACCCTGGCGCTGCCGGACTCCACCGCAAGAGTCAACTGTCTGACGCCCGTTCGGTGCAATTCCTCCAGCATGGGGCGATCCAAAGCATACAAGGCAAGCGCATTTGGAAAGAAACAGGTCAGCTTCAATTTCTGTGCGATCTTCAAAACGCTGGTAGCCCAGCTCTTGTCCCACAGGAACATGTCATCCTCGATAACCAGCGTGTTTGGCGCATACTTATCGCACAACCCTGACAGTTCACGCTCTATCCTGTCTATGGTGAAGCTGCGCATTTTTCGTCCATGCACGGTATGCGCGGCGCAAAATGTGCAATGAAATGGACAGCCACGACTCCCCATATAAGTAATATAGTTTGTTCTATCGCCTATTGATGTATAGGCTTTGATAGTCGGATTCAGGTGATAGTCCGTCAAATCGATGCAGTCGTAATCCAGGTCAGGAATATCGTCCAGGTTTGAAATGAAGTTATGCTGATAAATCCCACCTGATTTCAAATTTTCATGCGTGACCCACTGACTCGAACCATTGCAATAGGCAGCCTTGTCATCCGCCGCCATCAACTCCGAAATAGGTAATTCCCCTTCTCCGAAGCAAAGCGCGTCAAATGCCTCTGGTTTGTCAGAGAAAATTTCTCTATACATGGTTGTCGGCAAGTTGCCGCCGCAGATCCTGAATGCGGCAGGAAAGACCATGCTGGCAACATCGGCCAGGGCGAGGAGATTATCATAGCCGGTAATAAACAAGGATGAAAAACCTATCACATCCGGCTCAAACCCGGACTGCTTGATTTTTATAAATACCTGCTCAAACCAGGCATGGAATGAAGTGGCCTGTGGATCATCCCATGTTTTATGTATTTCCGTATTGAAATCGACTACCCTGACTTCAGTGTCGCACTTTTCTTTCAGCCAAGCGCTTATTGTCAATACGCCAAGAGGCACATCCGTGATCAGGACGCCATATTTCTTTCCGTTCTTATGCATCCAATACTTGCTGTTTGAAGATGGATTGACAAAAGCCTCGAACGTGATGTTGGGCGGAATAATCAGTAAACACTTGGAAGACATTGCCGACCTCGCTGACTTGCAATGAGTGCATGAATCTTAAGCATTGACGATAGGGTCCAGGCCTCTCAACGTCATGCTTATTGTCCTAGCCTACGCCATCCCAAAACCTGGAGGATGCTGCTTTCCCCCCCAAACACCACATGATGCCATAAGCATCACAGTACCTCGACATTTCAAGTGCGCCGCCCATCAATCTGGGCCACCCGGCTTCCGCCTCTCGACGCAAAGCCTATGGCGCAGCGCACGGTTGGAGTCTGACTTCCTTTGTTCTAGACCAGTTATCGGCCGCATCGACAGCCTCTTGACTCAGATATGTCCATTCCCCGAACCCATTCATCAACAGACCGGCAACCTGTCTGCATACCATTGCCGAAAACCTTTCGCTTCCGAATCAAGCACCTAATATGAAGGGGGTTATTCGCGTAGCCGCGTCGATGGATCAATCGTGGAGAAGTGAGATGTTTTATCAGTTGACAGTCAGGCAGAAGCTTTTCGCCGGATTCGGTTCGCTGCTGGCGATGTTGCTCGCCGTGGTGATCGTGGCGATGTTCAAGATGGACAACATCCAGCAGAAGACGCGGGACATTACGGAGGACCGCTATCCCAAGGTGATGCTGATCGACCGCATCACGATGACCACACTGGACATCGGCCGCGGCGTGCGCAACGCCATCATCGCTCCCGATCCGCAGCTGATCGAATCCGAGATCGCCAAGGTGGAAAGCCTGCGCGCGTCCAATACCGCGGACATGGATGCACTGGACAAGCTGATGGCGACGCCGCCAGAGCGCGAACTGTTGGAGAAGGTAAAACAGACTCGCGCCGTATTGGGCCAGCAATACGCGCCCATGTATCAGCTGGCGCGCACCAGCAAGGGCGCCCCCACCTATCTTTTCCTGAAACAGCACTTCGCGGCATCCAACAATATCTTCATGGCGGCGCTGAAGGATTTGGCCAAATACCAGGAAGAGCGGATGAACAAAGCGGTGCAAGACAGCCAAGGCACCTACAGTCAGGCCCGCAGCCTGATGGTCACCGTGGCGCTGCTGGCCTTGGCGCTGGGCGCGATGGCGGCATGGTTCATCTCCAGGCTGATCACCGCCCCGCTGCAACGCTCGGCCCAATTGGTGCATCAGATCAAGCAAGGCGATCTGTCCGGCGCGGATGAGCCGCTGCCGGCGGCCCGCGACGAAGCCATCAACATCGCGCGCGACATCCAGGACATGCGAAAAGGACTGCGCGAAGTGGTGTCCAGCATCCAGGAAAACGCGCACAACGTGTCCAATGCCGCCCGCGAACTGGCCAGCATGTCGGAAGAAGTGGCCGGAGGCGCGCAGCGGCAATCCGAAGCCACCACCTCCGCCGCCGCCACCATCGAGCAATTGACCGTCAGCATCAACCACGTCGCCGACAACGCCGACCAGGCATCCGGCCAGGCCCGCTCCGCAGGCGAACTGGCCAGCCGCGGCGGCCACAACGTTCAGGCCTCGGTCGGCCAGATCGGCACCGTGTCCCAATCCGTCGCCAGCACTTCGCAACAGATGCAGACGCTGACCGAGGAAGTGCAGCGCATCGGCAATATCGTCACCGTGATCCGGGACGTGGCCGACCAGACCAATCTGCTGGCGTTGAACGCGGCGATCGAGGCCGCCCGCGCCGGCGAGATGGGCCGCGGCTTCGCGGTGGTGGCGGACGAAGTGAGAAAACTTGCCGAAAGGACCACCAGCTCCGCCCAGGAAATCACCCAGATGATAGGCTCGATCCAGCACAACGCCCACCGGGTAGTGGACAGCATGGCAGGCAGCTTGACCAGCGTCGAGGCGGTGTCAGGCAGCGCCAGCGAGGCGAGCAACTCGATGCAGGAAATCGAGAACAGCACTCAATCCATCGTCGGCACCATCGCCAGCATCACTTCCAGCCTGTCTGAGCAGCGCGCGGCCAGTTTGACGCTGGCGCAGAATATGGAGCAGGTGTCGCAGATGGCGGAGCAGAACAGCGCCACGGTGGAGGAGCTGGCCACCACCTCGAGCGAGCTCAATTCCCTGTCCCAGAATCTGCAGCATGTCACCGCCCGCTTCAAATTGTGAGCGCGGCTCCGGCAGGCGGCAAAACGATGGCGGAGGCGCTCAGCCTCCGCCTGGAAAAACGATGCGGTCAGCGCGCGGCGGCCAGTTCGACGCGCGCCTGGCTTCGCGCCTTGCGCGCAGCCGCGTCGGCGTCCACTCCAGGCTTCAACGCATGAATGGCCTGGCCTAATGAATCGCCGGACATCATCTTGCCTTTGAGTTCGCTAAAGGAAATCCCGAGATTGCTGCAGACATGGACCGCGGCCACAAAACTCCCCAGATTGCGAAAACCGGCGGCGGCTTGCTGCAGATCGGTGCCTGGCGGCAATTTCGCGGCCAAGCCGGCGGACAGCCTGGAATCCTTGGCCAGCTTATCCGAGACGCTCTTGCCCGCATCCGCCGCCCTCATTCCCGCATGGGCAGCGCCGTTTCCCTCGCCCTGCCCATGGCCGCCTCCGTGCCCGCCTGACGCAGACCACGCTGCCGATCCCGCCAACACGAACGCCGCGCACAATAAGCAACTGATCGATCTCATCGCTCACTCCTCCATCCCGTGCCGGATTGGGTGAAGTGATTGGATATGGCGAAATGTAAAAAATTCCTTACCAAACAATATCTTAACAAATACTCATCTCATTATTCCATGCCTCGTCAGCGATACCATTCCACCACGCCGCGATGACCGGAACAGGTGCCGCGATGGTGGGTGCTGAAGCTGTAGCTGCCGTCTCGGCAACGAGCGGTGGCATTGGCTGGCCGGCTCTTGGCATGAACGGGCTTGTGCACCCGTATGCCGTCGCGATTGACATAACTGTCTTCCGTCACCAGATTGCTGGCCCCCGCCACCCGCTTGGCCATGGCCGGCTGCCAGGACAATGCCAATACCGCCGCCAGCATGGCGACTCTTGCTGCTGCCAACATTCGCGCTCCTCGATATCCGATGCCGCAAACGCGGCCGTATGAATTTATCAAACAATCCAGAATATGATAATCCATGGAAAATCAGATAGAAACGCGCTCCTGTCTGCAGCAGCCATGCCACGATCAGGGAGATAGAGCGGGCTTTTACAAGCCAGACATGCTTTTTTACCTTTATTCGCGGCGTAAAATCGCAGAAAATGGGGTTTTACTCCTCTCGAAAGATTCATCGCCATGACCAAAGCCGAACTGATTGCCCTCCTCTCCGACAAGTCCGGCCTGACCAAGGCTGACGTGCTGCGCGTCCTCGGCGCCTTCGACGAAGTGCTGCTGGACACCCTGGCCGACAACGGCGAGATCAGCATCGTGGCCGGCAAGTTCAAGGTGAAGGAAACTGCCGCCCGCACCGGCCGCAATCCGAAAACCGGCGAAACCATCCAGATCGCCGCCAAGCGCAAGGTCTCCTTCGTGGCCAGCAAGCAGCTGAAAGACCGCATCGCCTGATGCGCGCATGAGCCGAACATGAAAAAGGGCCGCGATTCCGCGGCCCTTTTGCTTGGATGTCCTGACGTCAGTTCTGCTGCCAGATCAACCTGGCGATAGCGGAAGAGTCGAGTTCGCCGTCCCCCTGCTCAACCAGCTGGTCTATCAATCGCATCGTCCGCTCCGCCGCCGGCAGGCTGATGCCCTGTTCCCGCGCGGTATCGATCACGATATGCATGTCCTTGGCGTGCAATTTGGCCTTGAAACCCGGCGCGTAATTGTCGTCTATCATCCGCTGGCCATGCACATCTAGCACCCGGCTCTGCGCGAAGCCGCCCATCAGCGCGGCGCGCACCGGGGCGGGATCCACGTCGCAGGCCTTTGCCAGCTTGACGATCTCGGCGACAGCGGCCACGCCGACCGCCACCGCGATCTGGTTGCAAGCCTTGGCCACTTGGCCGGCGCCGCTGGCGCCGATGTGGGTAATGGTCTGCCCCATCGCCTGTAATGCCGGCCTAGCCTTCTCCAGCGCCTCCTCCCGGCCCCCGGCCATGATGGTCAGCGTGCCGTTGATGGCGCCCACCTCGCCGCCGGATACCGGGCAGTCCAGGAAATCCACGCCCTTTTCCGCCAGCGCGGCGGCGATCCGGCGCGCGCCGTTCGGCGAGATGGTGCTCATGTCGACGCAAACCAGTCCCGGTTTCGCGCCATGGATCGCGCCCTGCTCGCCCAGCAGCACCGCCTCGACGTCGGCGGTGTCCGACACATTGGTCACCAGCACGTCCACCTGACCGGCCAGTTCCGCCGGGCTGTCCGCCCAGGCTGCGCCGGCCTCCAGCAAAGAAGCCGCGCTCTCGCGCCGCCGCGCCCATACGCTGACGGGCAAGCCCGCTTTCAATAGATTGAGGACGCAGGGACGCCCCATGATGCCCAGACCGATATAGCCGATGCGCATTCCGCTCTCCGATAGAAAAACAGCGATCGGGTGAGGATAGGGGATTGCGGTCGAGCGCGCCAGAGGCGCTCAGGGGTTGCCGGCGGCCTCCCGGCGGCCGGCCGTCCAGTCTTCGAACGCGGTGTCCTGGGCGCCCGCCTGGCGCTCGAGGTAATAGATGAAGGCCAGGATCTCGGCGACGGCGCGGTACAGCTCCGGCGGAATATGCTTGTCCAGATCCACCTGCATCAGCAACGACACCAGTTCCGGGGAATCGTGGACGAACACGCCGGCATCCTGCGCGCAATCGATGATGCGCTGGGCCATCTGGCCATAGCCCTTGGCCACCACCCGGGGAGAACGCTGCCCTTCCTTGTAGGACAGCGCCACCGCGGAGCGGCGTTTCTCGTCATTCTGCGCTTCATTCATGCTGCTTCACCACCAGGCTGGACAGATTCAGGCCGGCGGCGGCCATGCCGCTCTGCAAGCGGGACGCGTGGCGCTGTATCATCTGTCCGGTTTCCCCCTCGTCGGCGCTGAACATCACCTGCACCGACTGCCCCACCATCCGCAACCTGACGCCCATGCCGCCCAAGGCCGGCAGCTCCAGCGACAGGCTGGTATTCCACACCGGGATGTCCTCGTCGGCGCTGCCCTGCCTCTCGTTCTCGGCCTTTTCCTGCTCGATCTGCAGCTGCATCGGCTGGCCGGGCCAGGCGAAACCCTGAAACTGGATGGCCTTGTTCTCCAAGCCATCCAGCTGGCGCTGCACCAGGCCGCCCAGCTCCTGCAGCTGCGGCCTGACTTGATTGCTGTTTTTTTGATCGTCCTCCAGCGCATGCAGGGTCACGCTCAGCTTGGCCTGCGGCTCCTGCTTCAGCTGTTCCAGCGGATGCTGCCCGTTGCTGAAATCCTTCAGGTGCGATTCGTAGAACAATCCGCTCTGCTTGACATCCTGCTGCAGCTGCTTCGCTACCTGGGCTGGCGGCTGCTGGGCGACATCGAGTTGCAAAGGCTTGCTGGAGGCTGCGGTCTGGGCCTCGCCGAAATTGAGCAGCGAGGTCAGATAGCGCGACGCCTGGCTGAGCTTGACCGCGACCGAACCGTCCTGAGGCGCCGCGGCCTCCTTGCCGCTGTCCAGCAAGGCGAAAGTCAGGGACGGCTGCAACGACACCACCCGCAGGTTGAGCGTGTCGCCCGAGGGATTGGCTCCCTGCGGCAGACTGAGCGTGAACAGCGCGTTCTTGATCAGCACCGCCAGCTGGTTGTTGCCCAGTTGATCCGCCACCTTGGCGGTCAGCAGTTCGCCCACCATCAAGGACGGCAGCTTCGACGGCTGGCTGAGCGCCTCCAGCAGCCGCGCGCCGTCTATCGAGGTTCTGAGCTGATTGGGCGTCTGCGCCGTTCCCTGGCTGGTGACGGGCAGATTGGTGGGCAACGATGGAATCATGAAGTCGGACTGTTACGGTAAAGAGAGACGATCAACTCCGCCTCGCTGCGGGAAATGCCGCAACGCGACGCCACCTCGGAAGCGGTCAGCCCCTGGCGGATCATTTCTATCGCCTGGTTGTAGGGACTCAGCCCGTGCTCGCCCTGATTGCGGTTTTCCAATCTCGATTGCAAACGCGACACATCCCGCTGCAAGGCGCTGATCTGCTGCTGCAGCTGGTCGAGATACAGCGAGGTGACGCTGTCGCGCTTGCTCTCCAGCCGCCGCAGGCGGCTGTACAGATAAACGACCGCCACGGCCAGCACAAGCCAGAATACGAGCATCAGATAAGGGAAGAAGGCGCCGGACATGGAGATTTCCCCTCGGGTGAGATCCGCACTGACTTAAGTGTATGGCGAAATACCGCGCAACCCAAGCCAAAACCCGGGGCGGGCATCCCTCCTGGATTCACCCCTTGTATTGGCGGTTAAGCTTGGAACTCTTGCTCAGCGTGCGCAGCTCATCCTTTACCTGGCCGGCCCAATTGGCCAGCTGCCGCTGGGTTTCCTCACGCACGATGAGTACCCTGTGCAAGGCCTCGCGCTGCTCGTCGCTCAGTTGGTCGCGCCCCTCCTGCTCCAAGGTTTTCAGCAACTGCTGCACATGGGCTTCGCTGCGGCCATACAGCGAGGAGAAGCGCGGACGGTCCCGCAGATTCGCCGCTTCCAGCAGCTCTCTGGTCAGAGGCTCAAGTTGCTCAATCAGTTCGGCCAATGCCGAACGCGCGGTTTGCGACGTCATCCCGTCCTAGGCCCCCGCTTGAGGCTCTACGCCCGCGGCTTGCGCCGCGCCGGCCCGGTTGACCTGCTGCCAGGCAGGCAGCAAGGTTTCCAGCAATGAACGAACCTCGGCCAGGATCTCCTTGTCGTTCTTCAAGCTGGCCTTGGCCAAGCGCAGTTTCATGTACAGGTATAAATCGTTCAGATTCACGGCGGCTTCCGAGCCCTGCTCCAGATCCAAAGCGATTCTCAGCCCCTCCAGAATATCCACCGCCTTGGTGATCATCCTGGCCTTTTCATCGAAACGGCTGTTGTCGATGGCGGTATCCGCGGCCTGCAGGGCCTTGATGGCCCCCTCGTAAAGCATCACGACGATGCCGACCGGACTCGCGCCATAAATCGCGGTCTTCAAGGCATCGTTGGCGTATGCCTGGTTGAACTGCTTGAGCATTCGTGAATTCAGCATGGCCCACCATCATTTCTAGAACTGAAACCGGACAGCGCCATGCCATCCGGTCCGCCACTTTACTTGCTGGAAATCAGATTGAACAGACTGGACGAGCCGGACTGCATCTCGGCCAGGGTCTTGTTCAATGCCGTGTACTGCCTGATCAGCTGCGCCTGCTTGGTGTCCAGGCGCGACTGCAGGGAACTTTGCAGCTGGGTTTCCGTGCTCACCTTGGTGCGTATCGTGGCCTTGCTGGTCTCGATCACGCCCTTGGGATCCAGCATGCCGTTGATCTCGAGGTTGAAGCGCTGGGCAAAACCGGTATTCGAGGCGTTGCCGAACAGATTGACCACGGCCTGCTTGTCCTTCTTCATCGCGTCGTTGAAGGCGGTCTGGTCCAGCTTCAGCGTGCCGTCCTTCTGCAGAGAGATGCCGGCCTGCGATAGATAAGCGATGGAATTCACCGGATCGACGCCGGCCACCGGGGTGGCCAGGACCTGCTGCAGCTTGCCCTGGATGTCCAGGATAGACGCGTTGCCCTTCAGGGCGCCGCTGCGCGCGGCCTTGACGTCGCCTATCACCTGGTTGTACGCGTCGACGAAAGACTGCAGATTCTTGGCCACGCCGGCGCTGTCCGGCGACAGCGACACCGTGAAGCTGCCCGCCTTGTAGAGATCTATCTCCACGCCGGCCACCGCGCTGGTCACCTTGTTGCTGCCGGCGCTGATGGCGACGCCGTTGACGGTCAGGCTGGCATTGCTGGCATCCCGCGACTCCGTTCCCGCGGTGGGGCTCTGCGACAGGCCCGCCAGCGTGGAGCCGCTGGTGCCGCCCGAGTCGCTGCTATTGCTTCCGGCGACGATCTTGAATTGATTGTCGAGACCGGATTCCACCGAGCCCAACACCAGCTTGTACTGCGAGCCGTTCTGGACCACGGAAGCGTTGATGCCGATGCCGGCCGCATTGATCTTGTCGTTGATGGTCTGCAGCGAAACCACGTCGTCCGGCTTGCTGCGCAGCGTCACCGTCTGGGTCTTGCCATTGACTTGAAAGGAGATCGAGTCCGGCGCGCCGCTGATGGCCGCCTTGGGATCGGTGATCGTGCTGGTGCCGACCTGATCGAACACCAGCTGGCGGCTGGTGGCCAGATTCTTCACATCGATCTGGTAAGTGCCGGAGCTGCCGCCGCTGGTGGTGGACACGGCGCCCATCGACGCGTCGCTGACCGTGGCCTTGAACACCTGCAGGAAACGGCCGGAGGAAAGCCCTGTCAACGCGGTTTGAAGCGCGGACAGCGAAGAACTGAGCTTGCCTACGGTGCTGAGCTGGGTGTTGTATTGGTCGGCGCGTTGCTGGCTTTCGTTGAGCGGCCTGCGCTCTATCGCCATCAACTGACTGACTATGCCTTGTACATCCAATGCACCCACGGAACTGGTAATGGCTGCCATGTCATCCCCATGTTTAGCCGCATCGGGACAAAGAGGTCAGGCCTTGTCCTTCAGCAAAAGTCCCTTGAAGTCGCCGATCGCCTTGGCGATGCGCAACGCTTCTTCGGACGGAATTTGACGAATAACCTTGTTGTTTTCCTTGTCGACCACCTTCACCACGGTGGCGCCGGTGTCCTTGTCGACCGAAAACAGCAAGGAGCTGTTGTACAACGAAGCCGTGTTGTTCAACTGCTTGACCGAGTCTTCCAACTGCTTGGTCAGCGACTGCTGCTTCTGCTCCGAATCCGCAGCCGCCTGTTGCTGCTGGTTCTGCCCAACCGCGGCAACAGCCTGTGTCGTTTCCGCCAGCACCTGCTGGTTTTGGTCGCTGGTCGGAGCCTGCGCCAGCTCTACCAGCTGCTGACGCTGTACTGGAGCGGATGTCGTCGGAACGGAAGGCGATAAGATGGAAGGGATTTGCATGATCACGCTCCTCGTGACCGCAGCTCCGGCTGCCCAACCGGAGCTGCGACTGGCTATACCATCAGTGTACTACTGTTATTGCAGCAGCGTCAGCGCTGCCTGGGGCAGAGTATTCGCTTGTTTCAGGATAGACGCGCCAGCCTGTTGCAGAATCTGGTTCTTAGTCAGGTTAGCCGTTTCCGAGGCAAAGTCTACATCCAAAATCCGGCTATTGGCGGCAGTCAGGTTTTGCACGTAGTTTTGCAGGTTGGCCACCACGGCGTCGAACCGGTTCTGCACCGCACCCCAAGTCGAACGCACGTTCGAGATTTGGGAGATGTCCTGATCCAAGGCGGACAGAATCGCGGAAGCGCTACCCTGCGACAACACGCTGATGGTGCCGGTGGCGGTCAAGGACGAGTTGTAGCTGCACAGCACGCCGGCGGACGTCATGTCCTGCGAGGAAATCGAAACCTGGTTGCTGCTGGCGCCGGACGAACCCACCTGGAAAGTCAGTACCGCGCTACCGGACAACAGCGAAGTGCCGTTGAACTGGGTGGTCTGCACGATACGCGAGATTTCCTGGGTCAGCTGGTCCACTTCGTTCTGCAGCTGCGAGCGGTTGGTGTTGCTGACCGAGCCGTTGGACGCCTGCACCGCGATTTCGCGGATACGCTGCAGGTTGTTGGCGATCTGCCCCAGCGCGCCTTCCGCCGTCTGCCCGACGGAAATGCCGTCGTTGGCGTTGTTGACGGCCTGGTTGTTACCGCGGATGGCCGAGGTCAGGGTCTGCGAAATCGCCAGACCGGCCGCGTCGTCCTTAGCGGTGTTGATACGCAGGCCGGAAGACAGACGTTGCAGCGACTTGGTCAGCGACATCTGCGAATTGTTCAGGTTCAGCTGCGCTTGCAGCGAGGATACGTTGGTATTGACGGTAATAGCCATGGTGACTCTCCTGGTGCTTTAGGTGGGCAAAACAGCTTGCTTACACAACTTATCGACCAAGGCGATCCGAACTTTATGCCCCGGATGTGAATTTTTGCATCAATACTGCAAATCCCTTTGCCAATCCCCAATCCGCCGCAGGCTGCCAGGCAGACTGCGGCGCCATCGATTGCGCTTACTGCAGCAGCGTCAGCGCGGCCTGCGGCAAAGAGTTGGCCTGCTTCAGGATGGAAGAGCCGGCCTGCTGCAGAATCTGGTTCTTGGTCAGGTTCGCGGTTTCAGAGGCGAAGTCCACATCCAGGATACGGCTATTGGCAGCGGTCAGGTTCTGCACATAGTTCTGCAGGTTGGCCACCACCGCGTCGAAGCGGTTCTGCACCGAGCCCCAGGTGGAACGCACGTTCGAGATCGCGGCGATATCGTGATCCAGGCTCGACAGCACCGCGGAAGCGCTGCCCTGGCTCAGCACGCTGATGGTGCCGGTATTGGTCAAGGACGAGTTGTAGCTGCACAGGACGCCGGCGGAAGTCATGTCCACCGAGGAAACCGAAACCTGGTTGCTGCTGGCGCCGGAGGAACCGACCTGGAAAGTCAGCACCGCGCTGCCGGACAACAGCGAGGTGCCGTTGAACTGGGTGGTCTGCACGATACGCGAGATTTCCTGGGTCAGCTGATCCACTTCGTTCTGCAGCTGCGAGCGGTTGGTGTTGCTGACCGAGCCGTTGGACGCCTGCACCGCGATTTCGCGGATACGCTGCAGGTTGTTGGCGATCTGCCCCAGCGCGCCTTCCGCCGTCTGCCCGACGGAAATGCCGTCGTTGGCGTTGTTGACGGCCTGGTTGTTGCCGCGGATGGCCGAGGTCAGGGTCTGCGAAATCGCCAGACCGGCCGCGTCGTCCTTGGCGCTGTTGATGCGCAGGCCGGAAGACAGCCGCTGCAGCGACCTGGACAGCGCCATCTGGGAGCCATTCAGGTTCAGCTGAGCCTGCAGCGAACTGGTATTGGTATTGACGGTAATTGCCATTTTGTTCCTCTTAATCAGCCCAGCGGGCTCACCAAAATAATTGCCTGTTGCCGATCAGATCGGCCATGGCGGGGAAACTTTGATGAAAATGGCAAAACTGCCAACTAATCGAACCATCCTCCCTTGAATAAAAAAAAAACCCCGGAACCTGTCCGGGGGCGGAGCCGCATCCCGCTCAACCGTGCAGGACCCGGAACCATTCCTCGTAATGCTCCTCCAGCCAGTAGTCGCGATCGAACCAGGCCTTCAGCGCATCGCCTTCTTTCGCCAGCGCGTCCAGATCATGCACCCGCGCGCGTATCGCCTCGATCCAGGCCTCCGCCCGGTTGGGCACGCGGCATACCGGCGCGTTATTGGTCTGGTACGGGTAGATGTCGGTGCACACCACCGGCCAACCCAGCACGCCGTACTCCAGCAGACGCAGATTGCTCTTGGCCTCGTTGAAAGGATTGATCTCCAGCGGCGCCACCGCCAGATCCAGATTCAGCGTCGCCACCTTGGCCGCGTAATCGGCAAAAGGCACGCCGTGATGCATCTCGGCGACGAAGGGTCGGAATTGCGGCAAGCACATGCCCATGAACACCCAGTCGACTTCCTTGTGAGTGGCCTTCAACACCTCATAGATCAGCTCCAGGTCGCCGCGGTGCTGGCTGGCGCCCACCCAGCCGACGCGCGGCTTCGCGCCGACGCGCCGCTGCGACTTCAAATCGCCCCAGATCGTCTTGCGCAGCCGGTTGGGCGCGACGGTCACCTCGCCAACCATGTTCTGGATGAAGTCGGCCAAAGGCTGGGTCGACACCACGGCGGCGTCGCACAGCTTCAACACCCGGCGCAGCCGCTGCTTGGCATCCGGATAATGGCGGCTCCAGTGATCGTACAGGCTGCTCTTCTCCGGCACCCCGCCGACCAGATCGTCCAGGCCGAAGACGATGCGCAGGTCCGGAATGAACTTGCGGTAGGCATCCATGGTTTCATAGATGTAGTCGCTGATGCCGGTATGCAGCAGAATGGTGTTCGGCGCCTGCCGCGCCAGTTCCACCACGGTCGGGATGCCCTCGTCAGGCTGGTGGATTTCGCCATCCAGCTTGCCCTTCTCCTGCAATACCGACAGCGGCTGGCTGAGACGGTATTCGCCGCTGCCGCCGGGCACCGGGATGCCGAGCACCCGCTTGCGGCTGGAGAAGCCCGGATCCCAGGCCACCGAGCGCTGCCACTCGGTTGTCGTCCGCTTGGTGCGCAGCGTCAGATTGCGGTTGTAGCAAGGGTCGCGCTGCAGCACCGGCAGCCAGCGCGCCAGCATCACCTCCATCTCATCCCGCTCTCGCACCGCGGCCTTCAGCGCCGGACGCGGGTCGGTGGTCACCCGGCCTATGCTCTGGCCATGGCTGTGGTACAGCACGACGAAAGGATTGTAGACATTGCGCAGGCCGGCGGCCTGCACCTTGAGGCAGAAATCGACATCGTTGAAGCACACTTGCAGCGACTCTTCGTCGAAGCCGCCGACCAGATCGTATATCTGCTTTTCCACCAGCAGGCAGGCGGCGGTGACCGCCGAGTAGTTCTGCATGGTCAGGCTGCGGTTCATATAGCCCGGATACAGGTAGTCCATACCCTCGAAAATATGGTCCGCCACCGAGTACATGCCGCCCGGCATGCCCAGCACGATGCCGGCGTGCTGCACCAGGCCGACCTCCGGATACAGCAGGCGCGCGCCGACGGCCCCCACGCCTGGCTGCTGCGCAGTAGCGAGCATGCGTTCCAGCCACTGCGGGAATATCACTTCGGTATCGTTGTTCAGCAGCAGCAGGTATTCGCCGCGCGCCTCGCGCGCGCCCAGATTGCACTGCGCGGAGAAATTGAAGGGCGCGTCGTAGCTGAGGATGCGGATGCGGTCCGGATGCTGGGCCTTCATCTCCTGGTAGAACTCGAAGGTTTCGGGATCCTCGGAGCCGTTGTCTACGATCAGCACCTCGAAGTTCTGGTAGCCGGTGATGCGGAACAGGCTTTGCAGGCAGGGCGTCAGGCACTCCAGCTTGTCCTTGCTGGGAATGATCACCGACACCAGCGGCGCGCCGGCCAACAGGTATTGATAGTGGAAGGTGCCCGGCACCAAGCCGTCGCTGACCTGCACCGGCATGCCGCAACGCTGGGCATGGCCCTCCAGCGCCACCAGCCGCGACGCATGGCCCAAGGTGTCGTACTTGGGGTCCACCCAAGGCAGGGAGACCAGCACGGTATCGATGTGTCCCACCCTGTCGATCCCGAACTGTTCCGCAATCCTCAGCAAGGCGTCATAGCAATGCGCTCTCGGGAAAGGCTGGAAACCGCCGATCTTGGCGATCGCCTCGGTCTGGAAGGTCACCGCGTGGCCGATGTAGTCCATCGAACGCAGGTATTCCGGCGCGAAATCCGGCAGCATCGACGGGCGGAAGCGCTTGCCCATCGGAGAGACGATATCGTGGTCGGAATAAATCGCGGCCTGCTCGGGATGGACGTGGGCATGCTCGCCGAAACGCGCCAGCGCGTGCGGCTGCAGGCGCGCGCCGGCCGGCAGCAGCATCACCCAGTCGGACGGCAGATCGGCGACCACGCCGTTGATCGCCTCCGTCACTTTCTGCTCGTCATCCAGCGAATCCAGCTGCAGCCAGCCCAGCTGCTGGCTCTGGCTGAAGATGGGATCGGGTTGTTGCGCGTCCGAAATGACGATCAGCCGCCAGTGCCGATACAGCACTTTCTCCATCGCGGCGAAGGTTTCCGACAGCCTGGTCAGCTTATCCGACGGCGCGAGCACCATCAGGGTGAACACCGGTATCTTGCGCCACACGGTCATCATCCGCTCGGCCAACTGCTCGGCATGGATTTCGCGGATCTCGTGCCGTCTCACCCATTTGCGGTAGCTCCTCACCGTATCGACGTCGTTTTCGGTGAGATTGCGGGTTTGTATCTTGCCCAATGCGCCAAGCGGCTGCGAGCGCAGATGCGCCGGCAGCAACTCGGCGTACTTGGCCCACAGAGCCGCGACATGATCCTCGAGCAGGCGATGCTCCAGCACATGCTTGCGCGCGGCCGCCGCCTGGCGGGTCCGCAACTCGGGATCGTCGATCAGCTTGCTGATGGCTTCGATCCAGGCCTGTTCGGTATTGGCCGCCACCATGGCGAGGCCGCTGTCCTTCAGGCCGGCATAGGAAGGGACGTCCGACACCACGGAGGCGGCGCCGACGATGGAATACTCCATCCACTTCAAATCCGACTTGGATTGATTGAACTCGCTGTCGGTCAGCGGCGCGATGCCGATATCGATGTTCAGCTTGGCCAGCTCGGTCAGATATTCGTTGTAGCCGACGAACTCCTGGACCTTGCGCACATCCTTGATGCCGACGAAGCTTTCCGGCACCTGGCCCCAGAACACGAACTTCACCTGGCCGGCGTACTCGTTGTAAATCCGTTGCAGGACGTTGGACAGCAGCGCCAGGTCCTTTTCGTGGGTGGAGGTGCCGGCAAAGCCGATGGTGATTTCGCCGTCGCGCGGCAGCGGCTCCACCAGGCGCTCCTTGGCTAGGTAGTTGGGAAATAGCAGCACCTTGTCGGTGTAAGCCTTGACCTTCTCCACCAGCGTCGGCGTCGACACCGTCACCAGCGAACACTTGGGCAACAGCCACTTGATGCCTTCGAAAGCCGGGCTGCAGATATCGTACATGATGTGCTGTTCCGGCATGTCCAGCAGCCAGTCGTCAGCCTCGTAGACTATGGGCTTGCCGGACTCGACGATCTCCCGCAATACCGGCATGAACTCTTCGAAAGGAAACACCCGCTGGACGATGAACATGTCCATGGCCTCGACGAACGCGCTATCGCTGTCGAACGGGAAAGAGCCTTCATAATTGAAGTCCGCCTGATTGCGGAACTCGTATACGTCCAGCATCGGAGCCAGCAGGCCAAGCGGATCTCCCAATCTCAACTTGAAGCAGGCGGCTTCCTGCAGATCTCGAGTCAACACGCCGACGCGCGGCTTACGGGGTTGTTGTTCCACGTTATTTTCCTGTGATTTCATGGCTGCGGCTCGCTAGGACATCGATGAATCCGGTCCCCTCAAACAGCATAACA
Organism: Chromobacterium violaceum ATCC 12472; assembly: GCF_000007705.1. Classification (NCBI taxonomy): domain Bacteria; kingdom Pseudomonadati; phylum Pseudomonadota; class Betaproteobacteria; order Neisseriales; family Chromobacteriaceae; genus Chromobacterium; species Chromobacterium violaceum. The sequence goes on from NC_005085.1 coordinate 4,185,650, forward strand.
GATCGCGGCGGGGCCTAGCCCCGGGAAAGCGGCCCGGTCCTCTGCCGGCATCCTAGCGGCCCATTCGGCGGACCGCAAAGTAAAAACGGGGCAAAACCCGCGGATTGCCCGCCGGTTCGCCCCATCGCGTCAAGCAAGACGGCTCAGGCGGAAGCCGCGATGATCCGGGAATCGTCGGTTTCCGTCATGGCCGGGGGATGCAGGATGTCGGCCAGCAGGCCGTAATCCGCATCCGACCAATCGTCCGGATTGATGCCCTCCAGGCCGAATATCCATGCCCAGCGTCCCCAGAACGGCGTCTTGATCGACTCCAGGTAGCTGGCGTAGTGCTGGTCGGCCAGCTCCGCCTGGCCCAGGCCGCGGTAGCATTGCGCCAGATAATAATGGGCGAAGGCGTGATCGCTCTTCAGCCGCAGCACGTTCTTCAGGCCGCGCTCCGCCCAGGCGTAATTGCCGCAGCGAAGATCGTAGTTATGCACGAAGTTCAGATCCAGGTTCATGAAGTACTGGTATTCCTGGATGAACTCGGCGCTGAAATCCTCGGTATTGATGACGGCGGTCCGGTAATCGGATCCCAGATCGTTGATCTTGATATAGCCCTTCGCCTTGGAGATTTCGTGGATCTCGCTGCCGACGATGGGGCTGGCGCAGGCGATGTTGAACCAGTTGGAGGCGATCTCGCGCAGGTTGCGCCGCGCGTCCTCCAGGTCTGCCTTGGTTTCGCCGGGCATGCCGATCAGGATGTTGGTATTGGTGTAGATGCCCAGTTCGCGGCAGTCCTTGGCCACCCTTTCCGAGATCTTCATCTTCAGGGGCTTGCGCATCTGCTTCTTCAGCACCTTCTCGCTGCCGCTCTCCACCGGCAGCACCAGGTGGCGGACCCCGGCGTCCCAGAACGCCTCCAGCATCGGCCGGTCCAGCGCGTACAGCGTCAGGCCGTTCTGGTACACCGAATGCAGCTTCAGCGACTTCACGATGTCCAGGATCTTGTAGACCCGGTCCGAGTCGGCCATCAGGTGGTCGTCCTGGAAAATGACCGTCGCCGCGTTGTACTTCTCCACCAGCCGGGTGAAGTCCTCGCGCACCCTTTCCAGCGAGTGGTAGCGCATCGAGCGTCCGTGCGTGCGGTGCGAGGCGCAGAAGGTGCACAGGAAGGGGCAGCCGCGCGAGGTCATCACGTGGAAGCCGCGGGTCTTGTCCAGGTTGTGGTAGGACGCCACCACCTGATTGATTTCGTGCTTGTCGATGTCGCACAGGTCGTAATCGAAGAACGGGATTTCATCCAGATCGTCGATGAAGTCATGCTTGGGGGCGAACAGCTCCTCGCCCATCACCTTGCCGCGGGTGATCCAGGTGTCCGAACTGGCCAGGAAGGCGCGCGGATCGTCCGACTCCAGCAGGTGCAGCATGGGCTTCTCGCCCTCGCCGAAGCACAGGCCGTCGAAGAAGGTGCAGCCCATGTCGCGGTAGATCTGCTCGTAGCTGTTGGTCGGGATGTTGCCGCCGCCGACCACGATGCTGTCCGGCCAGACCTCCTTCGCCACCCTGCCGCAATCCATGAAGTTGGGAAAGGATGGGCTGAACAGCGAGGAAATGCCGACAAAATCCGGCTGAAAATCGCGGATCTGCTGGAAGAAATGCCGGCACAGCGCCTCGAAGCAATCGAAGGGCACCGCGTCCAGCGCGTTCACTTCCGCGTTGAAATCGATCAGCTTGACGTCCAGCGACAAGAATTTCTTCAAGTACGCCGAGATCGACAACGGCCCCAAGGGCAAATCGGTGCGGGGAATGTTGTAAACCTTCCCATCGCCCTTGGCCAACTGCACATTGTAGTACTCGGGCTTGGTGAACGAGTCCCAGGAAATGTGCATGGGCACGACAAACAGCAGCTTCTTCATCCCACCCTCCCCGATCAACGGCCTGCCCCGCACGCTTGCGTCAAGCCAGCCATTCATCTGTGCTACCAACCATTCTCGATGACAGCGGTCCCGGTCTCATGCCTCTTCCGGCCGCCCGCGCAACAATATCACCTCGTCAACCGCTCCGCGGCCAGGCGGAGCGATATCGGATGACCCGCTATAAGGCTTTATCGGCTGATTGCCTGCTGCCATAAGGGCAGATGCCGTTTCAAACCGCAATTCTCCCGCACCCAGGCGCGCAAGCCATCCCCAGCCTGCGCCGCGGCGGCCGCGTCGCGAGCCAGCTCCCGCAGCGCCTCTCCCCAGCTTGACACATCGTTCTCCACCCTCGCCACCGGCGCCGGGCTTAGGCCCAGTTCGCCGACAGCGCTGCAGATGACTGGAACGCCAAGCGCGCCGAACTCGAACATCCGCAAGGGGCTGCCCGTCTCGTTGGCCAGCGTGGCGGCCTTGGGCATCACCGCCATGTCCAGACTCAGGCTGGCCAGCCTGGTCGGATAGTCGTCGCTGGACAGATCGAAGGCATGGTATTCGGCGAGGCAAGGCTTGAGCACCTCGGGACAGTCGCCAAGCACGATCCAGTCCAGCTCAGCCGCGGTCGCCAATATGATGCCGCTCAGCATCAGCAGGTCGGGGGCCTCGGCTGCCGAGCCTACCCAGCCGACCCTGGGCTTCTTGCCGACCCGGCGCAAGGACTGCAGTTCGAACCAGCGCGCCTCCTCCAAACCGTCCGGCACCAGGCGCACATCGTCAGCGAAGGCGAGCGCCATCCGGTAAAGAGACTCGGTGGGAACGATGACCCTGTCCGCCATGCCCGCCATCGCCTGCAACAGCGAATGGCCGTAGCGGTGGGTGGTTCCCGCGCCGAAATCCAGCTTGTCCAGCATCAGCACCGCCAGCACATCCGGCCTGCGCTGCCTATACCCCCGCAGCCAGGCCAGGGAGGCGGAATCGAAACGCGCCGACATCAGCAGCGCGTCGGGCGCCATCCGCTCGATTTCCCCGGCGCTAGGCAAGCGCTGGCCCGCGGGGATCTGCGTCAACTGGCACTGGCAGTCCTCCTGCAGAATCCTGAATGGCGATGCCATGCGCGCCTCGGTGGCCTTGCTCTCTGCCGGCAGCGCCAGCACCCTGGTCCGCTCATGGAAGCTGGCATCCCACTGCGCCGAATAAACGTCCTCTATCTGGAAGGCCTTGTCGGCCGCCAGGCTCAAATGGCGGTTATGGGCGGGGTCCTGCCCCAGCCAGCCGTTCCAGCGCAAAGACAGGGCATCGGCATCGCAGGTTTCCGGGGGCTCGGACACATCCAGCGCGCCATGCCGGCGCGCGGATACGAACGGCGTCCATACCGGCAATCTGCCCGCGGCCCGGATTCTGAGTCCCAAGTCGACCGCAGTGTCCAGCAAGGTCGGCAAAGAGGCGTCCATGCCGCCGATTTGCTGGTAAAACGCTTTAGCCATCAGCAGGCATTCCAGACGCAGCGCGCCCGGATTATGCTCGACCGCCTGTCGGTTCAGATGACCGGCCTCCGATGCCCCGGCATCGCAGAACAAGGCCGCCGCGCCTTCGCCGGCGCCGATCAGCAGCGGGCCGCGCCAGAGAGCCTCGCCATCCGGCCGCAGCAGCCGCGGCGCGGCGGCGCCGACTTCCGGGCGGGCGGCAAGACCCAGCAGTGCCTGCAGGCCATCCGGCTGCGCGAGCTCGACCCGGCTATCGATGAACAGCAGGAAATCGCCGCTCGCGGCCTCAGCGCCCAGCTGGAAACGCGCCGCCAGCCCCAGCCCGGGGTCGCAGCGCAGCAGCTTGGCCGCGTCGCCAGGCTCGCCGTCAGCCGCGATGGCGAGGATCTCGCACGCGCAGCCCCCCAGGCTGGCTTGCAAGGCATCGATGCAGGGGGACAGGTGGAAACCGTCGCCAGCGTCGGCGACGATGATGGAAAGTCTGGCCTGCTCCGGCGCCGGATAGCGGATTCTGCGCGTGCCGGCCGCAGGTCCCGCCTCGATGTCCGCGCCGCCGCCGTTGCGGGCCAGATGGGCGTCCAAGGCGGCACGCTGGCCCGAGCCGTCCGCCGTCCCGCGGGACGGCGCATGCAGCAGCATGTCGGGGATGTGGCCTATCACCATCGCGCCGTAGCGGTCATGGATGCGCAACAGGGCATCGTAGCTGTCGGCGTCCGGCGCCTCGGCGAAAGCGCCGATCTCCTGCAGAGCCTCGGCGCGGAACCAGGCGCCGTCGCCGACATAGTCGCTCCCCCGCAACAAGTCCAGATTGAAATCCGGCTTGAAGGCCGGCTGGCTGCGTTTGCCGTTCCGCGAAATGATGTCGCTGTCGCTGTAAATCGCCTGCCAGGCAGGATTCAAGGCGGCATAATCGCCAAGCGCGATCAGGGCATGCGGCTCCAGCTCCGCCCCCGGCGGCAAAATGCCCATCCAATCGCAAGGCAATGCCCCCAGCACGGCCGCATAGGCCTGGGTCAGTTGCGCGGGGTCGCGGGCATTGTCTATGCGCAGCCAGCCCAGTATTTCGGAGTTCTGGAACACCGCGCTGGGCTCGTCGAAATCGGCGACCAGAATCAGCTGCCATTGCTTGTACAACTGCTGGGATAGGGAATTGATCGATCTGATCGCATCCGGCAAACCATCCATCGTCAAAGGCATCAGGATGATGAAACGCGGCTGTCCGCTCCAGCTGCGGATCATCCTCTCTGCATGAAGCTGCGCCGATGCCGGCGTCAAGGCATGACGACGCATCCAGGCATCGTAGCTGGCCTCCTCCTGGCTGACCGGCGCCGCCTGCGGCTGGAAGGAGGGCAGCACCACTTCGTTGCCGGCGCCTTGCGGCAGCAGTTGGGAACGATCGATGAAGTGCTCGAGCTGTCCCAGCAGCTCAAGCTGGTACTGGTGATACACCTGCTGGTATTCCACCGTCTTGGCATGCGCGGCGGCAATGCCTTCCGGCGTGTCGTCGAATGTCGCGCCCGGCAAGGCCAGGCCCAGCGCCACCCCTGCGCGCTCCTCCGGCTTCTTGGAATACACGGTTTCCTTGATCACCACCGGGCAGCCGCACAGCAGCGCCTCGGAGATGATCGCGGAGTTGGCGAAGGTGTACACCACCCTGCCCTGCCTCAGCAGCGCCGCCAACTCCTCATGGCTTTGCGGCCAGTCATAGGTGATGACGGTGGAGTCCTTGAACAGCTCGGGAAAATCCTGCTCCGCGGTCTTGTAACGCCCGGGGTAAACCAGCGTCAGGTGGCGTTCATCATCATGCGGATTGTCGTCGTTATTGAAGATGCCGGTATCGATGGACGGGATGAAGATGTAGGACGGATCGGCATACTTGGCGAAGTCCACGTAGTCCTGATGCCAGAACACCAGCATGTCCGATTCCGGATAATCCTTGGGTCCTCCGAGCAAACCCGGGTGGTTGAGGATGTAGCGCACCACCGAGGTCGCGTTGAGCGGATTGCCATGCAGCACTTCGGGATAGACAACGATGGGCGAACGCTTGGTCGCCTTGTGGCGGTCGACGATGTCCTGGGTCAGGTAGGGCGTCCTGAGCTTGGGATCGGTCTCCGGAGTGAAGACATACGCCTCCTCCCCCAGCTTGTTCAGGTAATGGCACAACAGGTGCATGGCGCGCACGCCGTTGGAGACCCGGGTAAATCCTGGCGCGCAGATGTAATAAGGCCGGTGCTTCTCGTTGTAGAATTTTTTTTCGATCTGCATGTTCGCTTGCTTTCGTGTATCCCTTGCTCCAGCCTGCCGCCTCGGCCCGCCCGGAACAAGAACGCCAACCGGCCAAGCCGGCTAGCAGACAATATCATGCCTGTTGAAACGCGTCGGCCGAAAACCGGATGGCATCGTCCAGCGAAGTCCAGGGCTCCAGGCCCAGCCTCTCCCGCGCCCTGCCGATGTCGGGCAGGTACAGGTTGCGGACCGGGTTGCCGACGCTGGCGTCGGAGCGGCCCAGGATGCGCACCTCCACGCCCGGATTCAGCCGGTCCCGGACCCGGTTCGCCAGCGCCGCGATGTCGATGGCCTCATCCGATCCGACGTTGAAGACCTCGGCCGCCCCCTCGCGTTGCAGCAGCGTCATCAGCCAGACCACCAAGTCGCCCATGTACAGATAGGAACGGACCGGAGAGCCATCTCCATTGATGATGATAGGCTCTCCTTGCAGCGCGCACTGGATGAAATTGCCGATCGCATAATGGATGTCCAGCGGCATGAAAGGCCCGACGAAGGCGAAACAGCGGGCGGCGCTCAGATGCCAGCCATATTGCCGGGCATAAGCGGCGCACAGGAACTCCGCCGCGCGCTTGGCCTGCCCCAAGGCCGTCATCGGGTCCATGGTGTCCGGCGCGCAGACGTCGTCCTCCCGCAACGGCAGGCCGCGCGGCGACGGACCGTAGGCCGCGCCGGAGCTGGTGAACAGGAAATGCCGGACACCGGCCTCCGCCGCGAAATCCAGCACGCGCCGGGTACCGCTCACTAGGGTGTCGAACTTGCCCAGCGGACTTTCGCCGTTGAAGGTTTCATGCGCCGACGTGGTGGCCGCGTGGAGGACATGGGTGAAGCGCTCGCGGGGAAAGTCGAAGTCGCGGACGTCGCCGATGTGGAAGCGGATGGCGGGATTGGACGCCAGGTGCGGCGCGCGGCGCGCGAAGGCGCCCGGATCGCGGCTGAGCGCCAGCACGCGGATATCCGTTCCCAGCCGGGCGTTGGCGTGGGCGATGGCCTCCAGCAGCCAGCGGCCGAACCAGCCGGTGCCGCCGCTGATGAACAGCGAGGCGCCGCGCAGGCTCTCCCACACCTCGGGCTTGCGCGCGAGGATGGCGTCCAGATCGTCGTTCAGCGCGCGGCGCGGCTCCGCGGCGCGGCGGTCTGCGGGCATGCGGCCGACCTACCCGGCCAGGACGACCAGGCCGCTGGCCCAGTATTCGGCCGCCATGCCCTGATGGACGCGGCGATTGAAGGTGAGATCGTAGCCGTAGGCTTCGAAATGATAGCCGATGCCCTCCTTCTCGCCATCGAGTCCGGCCAGCCACAGCAGCGGCGGATAGCCGTCCTTGCGCAGCAGCAGGTCGGGGGAGCCGATGAAGGCGGCGGCGGTATCGTAACCGCCGGCCAGCAGGAAAGGCTCGGGCAGGCTAGCCATCTGCTCGATCGCCGCCGGAATCGAATACTCCAGCAGGCAGGGAAAGTAGACGCCCACCACCGGACCGCTCGCCATCGCGTCGATCAGGCGCTGGTGGCGAGATCCCTCCGCCGGCGTCAGCTTGCCGGCGAGGCCGGCCTTGTGATGGTTGGAGAAACTGTATTCCGGCAGCGCTTGGGCATAGGCCCGCTCCACGGCCGGCAGATAACGGCTCTCCAGCGCCTCGCCGATGTCGCCGTGGCTGGCCGCCGGCAGCAGGAAGGGCGCGTGCGGGCCGTTCAGGATGCCGCGGGTGGCTTCGTCGTCCGCCAGGCGGGCCAGCACGTCGCGCGCGCGGCGCTCGAACTCGGCCGCATCCACGCCGGCGTCGCCGAGCTGGCCGACGATGCGTTGGTGGATGGCGGCGTAGTCCAGCGCCGGCTGGGTCGGCAGGAAATAGCGCCGGGTCTGGCGATGGCAGGCGGCTTGGGTGGCCTCGTGCGGCAGGCAGCGGCCGTGGGCGTCGAAGCGCTGCGCGGTTTGAATCATGTCTGGTGCGTTCATCGGGTAAAGCCTTTACCGTGTTCTGTGGGTCGTGCCGTCTCAGTCGTACAGCGAATCTTCGTCGGAGAAGCCCTGTCCCCACGGCAGCGGCAGGAATTTGGCGCCCGCGGTCTTTTCCGTGTGGATCTTGATGAATTTCGGGTCTTCGCCGATCAGGCAGTCGGGCCGGTGCGGCCCCAGCCACGGGTTGCGCATGCCGCGCGCCAGCACTTCCTTCAGCGGGGTTTCGCGCAGGTTGCCGATGGAGAAATCGATGTACGGGCACGGCGTCACTTCCATGGTGGAGGTGACGGTGATGATGCCCTTGACCGTGATGCAGCCCTTGTGCGAGCCGTAGGAAGGCGTCATGTGGGTGAAGACGTTGTACTCCTTCTCCATCTGGCGCAGGATGTCGGCGTCTTCCTTGTCGATGACGAATTCCGGGTGCTCGGTGCACGATCCGGTGGGCTTGGCGTAGGACACGTACAGTCCGAAGCCGCGCTGGGTCGCGTACTCGCACATCTGGCGGAATTCCTTGCTCTTGGCCCGGCCCTTGACCAGCACGGTCGACAGGATCAGATTGAGGCCGGCGTCCAGGCAGGCGTCCACCGCGCGGATCACCCGCTTGTACGAGCCGGGCTTGTTGCGGAAATTGTCGTGGTCCTTCTCGACGAAGCTGTCCAGCGACAGCTGGATCTTTTCCACGCCGATGGACTTCAGATGCTTGGCGCGCTCCAGGTCGAGAAACCAGCCGTTGCTGTCGACGATCACATAATGCTTTTCGGGATCGATGGCGGCGACGACATCGTCCAGATCCTTCATCACCAGCGGCTCGCCGCCGGTGATCACGAAGCGGGCCAGGCCCAATTCGTCCGCTTGGCGGGACAGGTTGCGGATGTCCTCGTATTCCATCTTGCTGCGGGTGTCCACCACCTTGATCACGTTCTTCAGGTGGCGGTCCATGTAGTATTCGGCCGAGCAGTGCGTGCACTTGAAGTTGCACAGATAGCTCTTCTCCAGCCGGATGATGGGGCTGATCTCCCCGCGCTCTTCCATTTCCGCGATGCGCGCCAGCTTGGCCGCGATGTACGGCTTGCGCTGCGCGAGGTCGTTGCGTTTCGCCTGCTCTGCCTGGCTCAAGGCCAAGTTCGCGGTTTCCAGGGGAGCATTCATGTGGGTATCTCCAGGTCTTTCCATCCCCGCCGTCCGCACGCGCGCCGGCAGGGCTTTGCAAGTATTTCGAGTGTATCAGAGAGGCCGTGCCGGATTAGCGCGCCGCCTGGTTTTCTGTATCAGCATTTCTTATATGATTTTCGGCTTTTCCCAGCGAAACTTGAGCCGAAGGAAGCGGACTGCCGGCTTCCGCGCCATCGATGAAGGCGCGGTAGATCTCGTGCACCCGGATCAGATCGTCCGGGCAGCCCTGATGCCAGGCCCAGTCGCCGTCGCGCGGCGCCGACGGGTCGAAGCGTCTCGCCTCGTCCGGCGGCGTCAGCAGCCGGCATGCGTGCAGCAGCGAAATGAAATGCCCGCGGACGTCGCGGCTGTGGTTGACGATCTCGTGCTGGCACAGCGGGCGCGGGTCGAAGCCGACCTCGGCGCCGAGCTCCTTGGCCGCCACCGCGGCGATGCGCTCGGCCGAACTCTCCTTGAAGCGTATGATGCCGCCGGGAATATGCCAGCCCGGACCGTAGAAACGGTCGTGCCGCCAGGTCAGCAGCGTGCGCCCTTCCTCGTCGCGGATCAGCAGGTCGACGTTGACCATGGGCGTCAGGCTGCTGACGAACAGGAACACCTCTTCCGGCAACCCATCGCGCGCCGATCCCACCGCTTCGCGCAGGGTTTCGATCGCCTGCTGCATCGCCTCGCGGGGAACCGATGGTTGACGCGGCATGGTCAGGCCTCCGGAGCCGGGGTTCGCAGCGCATCGCCGTCCAGCACGGCGATAGCGAAGCGCTCGCCGTGGCGGGCGCGGATCTGCCGCACCACTTCCGCGCTGTAGCTGGCCGCCAGCACGATGACCGCGTCCACCTCGCCGTCATCCAGCCGCGCCGGCGGCACGATGGGCAGGTGGGTGGCCGGCGTGTAGCGCCCCTGCTTGAACGGCGCGGAATCCAGCACGTAGCGGATGCGGCCGGCGATGCCCATCAGGCTGATCAGCGCCAGCGCCTGGTGGCCCGCGCCCCAGATCGCCACCCGGCCGGGTTCGAAGCGGCCGAGGAAGCCGTCGAACGACGCGCGCAGCGCGCCCTGGCAGGCGGCCAGCGCCGACAGGTCCTGTGGGCGGCGCTTCCTGACCGTGGCCGACAGCACGTAGTCGTGCCAGGCGGCGCGGCAGTCCAGCACCTCGAAGCCGTTGGCCTCCAGCAGCCGCGCCAGCGTGCGCTCGGTGAAGTAGAACAGGTGGTCCGGGATAAACTCGGCGAACAGGCCCTTCGCTATGATCATGTCGAAGTTGGGCACCTCCACCATGCCGACGGCGCCGTCGGCCAGGTTGGCGGCGATGCCCTGCAAGGTCCGATGGGCGGCAGGGATATGCTCGAGGAAATTCAGGATCATGAAGCCGTCGAACGGGCCCGCGGCCAGCCGCGTGTCCGGGCCGTCGACAAAGCCCTGCTCCACCCTCAGCCCTGCCTGGCGGCAGGCGTCCACCGACGCCGGCAGATGCTCGACGCCGTAGGCGTCGGCGCCGGCCTCGGCCAGCAGCGACAGATACTCGCCGCGGCCGCAGCCCACTTCCAGCACCTTGCGGCCTGTCAGGCCATGCTCGGCCAACCAGCCGCCGAATTGCTCCAGCCGGAAATCGCGCATTTCCGGCGAAATGCCGGCGGCGCGGATCACGTCGCGCCAGTACGGCACCGGCTCGGCATCCAGCTGCACCAGGCCGCAGCCGCCGCATTGGCGCAGCGCAAGCCTGACGCCGCGGTCGCCGGGCAGCTGCTCGGCGCTCGGCAGCCCCTGGGCGGCGGCGGGCATGTCGTCCTGCACCAGCAAGGGCTGATCAAACAGCGGCTGCGCGCAGAGGCGGCAGTGATCGATCGCAGCGGCCATCGCTCAAACGCCCCGCTTGGCGGCTTCCGACGCCGGCAGCAGCGGAATCAGCATTTCCGCGCGCAGCTGCTCCAGCGGCAGCAGCGGCGACATGTCTTCCAGCGGCATCGACAGCATGGAGCCGTCCGGCTGCGGCAGCGCGGCGGCCTTGGGCTGCAGCGTTTCGTTCTCGTTCAGCCGCACGTCGCACAGAATCGGTCCCGGATGCGCCATCACCTTGGCCAATCCTTCCGCCAGCTCCTCGACGCGTTCGATGCGCACCGCAGGCAGGCCGTAGGCCTCGGCCAGCTCCAGCAGGTCCGGGATCAGCACGCCGGCTTCGGGCCCGGTGCCGACATAGCGGCTGTCGAAATAATTGCGCTGGGTGTTGCGGATGGAGGCGTAGCCGTTGTTGTTCATGATGAACAGGCGGATGGGCAGTCGCAGCGCCTTCAGCGTCGCAAGCTCCTGCAGGTTCAGTTGCAGGCTGCCGTCGCTTTCCAACGCGATCATCGGCCTGGAGCCGTTGCCCAGGCAGGCGCCTATCGCCGCCGGCAGGCCGTAGCCCATCGATCCCAGGCCCGAAGTCAGAAATACGCGCTGGCCCGGCTTGTTGCGGAACACGGTGTAGAACACCTCGACCGCCAGGCCGGAGCTGCCGGTGGAAATCAGCGTGTTTTCCGGCGCGGCGTCGGACAGCGCGTCGACGAAGTGATAGTGGCTGATCTGGCCGGAGGTCGGGAACGGCGCGCCGTCCTGCACCGGGTAGCGGCGCTTCCAGTCGGCGCAGCGGTCCAGCCATGACTGCCACTTGGCCTTGGGCAGGCGCTCGACGGCCGCCAGCAGGCCCTCCAGGCAGGCCTTGGCGTCCATCGCCAACGGCAGGTCGATCTCCATCTCCAGCTTGGCGATCTCGGCGGCGTCGACGTCCACCACCACCTTGCGCGCGGCGCGGGCGAAGCCCTTGGGGTTATAGGCGGTGAGGATGTTGTCGAGGCGGGTGCCGATGGCGATCAACAGGTCGCAGTTCTGCACCGCGAAGTTGCCGGGACGCAGCGCCACCACGCCGGGACGGCCGGCGCACAGCGGGCTGTCCCACGGCATCAGGTCCATCGCGTTCCAGGTGGCGGCCACCGGCACTTGCAGCGTTTCGCTGAGCCGGCGCAGCGCGTCGGCGCCGCCGGCAATGCGCACGCCGTGGCCGGCCAGGATCAGCGGCCGCTCGGCCTGCTTCAACAGATCGGCGATGGCGGCGACATGGTCTTGCGCGGCCGGCGCGGTTTCGCCTTCCGGTTGCCAGCCCGGCAGCGTGGCCGGATCGATGGGCGCGGCCTGCACGTCCAGCGGGATGTCCAGCCACACCGGGCCGGGACGGCCGCTGTGCGCCAGATAGAGCGCCTCCTCCAGATGCTGGCGGATGGCTTGCGGATCGGTGACGGTGACCGCGTACTTGGTCACCGGCTTGGCCATGGACACGACATCCACTTCCTGCACGCCCTTCTGGCGCAGGCCGCTGCCCTGCAGCAGGTCGGCGCGCTTCACCTGGCCGGAAATCACCAGCAGCGGCAGCGATTCGATCCAGGCGCCGGCCACCGGCGTCAGGATGTTGGTGGCGCCGGGGCCGGTGGTCACCATGGCCACGCCGGTGCGCTCGGCCAGCCGGCCGTAGGCCTCGGCGGCGATGCCGCAGGCCTGCTCATGATGGCAATGGACGGCGGCGATGTCGGGCTGCTGCGCCAGCGCGTCGTTCAGATGCATCGCGCCGCCGCCCGGCAGCAGAAACACGTGGCGCACGCCGCGCGCGGCCAGGAAATCCATCACGTAGTCCGCCAGGCGGACAAGTTTTGCGCTCATGCTCACATCCAGTAGGTCAGGCGGGTCTTGCGGTCCTGGTTGGCGCTGATCCGCTCGTCGGTATAGTAGGAATCGTCGACGTAATGGGTGGACGAGATCTCCTCGAACACCACGCCATTGCGCGAATGGAAGCGGTGGCGCACGCCGCGCTGCACGGTGATCACGTCGCCGGCCTGGGCCTGGCGCTCCTCGTCGTCCAGCCAGATGGTCATCTCGCCGTAGAGCACGATGAAGGTTTCTTCCTTCTTGTGGTGGTACTGCTCCGGATGGGTCTGGCCCGGCAGCATCACGATCAGCTTCTTGCAGTATTCGCGGTTGACCACGGTCACCATGGTCAGGCCGTATTCGTGGAAATGCTCCATGCCGTAATGGTGGGAGATTTCCAGCTCGGAGCGGCCCGGCACCACGATCTTGCCGCGCTTGAACAAGGCCTTCACCGCCTCCACCGCCTTCTGCACCTTGTCGCGCAGGTTCACCGGCTCCAGATCGGCGGCCATCACGGGCGCGTCGGCGGCGATCGGCGTCTTGGCGGTGTAGCGGACATATTTGGACCATTCGTTGGCGGTCAGTTGCCCTTCCACCGGCGGGAAGGCGAAGCTGACATTGTCGGCGGTCAGCGCCTCGCCGGCCGCGACCGGCCGGGTGGCGAACACGCCGCGGCGCAGCGAGCGCAGGCTGGCTTGCTCGGTCTCCGACACCGCGTCGTCCTCGCCATCGCCCAGCATGGCCAGCGCGCGCGCGGCGGCGGCCAGCCAGCGGCGGACCTGCTCCGGATTGGCGGAGTAATTGTTGATGCCGTACTGGTCGGTGGGCAGGCCCACATGCTTCTCGAACACCGTCGCGCCCTGGGCGACCGCCAGCATGATGGGTTCCATCAAGTCCGGGTCTTCGTGGGTGGAGTAGCCGATGCGCACGCCGGCGTACTGCTGGCGCAACGTCTTGATCCGCGCCAGGTGCAGATGGTCGTCCGGCGTCGGGTACTCGGCCACACAGTGCATGATGGTCAGATCCTTGCCGCGATGCAGCATGAAGCTGACCACCTTGTCGATGTCCTCGCGCCGCGCGCCGGCGGTGGACGCCACCACCGGCTTGTCGCTGCGGGCGATGCGCTCCAGCAGGGGCCAATCGGTGAACGAGCAACTGGCGATCTTGATGATCTCGATGCCGTGCGCTTCGATCAGGTCCACCGATTCCTCGTCGAACGGGGTGCAGATCGCCTTGAAGCCGTTGGCCTTCATCTCGGCCACCAGCTTTTGCATCTGTTCCGGCTGCAGCCGGGTCTCCTCGAAACGCTTCACGTACTTGACGTCGTCGCGGCCCTTGAAGCTGGAATGGATGAAGGTGTCCAGGTTGCGGTACTGCAGCTTGAAGCCGAAGTCGAAATCGAAGCCCTGGCAGGATTCGCGGATGGCGCGGATCAGCGCGACGCCGTGCTCGACGTTGCCCATGTGGTTGTTGGCCATCTCGAAGATGAATAGCGGCTTGCTCATGATGGGCCTCTCTAGTCGAAGTTGGCGCCGAGGAAGGTTTCCAGCTTCTCGACGGTGAAATCCAGCATCTCCCGGCTCAAGCCCGGATAGAGGCCGATCCAGAAGGTGTCGTTCATGATGCGGTCGGTCACCGGCAGCGGCGTCGCGCAGCGGTAGTTCCGGCCTTGCATATAGGGCTGCCGGGTCAGGTTGCCGGCGAACAGCAGCCGGGTGCCGATGCGGTGCTGGTCCAGGTAGTGCAGCAGGTCGACCCGGCTGAGCTGCGCCTCCGGCTTCAGCGTCAGCGGGAAGCCGAACCAGGACGGGTCCGAACCCGGCGTCGCCTGCGGCAGCACCAGGAATTCGGCGCAGCTTTGCAGCCGCTCGCTCAAATAGGCGA